>NZ_JBIURV010000006.1:64012-288579 GCF_044741025.1 Streptomyces sp. NPDC088246
CCGCTGACGCTGATGAACTTTCCGGCAGCATGACCGGGGCCGGTCCACCGGGCGGACTCGTCCGGCAGACCGCGTTCGCCGGGCAGAGCCGTGACAGTGGAACCGGCCGGTGGCTCCGCGCAGCCGACGTCCGTGCCGCTGACGCTGATGAACTTTCCGGCAGCATGACCGGGGCCGGTCCACCGGGCGGACTCGTCCGGCAGACCGCGTTCGCCGGGCAGAGCCGTGACAACCCGTTGCGCGGGGACGGCATGACCGACACCGAAGGGCACACCCCCATGACTGTCTCCGTGGCACTGTTCACCTCCGACCTGCGGGTGCACGACAACCCGGTGCTGCAGGCCGCGGTGCGGGACGCGGATGCCGTCGTTCCGCTGTTCGTGCGCGACAAGGGCATCCACCGGGCCGGCTTCGACGCGCCGAACCGGCGGGCGTTCCTCGCGGACTGCCTCGCCGACCTCGACGCGGGGCTGCGCCGCCGAGGCGGACGACTCGTCGTCCGGGACGCCGACGTGGTGGCCGCCGCCCATGCCGTGGCCGTGGAGACCGGCGCGCGGAGCCTGCACATCGCCGGCGGGGTGAGCGGGTACGCGATGCGTCGCGAGGCGCGGCTGCGTACGGCTCTGGCAGCTGTCGGCTGCGCCCTGCACGTCCACGACGCAGTGGTCACCGCGCTCGCCCCGGGCCGGATCGTCCCGGCGGGCCGTGATCACTACGCGGTGTTCACCCCGTACTTCCGCCACTGGGAGGCGGCGGGAGTACGGGGAACACTGACCGCGCCACGCGCGGTGCGGCTGCCGGACGGCGTGAAGTCCGGGCCGTTGCCGGAACGGGCGGAGGTGACCGGGGCCTCCCCCGGGCTCGCCAGGGGCGGCGAGTCGGCCGGACGCCGGCTGCTGTCGTCCTGGCTGCACGGCCCCCTGGCCGACTACGAGAGCGGTCACGACGATCTGGCCGGTGACGCGACCTCCAGGCTCTCCCCGTACCTCCACTTCGGCTGTCTCTCGGCGGCCGAAGTGATCAACCGGGCGAGGCAGCGGGGCGGACCGGGCGCCGACGCGTTTGTACGGCAGCTGGCGTGGCGGGACTTCCATCACCAGGTGCTCGCCGCACGGCCGGACGCCGCCTGGGAGGACTACCGCACGCGGCACGACCGCTGGCGGTCCGACGAGGACGAGGTCGAGGCCTGGCGCGCGGGGCGCACAGGCTATCCGCTGGTCGACGCGGCGATGCGACAGCTGGCGTACGAGGGCTGGATGCACAACCGGGGCCGGATGCTCGCGGCCTGCTTCCTCACCAAGACGCTGTACGCGGACTGGCGGGTGGGTGCCCGGCACTTCCTGGACCTGCTGGTCGACGGCGACCTGGCGAACAATCAGCTCAACTGGCAGTGGATGGCGGGTACCGGAACCGACACCCGCCCCAACCGGGTCCTGAACCCGGTGGTCCAGGGCAAGCGGTTCGATCCGCGCGGCGCCTACGTGCGCCGCTGGGTGCCGGAGCTTGCGGAACTGTCGGACGGCGAGATCCATGAGCCATGGAAACTGGCCGGTCCGCGCCGGGCCGCGATCGACTACCCGGATCCGCTCGTCGACCTGGCAGAGGCACGGGCCCGATTCGAACGGGCACGCGGCCTGGACTGACGGCGCGACCGATCAGCAGGAAGCTCATCAGCGGCGGTGCCACCGGCATCACCGCTGCCGCGACCGGACCGCCTTCCGTCTCCGGGGGCTCCCGGATGCCTCTCGGCTGTGACTCGTCACAGGTGCCGTCCCGGATCGGCCGGTAACTCGCACCTGATCGAGTGACAGACCAATCCGGCCGGCGCAGGGCGACGAATCCTCGTTGTGAGTGAAGATCGAGACGATTCGCAGCGAACCGGGGCCACTTGGTCCCGGCGATCGGGCCGGGCGCGCGCCGCCCTCGCCGCGCTCAGCGGTCTGATCGCCGGGTTCTGCGCCTTGGCGGTCGCCGAGCTGGCCGCGGCCCTCGTACGTCCCGAGGCAGGCCCGGTCACGGCAGTGGGCGGTGCGGTGATCGACCGCACTCCCCCCGCCGTGAGGGACTTCGCCGTACGTAACTTCGGCACCGCCGACAAGCTGGTGCTCCAGCTCGGGATCCTGATCCTCCTGGCGCTCTTCGCCATGGCGGTCGGGGTGCTGGCGCTGCGGCACCGGCGGCTCGGTTCAGCTGCCGTCCTGGTCTTCGGTCTGGTCGGGGCAGTGGCGGCGGCAGGGCGTCCGGAGGGCGTGCCTGCCGACGCGCTGCCTTCGGTGATGGGTGCCGTGGTGGCCGTAGGAGTGCTGTATCTCCTGGTCGGACGGCTCGCACCGGCTCTTCGCCCCTCTCCCGCGGCCGGGGCGGGTGACGAAGAGGCGAACGGCATCTTCGACCGCCGTGGCTTCGTGGTCGCGGCCACCACCGCGGCGGTGGCCTCCGCCGGCGCGGGACTCCTGGGGCGGCGGCTCACGTCCTCCGTCCAGGCCGGAGCCTCCGCTTCGCGTCATGACCTGGTCCTCCCGGTACCGCATTCCGCCGCACCGGCGGTCCCGGCGGGCGCCGATCTGAGGATCCGGGGGCTGAGCTCGTTCATCACCCCGAACAAGGACTTCTACCGGGTGGATACGGCTCTGGTCGTGCCACGCGTCGATGCCGGCACATGGCAGCTGAAGATCCATGGGAGGGGTGTGGCACGGCCCGTCACTGTCGGCTTCCACGACCTGCTGCGAAGGGAGGTCATCGAGCGCGACATCACGTTGACCTGCGTGTCCAACGAGGTCGGCGGACCTTACGTCGGCAACGCCAGGTGGCTCGGCGTACGACTGGCCGATCTGTTGCGCGATGCCGGGGTGCGCCCGCCGTCGAAGGGCGGCCCCGCCGACCAGATCGTGGCGCGTTCCGTCGACGGCATGACGATCGGCACACCGGTCGAGACGGTCATGGACGGGCGCGACGCGATGCTCGCTTTCGGCATGAACGGCGAGCCACTGCCCTTCGAGCACGGCTTCCCGGTCCGGATGGTCGTTCCCGGCCTGTACGGATACGTGTCCGCGTGCAAGTGGATCAAGGACATCGAACTCACCACGTTCGATGCGTACGACGCCTACTGGGTCAAACGGAGCTGGGCCCAGGAGGCACCGGTCAAGACCGAGTCGCGGATCGACACCCCCGGTCCGTTCGCCTCCCCGAAGGCCGGCATCGTGCCGGTGGCCGGGGTGGCCTGGGCCCAGCACCGCGGTATCTCCCGAGTTGAGGTCCGGGTGGACGGCGGGGTGTGGCACACGGCACGGCTGGCTGCCGCGGACACCCAGGACACCTGGCGCCAGTGGGTGTGGGAGTGGCCCGCCGCATCGGGCCGGCACACCCTTGAGGTTCGCGCCACCGACGGAACCGGAGCCACCCAGACCGGCGATCGCGTGGGCACCGTGCCCAACGGTGCGACCGGCTGGCACTCGGTGGTGATCGACGTGCCCTGAGCCGGTGAGCCCCTGCACGTGCCGCTGCCGGGGTACGGGGACCGTGTGCTGCGGACGCCCGTTCTGCCGGCCCTGGCCCGGCGACTGGACGGTGACCCATGCGGTGCGGTTCCCACGGATATCCGCACGCCTTGAATCTACAGATAAGGGCGAGATAAGAGCAGAATATCCATAACAGGCCATTCTGCACACAAAGGCGCCGTTCAGGTCTGCGACAGCGAAGGAGACGAACCCATGTCAAACGTCTCGCACACCGGCCGTGACATGGCCAGTCACCCCGATATTTCCGAAATGCGCGATCGCTACACCCGAATGCTCGGCGGGCGTGATGTGGCCCTGGTGGACGCACCGGTGTTCCTCATCGGTCTCTACTGCGCCATCTCGCCCTGGGTGCTCCACTTCACGGCGAGTCAGCCCGCACTCATGACGAACAACCTGATCATGGGTATCGCGATCGCCGTGCTGGGCCTCGGGTTCACCGTCATGCCGGAGCGGATGTACGGCATGAGCTGGGCCATATGCGCCATGGGCGCCTGGTTGATCGCCTCGACGTGGGTCGTCGGCAGCGGCCCCGGCCTGGGCATCATCCTCAACAACGTCATCATCGGCGGACTGACCGTGCTGCTGGGGTTGGTCTGCGTAGGGGTGTCGATGAAGAGCGGCAAGCGCTCGGTCTGAGACAGGGAACCTCGGCCGGTCCGCGTGAAGCGGACCGGCCGAGGGCTGTCGGCCCGGTGCTGCGTATCAGACCTGCCGGAACGGCAGATAGTCAGCGTCGTACCCGAAGTACCGCGGCCCGGCGAGGGCCAGGCCGCCCGGTGTGGTCCAACGCGGGTCGCAGGGGGCCGCGAGGACGCTGACCCGCAGGACGTAGCGCAGGCCCTCCGTCGTCACCGGGTCACCGGTGTCGGTGTGCAGCACGCAGATGAGGTCGGGCGTGGTGGCGACCGTCTCGCCGTCGCGGGTGGCGAGCAGATGCTCGTTCTGGAAACCGAGTTCCAGGCCCCGGCCCGCTTCGTCGCCGATGCCCTCGATACGGGCGCCGCCCCGGGCGAAGCCGCCGTGGGTGCGGCGGCTGACGTCGACGACCTTGACGGTCAGCGGATGGGTGCCGGACAGCATGGTGCGGGCCGCGTGCACCGGGTCGGCGTGCGCCGCGCGCGCCTCGCGGACGGCCGCGCCGAGCCGTTCGGCGAGCGTCAGCGTGGCGGGGACGAGACCGTCGGCGAGCTGGCCCCCCGCATCACGGTGTCGGCGCTGGAGATCTGACAGCCGAGCTGCACGCAGTCGGCCCGGGCGATGCGCTCGGCGGTGTGGTTGGAGACGGCGTCGACGATGATGCTGTTGCCCTTGTCCTCGGCGAGCGCCATCGGCGTGTTGGCCACTCCGATCAGGCCGGGCAGCACCATCTGCGCCTCGGGAAACCCGCGGCCCATGGCGTCGCCGTCGACCAGCGGCAGCCCCGCCTCGGCGGCGCAGGCGATGGGCAGCATCGAGTTGACGCCGCCGACCTCGATCGGCGCGATGTGGGTGGCGGGTCGGCCGATGCGCTTCTCCAGGGCGCGCAGGGCGGCCACTTCCTCGCCACCGGCCGGGACACGTTCCAGCAGCACCGTCGGCGCGCCCATCCCCGAAACGGGTACGACGGTCGCGTCGGCCGGCACCTCGTCGGAGGCGACGAGCCGGACCGGACCGTGCTTGCGGATGGCCTCGCGGGCCAGCAGCTTGCCGATGTACGGGTCGCCGCCCCCGCCGGTGCCCAGGATGCCCGCGCCGCGCGCGATGTCGTCCAGATTGTCGAGGTTGATCTCACGCATGTGACGCTGCTCCATGGGTGTCGGGCGCCCCGGCCGGGGCGTGGGTGCTGCCGATGCCGTTCAGGTCGAGGTCGCCGACCGCCTTGACCCGGATACGGGTTGCGCCGCCCGGCAGATAGGCGAGCGGGACCTCCTCCACATCCACGATGCGGACCGTGCCGGGCCTGGCGCCGGCGCTCTCGGCCCGGCCCACGGCCTCCTCGCGGGCCTCGGCGAGTACGGAGTCCCTGCGCCCCTCGGGGACCTGGAAGACCCGGTCCGCCTCCCCGCCGACCTGGGCGATGGCGGCGCCCACGGCGTTGGCGACGTCGAAGTGGCCGGGGCGGCGCACATCGTCGAAGCCGGGCAGGGCCGACCGCACCAGCACACTGCCGCCGCCCACCGCGACGACCGGCAGCGGTCCGGCCGAGGTGCGCACCCGGTCGACGGTCTCGGCCAGCCGCTCGGCGATCCGGTCGAGGGCGCGGGCGGTGAACTCACGGTCCAGGTGGGCGACTCGCGAGCGGTCGCCGATGTCGGCGCGGCCCGCCGCGACCGCGAGATCGGTCGCCGTCAGGGTGCTGCCGCCGAAGACGAGCGCCTCCTCGGTGAGCCGGAAGCCGACCGAGCGGGGGCCCGTCTCGCCGTCGGCCGACACCAGGGATCCGCCGACGATACCGAGCGAGAGGACGTCGGGGATAAGGAAGTTGGTGCGGATGCCCGCGGCCTCGCTCTCGCCCGCCGCCTCGCGCGGGTGCGGGCAGCGGGTCCGGGTGAGGAGGGTGCGGCCGCCGCGGGCCCGGACGGCGAGATCCGGCTCGCGGCCCCGGCCGTCACATCGCACGGCGGTTGGCGCGCGTACCTCGGTCGTTGATCCCAGAAACAGTTGACTCGGCACCAACACGCCTGTTCCACTGAGCAGATGCGCCCTCAGCTGCGGCTGGTCACCCGTGACCACATCGACTTCGGTCGAGTGTGGTCCGCCTCGTGTTGTTCCTGACTGCTCCGACGTCAGCGCTTCACACGACCGGTTCCCCCGCAGCACGAGATGAGGCTTCGCCATGCCCGTCGAGTTTCTCGGCATCGCAGCAACCAATGAAGGTTCCGAAGTGACACCCCGCTCCGGGGCGTCGTTCGACAAGACGTACACGCTCAAACTGGCCCGCGCACACGAGGACCACGGCTGGGACCGAGTGCTGTTCGCCTACGGCTCCGGCTCCCCCGATCCGTCCCCCGCCGCCGCCTACATCGCGGCCCGTACCGAAACGCTCCAGATCCTGGTCGCGCACCGCCCCAACGTCTCGTACCCGACGTTCGCGGCCAAGACCTTCGCAACCCTGGACCGGATCAGCGACGGCCGACTCGCCGTGCACTTCATCACCGGCGGCAATGACCACGAGCAGCAGCGCGAGGGCGACTTCCTCACCAAGAACGAGCGGTACGCCCGCACCCGTGAGGCCATCCGGATCATCAAGAAGGCGTGGACGTCGCACGAACCCTTCGATCACGAGGGTACGCACTACCGCTTCAACGACTTCGTGAGCGACACCTTCCCCGTGCAGCAGCCGCATCCGCTGGTCTCGTTCGGGGGTTCCTCACCGGCTGCGTACGCGGCAGGGGGCGCCGAAGCCGACATCTACTGCCTGTGGGGCGAACCGCTGGCACAGACCGCGGAACAGATCGCGTCGGTGAAGGCCGCGGCGAAGGCAGCCGGTCGTACGGACGTCCCCAGGATCCAGGTCGCCTTCCGGCCGATCATCGCACCGACCGAGGAACTGGCCTGGGAAAAGGCTCACCGAACGCTGTCACGCATCAAGGCCCGCAAGGCAGGCGCACCGCTGAGCCGCCGTCACCCGCTGAACAGCCCGGAGAACGCCGGCTCCCAACGGCTCCTCGCAGTGGCCGCCGAGGGCGAGCGCCACGACCGGGCACTGTGGACACCGACCGCGGCGGAGACGGGCGGCGCCGGTAATTCGACGGCCTTGGTGGGAACACCGGAGACGGTGGCGCAGGCACTGCTGGACTACTACGACCTGGGCGTGGAAATCCTGTCCGCCCGCGGCTACGACCTGCTGGACGACGCCATCGACTTCGGAAGGCACGTCATCCCGATAGTCCGCGAGGAAGTGGCCAAGCGGGACGCGGCCCGCACAACCCCGTAATACCAAGAGGTGCCGGGCGGGCCGACAAACCCGACCCGTCCGGCGCCCTTGCAACCCGTCCAGGCCCCATTCCTGTCGGCCCGGCGCTTCACCACCCCGTCCGGCCCCCTTCCAGCCCGTCCGGCGCCTGAGGAGCGGGGTCCGGGGCAGAGCCCCGGTTCCGGGAAGGGGCGGGTAGGGGACAAGCCCGCCGCAGGCGCACCACCCCGCACCCCGCAAACCTCACCCCACAGAGCTGTAAGCCACAACCCCCCGCAACACCGCCTCCACCGCCTTACGCGCACTGCGCGCCACAGAGCTGTCGTCCCGCGGAGCCGCAGCCGCGATCTGCCCCAGCACATCGATCACCTGCTTGCACCACCGCACGAAGTCCCCCGCCGGCATCTCCGCCTCGCGCAGCACCTCGTCCAGCGTCCGCCCCGACGCCCACATGTAGACCGCCCAGGCGAACCCGAGATCGGGCTCCCGCTGCCCGACCCCCTCCGCCTGGTTGATCTTGAATTCCTCCTCCAGGGCATCCAGCCGGCCCCAGATATGAACCATCTCGCCCATCGCGGTCTTCGCGGGCCCCGACGGCAGCTCCGGCGCCACCGCGTCATCGGCCTGCCGCGCCTCGTACACCAACGCCGAAACGCACGCTGCGAGTTCGGCAGGGTTCAGGCCCTCCCACACCCCGGCCCGCAGGCATTCGCTCGCCAGCAGATCCAGCTCGCCGTAGAGCCGCGCAAGCCGCCGCCCGTGTTCGGTGACTTCATTGCCCCGCAGGTAGTCGAGCTCGGTGAGCAGTGCGACGATCCGGTCGAAAGTGCGGGCGATCGTGTTCGTCCGCCCCTCGATCCGCCGCTCCAGCTGCCTGGTGTCGCGCTGCAGCCGGTGATACCGCTCGGCCCATCGTGCATGGTCCTCACGCTCGTCGCACCCGTGGCAGGGATGCGCGCGCAACTCCGCCCGGTAGCGGGCGATCTCCCGGTCGTCGGCCGCGGCGGACCGCCCCTTGCGGTGCCGCTCCGGCACTATGTGCCCGGCCTTGGTCCGCAGCGCGGAGGCCAGATCGCGGCGCGACTGCGGCGAGCGCGGGTTGAACGACTTCGGCACCCGCATCCGCTCCACGGCCTCCACCGGAACGGGGAAGTCGATCGAGGCGAGCCTCTTCACCTGCCGCTCGGCCGTCAGCACCAACGGCCGTGGCTCGTCGTGGTATTCGAGCCCGCGGTGCCCGTGCCCATTGGTCCGTCCAGCGGGCAGCCCCGGGTCGAGGACCAGTGCGAGTCCGGCGAACTTGCCGGTGGGGACATGGATGACATCGCCGGGCTTGAGCTTCTCCAGGGACGCCGCGGCCGCGGCCCGCCGCTGCGACGCGCCCTGCTTGGCGAGCTCCGTCTCCCGGTCCTTGAGTTCGCGGCGCAGTCGCGCGTACTCCTCGAAGTCACCGAGGTGGCAGGTCATGCCCTCCCGGTAACCCTCCAGTCCTTCTTCGTTCCGCTGGACCTGCCGGGAGATCCCGACCACCGACCGGTCTGCCTGGAACTGTGCGAAGGAGGTCTCCAGCAGCTCGCGCGAGCGGTGCCGCCCGAACTGCTGCACCAGGTTCACGGCCATGTTGTACGAGGGCCGGAAGCTGGACCGCAGCGGATACGTACGCGTACCCGCGAGTCCGGCCAGCGCCCCCGGATCCATGCCGCGCTGCCACAGCACCACCGCATGTCCTTCGACGTCGATCCCACGCCGTCCGGCCCGCCCGGTCAGCTGGGTGTACTCGCCCGGGGTGATGTCGGCGTGCTGTTCGCCGTTCCACTTGACGAGCTTCTCCAACACGACCGAGCGTGCGGGCATGTTGATGCCGAGAGCGAGGGTCTCCGTCGCGAAGACGGCCTTGACGAGCCCTCGTACGAACAGTTCCTCGACGACTTCCTTGAACGTGGGCAGCATGCCGGCGTGGTGCGCGGCGATGCCACGCTCCAGCCCTTCGAGCCACTCGTAATAGCCCAGGACATGGAGGTCCTCGCCGGGGATGGATGCGGTCCGCTCCTCGACGATCTCGCGGACCAGGCGGCGCTTGTCCTCGTCGTTGAGCCGCAGTCCGGCGTGCAGACACTGCTGTACGGCGGCCTCGCAGCCGGCCCGGCTGAAGATGAACGTGATGGCGGGGAGCAGCCCTTCGGCATCCAGCCGGTCGATGACCTCGGGCCTGGCCGGGGTCCAGATCCGGCTGCGCTGGCGCCGTTCGCGCTCACGGTCCGCCTCGCGGACCATCTTGCCGCGGCGGCGTTCACGCGGGTTGTACGCCCGCTGGTTCTCCATCCGGACGAGCCGGACCAGATCGGGGCTGACCTCGCGGCGTCCGGCTCCGCGGCCGCCGTGGTCGGTCTCCTCCTCGAAGAGGTCGTACATCCGGCGGCCTGCCAGCACGTGCTGCCAGAGCGGCACGGGGCGGTGCTCGGAGACGATGACCTGGGTGTCGCCGCGGACGGTGTCCAGCCAGTCACCGAACTCCTCGGCGTTGGACACGGTCGCCGACAGTGACACCAGCGTCACGGAGTCGGGGAGGTGAATGATCACTTCCTCCCAGACGGCGCCCCGGAAGCGGTCGGAGAGGTAATGCACCTCGTCCATCACCACATAGCCGAGGCCGCGCAGCGCCTGCGAGCCCGCGTACAGCATGTTCCGCAGCACTTCGGTGGTCATGACGACCACCGGGGCATCGCCGTTGATGCTGTTGTCACCGGTCAGCAGGCCGACCTTCTCCGGTCCGTAGCGCTTGACCAGATCGGCGAACTTCTGGTTGGACAGGGCCTTGATCGGGGTGGTGTAGAAGCACTTGCGGCCCTGTTCGAGGGCGAGGTGCACGGCGAACTCGCCGACGATGGTCTTGCCCGAGCCGGTCGGGGCGGCCACCAGCACCCCCTTGCCTGCCTCCAGTGCCTCGCAGGCCTCGATCTGGTAGGGGTCCAGATCGAACTCGTACATCTCGCGGAAGGGCGCAAGTGCGGTGGCCAGCTCGGCGGCACGGATCCGAGAAGCCTGGTATCGCTCAGCTGGTGAGAGGTCCTCTGTCATCTTGCTTACGAGCCTACCCGCCACCTCTGACAGTGACGCGATCTTTAAATCCCCGTGGGAGAACCCGGCGCGAGCACTCTCACCGCACCCGGTACACAGGTCGCGGTGAGCGGCAGCGCCCCGAGCTGTTCACCGTCCGCGTACGCGGTGACACCGACTGCGGCCAGCTCGATCGAGGAAGCCTTGTGCACGGTGACCTTGGGGTGACTGAGGTGCGTTCCCTTGTAGACGCGGGGGAAGACCTTCAGCAGGGTGGTGCGGCTGCAGTCCCCCACGACGGTCACGTCGAAGAGCCCGTCGTTCATGACGGCGTCCGCGCAGATCCGCATACCTCCGCCGTACGTCGATCCGTTGCCGACGGCGATGAGCGTCGCCTCGATCTCCCTGACCGGTCCGCCGTCCAGCCTGATGCGGTACGGGATGGGCTTGAAAGCGGCGAGTTCGGCGAGGATCGCGAGGTCGTACTTGAACCGTCCGCCGACCCAGCGCATCCGGTTGCCGCGGTCGTTGACCCGGGAGTCGAAGCCGGAGGCGAGCACGGACCCGAACCACCGCTCACCGACCCGTCCGAGGTCGATCTCGCGAAGGGTGCCGCCCTTGAGCGCCTCGGCGGCCAGCCGTCCGGCGGCGGCCGGATCCCGTATCGGCATCCCGAGCGCGCGGGCGAAGTCGTTTCCGGTGCCCACGGCGACGACCCCGAGCGGGGTCGTCGTCCCGGCAACGGCCTGCAGGGCGAGGGACATCATGCCGTCCCCGCCCACCGCTATCAGCGCGCCGGTACCACCGGCGACGGCCTCACGGGCCCGCCGCAGCGCGTCGTCGGCGTCCACGCCGAGAACCGTGCGTACGGAGAATCCGGCGTCCCGCAACGCGGAAGCGGCCGGCTGCGCGGCGTGCGCGCCCCGGCCGCGTCCTGCGGTGGGATTGACGAAAAGGGTGATCTCGCTGGTCACCCGGGGGACCTTACAAGGTCAGGTGATGTCGTCGTAACCGTTGACCCGGTCACGGTCCGGGCTCGCCTGTGCGGGCAACGACCGGCCTGACGAGACCGGTTCGATCTCATCGATGGCCTCGGGGGTCAGGTCCAGCTCCGACGCCTCGTCGTCGCCGGGACCCGCTGCTTCGATCCGAGCTTTCCTGCGATCGTTGACAAGAGCGAATACCGCAGCTGCGAAGTACAGGACCCAGATCGGGGCAGCCAGGGCAAGCATGCTGATCGGCTCGGTGCTGGGAGTCGCGACGGCAGCGAACACCGTGATGCCGAGGATCATTCCGCGCCACCAACCGAGCATTCGCCGGCCGGACAGCACACCCCCGAGGTTCAGCAGGACCAGGAGCAGGGGCATCTCGAAGGACAGTCCGAAGACGACCACCATCCGCGTGATCAGATCCAGCAGGTCATCCAGAGGCAACTGGTTGTCCAGGTCCGCCGGCGACAAGCTGATCATCGCCGCAGCCATGGTGGGCAACGTCTTGTAGGCGAAAAAGCCACCACCCAGAAAGAGGGGGAATCCTGCCGCGACGAAGCTGAGCGAGTACTTCTTTTCCTTCTTGTGAAGCCCAGGAGCGACAAACGCCCACAACTGGTAGAGCCATACCGGCGAAGAGAAGGCCACACCAGCCATCAGGGAGACCTTCAGAGCGAGCGTGAACGGCGTGAGCAGACCATTCAGGACGATCCGCGCACAAGTGCCATCTCTACGCTTCGCGAGTTCCGCGAAACTCGACTCGCAGCCGACTGCCTGCAGGATCGGATTCGTGAAGAACTCGATGATGTCGCGATAGAAGAAGGCGGCAGCAATCGTCACCACCACGACGGCCAGCAGGCCTTTCGCCAGCCGGTTACGCAGCTCACGCAGGTGCTCCACCAGAGGCATGCGGCCCTCTGGGTCCGTCTCCTGCTTGCGGGCAGACTTGAGCAACCCACGTCCTCATCTCGTGCAGCAGGCCGTCACCCATCAGGGCGCCTGCGTCGGCCCGGTTGTCAGCGCTTGGTCGAGTCGGTCGGCTCCGCGACCGGACGCGAACTGGTCACGTCACCGGGAGCGGCCTTGATGGTGCGCGGGGCGACCTGGTCCTGGGCGGCGTCGTTCGCCGGCTCGGCCGGGGTGGCGGACGGGCTGCCCTCGGACTTCATGGCCTTGGCCTCGCTCTTGAGGATGCGGGCCGACTTGCCGAGCGAGCGAGCCATGTCAGGAAGCTTCTTCGCGCCGAACAGCAGAACAATGACGACGAGGATCAGGATGATCTCGGGAGCGCCGAGCCTTCCGAACATATGCGTGTACCTTCTCACCGAGGCAGCAGGGGTGGGGCGGATCGAACGTCGGACGGACGTCCGATCGTCGTACTGTCAGCGATCGTATCCCGCAGGAGTAAACGCAGGGCAATACCCATGCGTCCTTGCGATTACGGCCCATGCCTCGCTCTCAGGGCCGCTTCAGCAGCGTACCCTCCGAACCCGGGAAACTGCAGGCTGCGCCCTCCCCGATCCATCGCCCCTGTTCACAGACTCACACAATCGTGGGGCGGTACGGCTAGCGCAACGCGTCACCGGTGGCGGCAAGATCCGTCGCGGCCCGCTCCAGGTCCTCCGCCGCCCGGTTGATGCGCCGGGTCGTCCGCGTCACCTGACTCCCCAGACGCTGGGCCTCGATGAAGACCTTGACTGCCAGCACGCCGAGAACGGCGATCCCGAGAAATCCCAGGGCGATGGCGAGCATGGGCCAGAACATGCGCAGAGCCTCAATGTGTCTAGGTGTCCGAAGTTCTAAAGGCTGGTGTGGAGGCGCAGCGTCCGTACCCCGCCACTGGTGAGGAGCTCAACAATCCGTTCTCCGGCGGGCTTACGGACGGCCGTGCCGCACTCCGGGCAGGTGAAGGAGTAGAACGTCGTCCGGCGGCTCGCGCCCACGGCGAGACGGATGGCGCCCGCCGCCAGCTCGAACCGCTCGCGGCAGTCCGGGCAGGCGGCCTTGAACCGTACAGATTCGGGCACCACCACGGTCGGAACACCTGACACCACAGACATATTGCGCATATCTCCCTCAGGAATCCGCTCAGGCCGGTCCGTCATAGGCAGCGAGCGCCGCACGGGCCGCCTGCTGTGCGCTCTGCGCCAGTTCCGGCGGGGAGACGATGCGGCCTTCCCGGCCCAGTCGCAGCGCGAGCCTGCGCAGCGAGGCCGGATCGGGGGTGCGCAGAGTGATCCGCAGCCCGCCGTCGGGCAGCTCCTGTGCGCTGTCGTGCGGGTAGTACTCGGCGACCCACCGTCCGCCGGGGCCCACCTCTACCACGACCTCCGGGTCCTCGGCCGCCGGCTGGACGAGCCCTTCGGACAGATCCCGCAGTTCGAGCTCGGGCGGCGCGGCCGGCTCGTCGAGCAGCCGGATCTCGGCGACCCGGTCGAGCCGGAACGTCCGCCGGTCCTCGGAGGACCTGCACCAGGCCTCCATGTACGTATGCCCCACGGCGAACAGCCGGATCGGGTCCACCTCGCGCTCGGTGAGTTCATCGCGCGCGGGCGAGTAGTAGCGCAGCCAGAGCCGGCGCCGCTCGGAGATCGCCCGGTCGACATCGGCGAAGACACCGCCCTCGGACTCGAAGGTGACCGAAAGCCGCGAGCTCGCCGCCCCCACCTCACCGGCTGCGGTCTCCAGCTTCGCGGTGGCCCGCAGCAGCGCCTGCCGGTCGCTCTCACGCAGCCCCGGCAGCGTGGCCACCGCGCGGGCGGCGACCAGGAGCGCCGTCGCCTCGTCGGCCGCGAGCCGCAGCGGTTCCGCGACATCGTCCGGGTTGTGCCACCAGATCCGGTCGCCGTCGGTGTCGATGTCCAGCAGATCCCCGCCGCGGAAGCTCGTACCGCACATGGGCAGCACGTCGAGGTCGGAGATCAGCTCGTCCTCGGTGATCCCGAAGGCGCGGGCGACGTCCTGGACGTGCGCGCCGGGGCGCTCACGCAGATATGTCACCAGGGAGAGCATCCGACGGGTCTGGTCGATCGCGTTCGTGGCCATGTATACGGTCCCCCTCAGTCCTTGGCCACGGCGCGCAGCCGGTCCACCACATCGGCCCGCAGATCGGCGGGTTCCTGTACGACGACGTCCGGACCGAACTCGACGAGCCAGGCGTCCAGGCCGTGTCCGTACGGAATCTCCAACTCGTCCCACCCGTCCCCGAGTTCCCGGACCGATATGGCGCGCGAGCGCAGCGGGTATCCGGCACCGGCCCGCAGCCTGATCCGCGCGGTCCGGGTCGCCGTCTCCCCCGCCCAGCTCTCGACGGTCTCGCGGACGGTCACGACGTCGGGCACCTCGACGGTGAACGCCCCGGCCCGGGAGCGGACCCGGCCGGTGATCCGGGAGAGCCGGAACACCCGTTCGGCGCCGCGGTCCCGGTCCCAGCCGGCCAGGTACCAGTGGCCGCGCCAGCACTCCAGCGTCCACGGCTCGACCTGGCGCTGCTCGGGCCGGGCGGCGTTGGCCTTGCGGTAGTCGAAGGTCACCGGGCGGCGGTCCCGGCAAGCCAGCATCAACGGCTCGAACGCGGCCTCATGGACGGGGATACGGGGTTCGAGGGCGCTGTGCACCTCGTACGCGTCCTCGGCCTCCGGCATGCCCGCTGCCCGCAGCTTCTGCAGCGCTCCGCTGGCGGCACCGGCCAGCCGCGCCTGCTGCCACACCTTGGCGGCCAGTCCGAGTGCTGCGGCCTCCTCGGCGTCCAGCGTGATCGGGGGCAGCCGGTTGCTGTCGCGGCGGGCGAGATATCCCGTGTCGCCGTCCAGGTTCTCCACGGTCTCGATGACCAGACCGAGCTCGCGCAGATCGTCCTTGTCGCGCTCGAACATCCGGTTGAAGGCGTCGTCGGAACCGGCCTCCAGGTAGGCCTCGATGGAGCCGCGCAGCTCGCGCTTGCTCAGCGGGCGCCGGGTCCCCAGCAGACACAGAGCCAGGTTCATCAGCCGCTCGGCCTTGGCAATCGCCATCGACGCCCTTTCTGTTTTGCTCTACGACCGTCGACCGTACCGCTCCGCGGTGTCCGGACAAAAGCGAGGGCCCGTGCCCCCAGGCACGGGCCCTCGTAGCGCACGGGTGCGGATCAGACGGCGACCAGGTCGCAGACGAAGATCAGGGTCTCGCCGGGGGCGATACGACCGCCACCGGCGCCGCGGTCGCCGTACGCGAGGTGCGCGGGGATGGTCAGCTGGCGACGGCCGCCGACCTTCATGCCCTGCACGCCCTGGTCCCAGCCGGAGATGACCTGGCCGGCACCGAGCTGGAACTGCAGCGGGGTGCCGCGGTTCCAGGAGGCGTCGAACTCCTCGCCGGTGGAGAAGGCCACGCCCACGTAGTGGACGGAGACGGTGGCGCCGGCCTTGGCCACCGCGCCGTCGCCTTCCCAGATGTCCTTGATCTCCAGGTCGGCCGGCGGCTCGCCACCCGGGAAGTCGATCTCGGGCTTCTCGATGCTCACTGACTTGCTCCTCTTACTGATGAACTGGGCAACCGGGACAGTCTTACATCTTCGCCAGGATGTCCACGGCAAAGACCAGCGTGGACTTCGCCGGAATCGTCTGCTGTGCCTTGTCGCCGAACCCCTGGTCCGGCGGGATGACGAGGAGCACGCGGCTGCCGATCTTCTTGCCGACCAGACCGTTCTTGAGCCCCTTCAGGGTGACCTGGGCCAGTGGGAAGGTCTGCGTCTTGCCCGCCGTGTAGGTGCTGTCGAACGTCTTGCCGTCCTTCCACAGCAGACCGACGTAGTTCACGATGACGCTGTCGGTGTCCTTCACGACGTCGCCCTTGGACTCCAGGACGTAATTGGAGACGAGCTTCTTCGGCGGGTCGCTCTTGGTGGGGATCGTGACCTTGGGGGCCTTGCCGTCCGTGTTGGTGCCGACCTTCGGCAGGTCGATGTTGTCCTGGGCGACCTCGGTGCCCTTGGCGGACGCCGGGATCTGCGTCGCCTTCAGAACGTCGACGACGAAGACGAGCGTGGCGTTCGGCTTGATGTCGCCCTGGCCCTGCGCTCCGTAACCGAGATCCGGCGGAATGACCAGCTCGACCCGGCTGCCGACCTTCTGGCCGACGAGGCCCTTGTCCCAGCCCTGGATGACCATGCCGGCGCCGAGGGTCAGATCGAACGGCTTGCGGTCGAAGCTGTTGTCGAACGGCTTGTCGGAGTCCCAGGCCTGTCCGAGGTAGTTGACCTGGATCGCATCGCCGTTCTTGAGCGTGGCGCCGTCACCCTGGCTGACGACCCTGGTCTTCAGCTCCTTGGGCGGGTTCCCCGTGCCTTTGGACAGGGTGGGCTTCTCGCCGAACTTCGCACCCGCGGTGATCGCGGGGAACCCGTCCTTGGACGCGGCAGAAGCGGAAGCGGAAACGGAAGCGGAGCCCTTTTCGTCACCGCAGGCCGCTGTCAGCAGCAACAGGGGGACGACGAGAAGGCCGGCAAGTCGGCGCACTTGTTCCTCAGATCTCAGACGGCACAGTTGGTTGAGTCCTCGACACTCTAGGGCGTACGCAGGGCCCCGCACGAGGAACGTACGGGGCCCGCGTCGCGTCGCGAGCCGAGGTTGTCCTGTTGCCGGCTCACATACCCGCGATCAGCTTCTCCACTCGGTCGTCCACCGAACGGAACGGGTCCTTGCACAACACCGTGCGCTGCGCCTGGTCGTTGAGCTTGAGATGGACCCAGTCGACGGTGAAGTCCCGCCGCTGCTCCTGGGCCCTGCGGATGAAGTCACCTCTCAGCCGTGCCCTGGTCGTCTGCGGGGGCACGGACTTGCCCTCGAAGATCTTCAGGTCGTTGCAGACACGGGCGGCCTGTCCCTTGCGCTCCAGCAGGTAGTACAGGCCGCGACGGCGGTGGATGTCGTGGTACGCGAGGTCTATCTGGGCGACCCGCGGATGCGACATGGTCATGTTGTGCTTGGCCCGGTACCGCTCGATGAGCTTGTACTTCATCACCCAGTCGATCTCGGTCTCGATCCGGTCGAGGTCCTCGGCCTCGACCGCGTCGAGCGTACGGCCCCACAGCTCCAGGACCTGAGCGACGGTTCCGGTGCGGATGCCACGGCGGTCGACGAAGTCGACGGCCTTCTCGTAGTACTCGCGCTGCACCTCGATGGCGGACGCCTCGCGGCCACTGGCCAGGCGCACCTTGCGCTGCCCCGTGGTGTCGTGACTGACCTCACGGATCGCCCGGATCGGGTTCTCCAGCGTCAGATCCCGCATCACGGTGCCCGCTTCGATCATGCGGAGCACCAGATCGGTCGCGCCCACCTTGAGCAGCATGGTCGTCTCGGACATGTTGGAGTCACCGACGATGACGTGGAGGCGGCGGTACCGCTCCGCGTCCGCATGCGGCTCGTCACGCGTGTTGATGATCGGGCGGGAGCGCGTCGTGGCGGAGCTGACGCCCTCCCAGATGTGCTCGGCACGCTGGCTGACGCAGTAGACGGCGCCCCGCGGTGTCTGCAGCACCTTGCCCGCGCCGCAGATCAGTTGCCTCGTGACGAGGAAGGGAATGAGGATGTCCGCGAGCCGGGAGAATTCTCCGTGCCGCGCCACGAGATAGTTCTCGTGACAGCCGTAGGAGTTTCCCGCCGAGTCGGTGTTGTTCTTGAAAAGATAGACGTCGCCCGCGATTCCCTCCTCGTGCAGGCGGCGTTCGGCGTCGACGAGCAGGCCTTCGAGAATGCGCTCGCCGGCCTTGTCGTGGGTGACCAGCTCGGTCAGGTTGTCGCATTCGGGGGTTGCATATTCCGGATGCGATCCCACGTCAAGGTAGAGGCGGGCGCCGTTCCGCAGAAAGACATTGCTGCTGCGGCCCCATGACACAACACGGCGGAAGAGGTAGCGCGCCACTTCATCAGGAGACAGTCGGCGCTGTCCCCTGAACGTGCACGTGACGCCGTACTCGTTCTCCAGCCCGAAAATGCGGCGGTCCATGACTGAACATTACGCCTGATGGCCTGAGCTGAAACCGGGTTCGACAGCACCGTTTCGATCATTTTCCGATCCTTGTACAGCAACGGCCGTACGCCCGGGAACTGCGAGGACCCTTCCCGTGGCCAGCAGGACCAGCAGCGCCGCCACCCCGCCGGCCCCCGCGACGGCGAAGCTCCACGTCGTGCCGCCCAGCTCGACGGCCGGACCTGCCACGGCCGTTCCCGCCGCCGCGCCCACTCCGAACGTCGTCACCAGCCAGGAGAACGCCTCGGTCACCGTGCCCTGCGGAGCATGCCGGTCGACCACGATGAACGAGCACGCGATCGCGGGCGCCAGAAAGACTCCGGACACTGCTGCCAGAGCGGTCATGGCGACCACCCCGGGAGTCAGCATCAGCGGCAGATAGCCCAGTGCCAGCAGTGCGACGATGACGCGCAGCCGGCGCTCCGGAGCCCCGGCCCACTGCCGCGCCCCGTACACCGCACCACCGACCAGCGCACCCAGCCCGAGCGCGGCCATCAGCCAGCCGTACACCGACTCCCGGCCGTGGTCGTCGGCGTACGCCACCCCGGCCACCGTGATCGAACCGAGCGCGAGCCCCACGAAGAAGAACGAGCCGAGCAGCACCAGCAGTCCCGGCGAGCGCAGCGCGCCCAGCCAGTGCGCCTCACGGGGCGCGGAACGCCAGGCGCGGGAGGGCTCGGAGAGGACGACGGAGAGCGCCCCCAGGACCCCTATCGCGTTGATGACGAGCAGAGCGGCGGCGGGCGACCAGAGGGAGACGAGCAGCGTCACCAGCAGCGGGCCCACGGTGAACATGACCTCCTGGGCGACGGCGTCCATCGCGTAGGCCCGGTGCACCCGGTCCTCGCCGCCCAGGACGCTCGGCCACAGGGCCCGCAGACCGCCCTCCAATGGCGGGGTGAACACGCCGGCCACCATCACCGCCCCGTAGGCCAGCGGCAGTGACCCCAGGCCCACCAGTGCCAGCAGGGCCATGCCCAGCGCCGACACCACTGAGGCCGGGAGCTGGACCCGCGGCTGGCCGTACAGGTCCACGGCGCGGCCCAGCAGCGGCTGTCCGACCGCGGTGGACAGCCCGTACACGGCCGCGAGCGCACCGGCGAGGGTGTAGCTGCCGCCCTCGGCCCGGGTGAACAGCACGATCGCGATATGGGCGGTTCCGCTCGGGAGCCGCCCCACCAGGGTCCCTGCCAGCAGCCGGGCGGCGTGCCGCGCCCGGAGGATGTCCAGAAATCCCGCGGCCATGTCCCGCCTCTCTCGCTCGGGCACTTTCCGGCACCCTGAGGTTTTACGTATAACGTCGAGGTTCATACGTACCATGTGCCCAGTCCGCAGGTCCACCTCACGGCGCCTGCCCCCCGATCGGCCCGGAGGCCCGAGTGACCAGCGCACCACAGTCACAGCCTGCCCCGGCCCGGCCCACCAGCCGCGATGTCGCGCGGGCCGCAGGCGTCTCGCAGGCCACCGTCTCCCTTGTGCTGGGCGACAAATGGCGAGGCAGGGTCTCCGAGGCCACCGCCGAGCGTGTACGGCACGCGGCGCACGAACTCGGCTACCAGCCCAATCTCGCCGCCCGCAGCCTCCGCCTGGGCCACACCAGGACCGCGCTGCTGGTCGTCCCCGCGCTCACCAGCGAATTCTTCGCACGCGTCTACACCGGCGCCGCCGCGGTCGCCGCCGAACACGGTTTCGGGGTCGTCCTCTACCCGTCCCCCGAAGGCACGGGGCCGGCCAGGGATCCCTTCGCCTCGGCGCGCGCCTCCCTCGACGGGGTGATCGCCTCCTCCATGGCCGCCGGCGCACTGGACGTGCTGCGCGGCGCCGGCCTGCCGCTGGTCATGCTCGACAGCGACCCGGCGGACACCGGCGTCGCGGCACGGGTCAACCTCGACATCGCCGACGGCATGCGGCAGGTCGCGGAGCATCTGCTCGCGCTGGGCCACCGCCGCTTCGTCCACCTCGCGTCGGCAGTCGACACCTGGACCTTCGCGGTCCGTGCCCGGGCGCTCCACGACTCCCTGGGGGCGGTGCCCGGCACCTCCGTACGGACCGTCACGGCGCCGCTCGACGTACAGGCAGGCCGCGAAGGAGCGGAGCAAGCACTCGGTGCCTCCGGCCCCCGGCCCACCGCCATCGTCTGCGACGACGACATCCTCGCCGCGGGCGCCTGCAAGGCTGCCCGCAGGCTGGGGCTCCGCGTCCCCGACGACCTCTCCGTCACCGGTTTCGACGATCTGGCCCTGGCCACGGCCGTCGAACCGGAGCTCACCACCGTGCAGCTGCCCGCCGAGCAGGTCGGTGAACGCGGCATGGCCGCCCTGCTGGCGGTCCTGGACGGCCGCCCGGCCGAGCCCGGCAGCCTGCCCGTGCACCTGGTCGCACGGGGCTCCTCGGCGCCCCCGCCCGCCGACGGTCGGCGCTCATGACGGTGCCCCGGCCCGCCGAGAAGGGCGGACCGGGGCACCGGCACAGCGTGGACTACTCCTCGGAGGACTCCACGTCCCCACCGGAATCGGTGGACTTGGTGACATCCGTCGTACTCGCAGGGGACTCCGTCCCGGAGGACTCGGTCCCCTCACCGTCCTCGATGTCGGAGGGGGCATCCGTCGGTGCGGAGCCGCCGTCGGCCTCCAGCAACCGCGCCAGCTGCCGGCCGACGATCCGCTTGAACTTCCGCTGCTGCGGCCTCGTACGGTCCAGGACCGCGACTTCCAGCCGCTCCGCGGGGATCTCCCGCTCGCTGCCGTTGGGATCGCGGGACAGCGCCTGCACCGCCAGCTTGAGCGCCTCGGCGAGCGTCATGCCGTCGCGGTGCCGCTGGTCCAGGAAGGTGCTGATCTGCTCGGCGTTCCCGCCGACCGCGACCGATCCGTGCTCGTCGACGATCGAGCCGTCGTGCGGCAGCCGGTAGATCTGGTCACCCTCCGGCTCGGCGCCGACCTCGGCGACCACCAGCTCCACCTCGTACGGTTTCTCGGCCGCACTGGAGAAGATGGTGCCCAGCGTCTGCGCATAGACATTGGCCAGCCCACGGGCTGTCACATCGTCACGGTCGTAGGTGTATCCACGCAGATCGGCGTAGCGCACACCGCCGATGCGGAGATTCTCGTACTCGTTGTACTTGCCGGCGGCGGCGAAACCGATCCGGTCATAGATCTCGCTGAACTTGTGCAGCGCACGGGACGGGTTCTCGCCGACGAACACAATGCCGTCGGCGTACTGCAGCACAACAAGGCTGCGACCACGGGCGATGCCCTTCCGGGCGTATTCCGCCCGGTCGGCCATGGCCTGCTGAGGTGAGACATAGAACGGCGTCGACACCGGTTATCCGTCCCTTTCTGTCAGTGACGAGAGCATCGAAGAAGCAGCGGAACGGGGATCAGAGCAGCGCGGCGCGCGGGCCGTCGGGCTGTTCCAACCGGCGTTCCAGAATCGAGCGGGCGATCTCGGAGGATTCCGCCTCGGCCAGCTTCCGGAAGCCTTCGTCGGTGATGACGGTGACGATCGGGTAGATCCGCCGGGCCACATCGGGACCGCCGGTCGCCGAGTCGTCGTCCGCGGCGTCGTACAGCGCCTGCACGACCAGGGTGAGGGCCTGCTGCTCCGTCAGATCCTCGCGGTAGAGCTTCTTCATCGAGCCACGGGCGAAGATCGACCCGGAGCCGGTGGCAGCGTATCCGTGTTCCTCGGAGCGGCCGCCGGTGACGTCGTACGAGAAGATCCGGCCCTTCCCGCGGTCGACGTCGAAGCCGGCGAAGAGCGGCACGACGGCAAGGCCCTGCATGGCCATCGCCAGATTGCTGCGGATCATCGTGGAGAGCCGGTTCGCCTTGCCCTCCAGGGAGAGCTGGGCGCCCTCGACCTTCTCGAAGTGCTCCAGCTCCAACTGGAAGAGCTTGACCATCTCCACGGCCAGTCCGGCCGTGCCTGCGATGCCCACCGCCGAATACTCGTCGGCCGGGAAGACCTTCTCGATATCGCGCTGCGCGATCATGTTGCCCATGGTCGCCCGCCGGTCGCCGGCCAGGACCACACCGCCGGGGAACGTCGCCGCGACGATGGTCGTCCCGTGCGGCGCCTCGATGGCCCCCTGCAGGGGGGGCAGGTTCCGGTTGCCCGGGAGCATCTCGGGAGAATGGTCGGACAGGAAATCCATGAACGAAGAGGATCCCGGCGTCAGGAAGGCAGCTGGTAGACGCCCGGTGCTACGAGTGTTGGCTTCCACGCGTTTCCCTCCAGGTATGCGACGGCCCTGCGCAAGGTGTCAGGATCGTCTCCCGACGTACCGATGGCCGAATTGCAGTTGATGCGTTTACGCCACGGACCCTACCCGCCCCGCGGCGGTGACCCACATGAGCTGCGGGGACAGCTGCACGGCCTGCGGTGCCGCTTGCGGCCGCGCGGTACGGGACGACCCGGCCCGTACCGCGCATACCTCTCCACTCCCCCGCGTTCACGTTCGTGAACTACTGTCCACCCTTTTGAACGAAGGAACGCACGAAGTCCTCTGCGTTCTCCTCGAGCACGTCATCGATCTCGTCCAGAACCGAGTCGACATCGTCGCTCAGCTTCTCCTGGCGCTCCTTGAGGTCCTCGGACGCCTGCGCGTCCTGCGCCTGCTCCTCGACCTCCTCGGTGGAGCGCGTCGCCTTCTGCTGTCCGCCGCCGGTGTCCTTGGTCGCCATTTAGCTCACCCCGCTCGGTTCGAAGCACTTGATCAGACCCTACCTACGGGGTCCGACATTGGCCCGGTAGTTGTCTCAACGTCCGGGGGTCATCCCGATGTTTCCCCGATCGCGGCCCTTTCAGCCGCCCGACAGCACCTGGACCAGCTCTTCCGCCGTGCGGCAGCGGTCCAGGAGCTCCTTGACGTGATTACGGGTGCCGCGGAGCGGTTCCAGGGTGGGTACCCGTTGCAGTGAGTCATGACCCGGCAGGTCGAAGATGACCGAGTCCCAGGAGGCCGCGGCCACGTCGTCCGCGTACTGTTCCAGGCAGCGGCCGCGGAAATAGGCCCTGGTGTCCTCCGGAGGCTTCGTACGGGCCTTCTCGACCGCGTCCTCGTCCAGCAGGCGCTTCATCTTCCCGCGGGTCGCCAGACGGTTGTAGAGGCCCTTGTCGGCCCTCACATCGGCGTACTGGAGATCCACCAGGTGCAGGCGCGCCGCGTCCCAGTCCAGGCTGTCCCGGCGGCGGTAGCCCTCCATGAGCTCCCGCTTGGCGATCCAGTCGAGCTCGCCGGACAGGCTCATCGGATCGTTCTCCAGCCGGTTGAGGGTGTCCTCCCAGCGGATCAGCACGTCCTTGGTCTGCTCGTCGGCGTCCACCCCGTACCGTTCCTCGACGTACTTGCGGCCCAGCTCGAAGTACTCCATCTGGAGCTGCACCGCGGTGAGCGTACGGCCGCTACGCAGCGTGATCAGATGCTTCAGTGCCGGGTCGTGGGAGACGTGATGCAGGGTGCGCACGGGCTGGTCGACCGCGAGATCGACGTTGATGAAGCCGTCCTCGATCATGGAGAGGACCAGGGCGGTGGTGCCGAGCTTGAGATAGGTGGAGATCTCCGAGAGGTTCGCGTCGCCGATGATCACATGGAGCCGGCGGTACTTCTCGGCATCGGAGTGGGGTTCGTCGCGGGTGTTGATGATGGGGCGCTTGAGGGTGGTCTCCAGCCCGACCTCGACCTCGAAGTAGTCGGCGCGCTGACTGATCTGGAAGCCGTGCTCGTGGCCGTCCTGGCCGATTCCCACGCGTCCTGCTCCGGTGACCACCTGGCGGGAGACGAAGAACGGGGTCAGATGGCGCACGATGTCGGAGAACGGGGTTTCCCGCTTCATCAGGTAGTTCTCGTGCGTGCCGTACGAGGCGCCCTTGTTGTCGGTGTTGTTCTTGTAGAGGTGGATCGGCTGGGCGCCGGGAAGCTGGGCCGCGCGTTCGGCCGCTTCGGCCATGATGCGTTCGCCGGCCTTGTCCCAGAGGACCGCGTCCCGCGGATTGGTGACTTCCGGGGAGCTGTATTCGGGGTGCGCATGGTCGACGTAGAGGCGGGCCCCGTTGGTGAGGATGACATTGGCCAGGCCGATGTCCTCGTCGGTGAGCTGGCTGGAGTCCGCGGTCTCGCGGGCGAGGTCGAAACCTCGCGCGTCCCGCAGCGGGTTCTCCTCCTCGAAGTCCCAGCGGGCGCGGCGCGCCCGGTGCATCGCCGCTGCGTAGGCGTTGACGATCTGGGACGAGGTGAGCATGGCATTGGCGTTGGGGTGGCCGGGGACGGAGATCCCGTACTCCGTCTCGATGCCCATTACTCGCCGTACGGTCATGCGGCCCTCCTTGCCCGGCGGCGCTCCCTTGAGGGGGCGGCGCTCAAGTACCGCTGCTTGTCCGGTGCGTGTGCGGTGCCCGTCCCCGCACTGCGCGACCGGGCGGTACGCAAGAGCCTAGAGCGACTCTGCGCTGGTGGGGAGATCAATTACGTCATTGCTGCGGTGTCGCGTGAGCTGTCCGGAAAGCAACCGGCTGCGGATGCCCGGCCGGGCATCCGCAGCCGGTCTGCGTTCTACAGGTACTGCCCGGTATTCGCCACCGTGTCGATGGAGCGTCCGGTGTCTGCGCCCTGCTTTCCGGTGACCAACGTACGGATGAAGACGATCCGCTCGCCCTTCTTGCCGGAGATCCTGGCCCAGTCGTCCGGGTTCGTGGTGTTCGGCAGGTCCTCGTTCTCCTTGAACTCGTCCACGCACGCCTGGAGGAGATGGGAGACGCGAAGGCCCTTCTGGCCCTGGTCGAGGAAGGCCTTGATGGCCATCTTCTTGGCCCGGTCGACGATGTTCTGGATCATCGCGCCGGAATTGAAGTCCTTGAAGTAGAGGACTTCCTTGTCGCCGTTGGCGTACGTGACCTCGAGGAAGCGGTTCTCCTCGGACTCGGTGTACATCCGCTCGACGACCGACTGGATCATGGCGTGCGCGGCGGCTTCCTTGGAGCCGGTGTGCTCCGCCAGGTCGTCCGCGTGCAGGGGCAGCGAAGGCGTGAGGTACTTCGCGAAGATGTCCTTCGCAGCCTCTGCGTCGGGGCGCTCGATCTTGATCTTCACATCGAGGCGGCCGGGTCGCAGGATCGCGGGGTCGATCATGTCCTCGCGGTTGGAGGCGCCGATGACGATGACGTTCTCCAGGCCCTCGACGCCGTCGATCTCGGCCAGCAGCTGGGGGACGATGGTGTTCTCCACGTCCGAGCTGACGCCGGATCCCCGGGTGCGGAAAAGGGACTCCATCTCGTCGAAGAAGACGATGACGGGGGTGCCCTCGCTCGCCTTCTCACGGGCGCGCTGGAAGACCAGGCGAATGTGCCGCTCGGTCTCGCCGACGTACTTGTTGAGGAGTTCCGGGCCCTTGATGTTGAGGAAGTAGCTCTTGCCCGCGGGCTGGCCGGTGACTTCGGCGACCTTCTTGGCAAGGGAGTTGGCCACTGCCTTGGCGATGAGTGTCTTGCCGCAGCCTGGCGGCCCGTAGAGCAGGATGCCCTTCGGTGGCCGCAGTTCGTGTTCCTTGAAGAGGTCGGGGTGGAGGTAGGGGAGCTCGACCGCGTCCCGGATCAGCTCGATCTGGTCGCTCAGGCCGCCGATCTTGTCGTAGTCGATGTCCGGTACTTCTTCGAGGACGAGCTCTTCGACCTCGCTCTTGGGCACCACTTCGTAGACGTAGCCGGACCTGGGTTCGAGCAGCAGGGCGTCGCCGGGGCGGATGGTGATGTCCAGCAGCGGCTCGGCGAGCCGTACCACCCGTTCCTCGTCGGTGTGCCCGATGACCAGGGCCCGTTCGCCGTCCTCGAGGATTTCCTTGAGTGTGACGATGTCCCCGGCCCGCTCGAATTCCATGGCGTCGACCACGTTGAGCGCTTCATTGAGCATGACTTCCTGGCCGCGCCGGAGGTCGTCGAGCTCAACGCTGGGGCTGACATTCACCCGGAGCTTTCGGCCCCCGGTGAAGATGTCGCACGTGCCGTCCTCATTGCCCTGCAAGAACACACCGAAACCGGCCGGCGGCTGCGCGAGCCGGTCGACTTCTTCCTTGAGGGCCACGATCTGGTCGCGGGCCTCGCGGAGTGTGTTGGCGAGCCGCTCATTCTGCGCGGACACGCCTGCCAGGTTCGTCTGCAACTCGACGATCCGCTCTTCGAGAATCCTCGTATGGCGCGGAGAGTCGGCGAGCTTACGTCGCAGGACGGCGATTTCCTGCTCGAGATAGGCGACCTGGCCGGCTGGGTCTTCGGACCCCCGCCCGGGCCGGATGCCGCGGTTGATGTCGTCGTCGTGGGCTGCCACGGTCCTCACCTCCTCCAAGGGGAGCTGGACGCTTCCTGACCCTACCTGGGTGGGTGATGATTGAAACCCCTAGATCACAAAGACTGCGAGGCGTGTCCGATCTTCACCCTTGCGTTCCCCCTCGTGTCAGGGGAATACCCACCCTTCAACATCGGAAAGCGGCCGGTTGTATCGTCGAACCGTTCAACACCCGTCAGGGCTGGCTACTTTTGGTTCGGATATGCAGGAAACGGCAGGAGAAATGACCGTGCAGCAGGACGCTCCCACCGGCAGCGACACGCAGGACCTGGAGGTCTGGATCGACCAGGACCTCTGCACGGGAGACGGCATCTGCGTGCAGTACGCACCCGAGGTGTTCGAGCTGGACATCGACGGTCTGGCGTACGTGAAGAGTGGCGACGACGAGCTGCTGCAGGACCAGGGCGCGACCACGCCCGTACCGCTGCCACTTCTTCAGGATGTGGTCGATTCGGCCAAGGAGTGCCCGGGCGACTGCATCCACGTACGTCGCGTTTCGGACAGAGTCGAGGTGTATGGTCCCG
Organism: Streptomyces sp. NPDC088246; assembly: GCF_044741025.1. NCBI lineage: Bacteria > Bacillati > Actinomycetota > Actinomycetes > Kitasatosporales > Streptomycetaceae > Streptomyces > Streptomyces sp. NPDC088246. The sequence goes on from NZ_JBIURV010000006.1 coordinate 91,342, forward strand.
AGGCCGCCTGATCCGGCGGTTCCGGGCGGGCGATCACGAGCAGTGACCGATCAGGCGCTGCTCGGGGCGGCCCGGGTCGCGCGGACGAATGCGCCGCCCTGCCACCGCCAGGTGACCTCTTCCTGCTGGTCGGGACAGCAGCGCGGTACTGCGGCCGAGGAGTAGCCGAGCAGGGTGGCGGAGATGATGCCGTCACGCACCGCGAAATCGCCGACGCTCATATCCTGGGCGGGGTCCACCAGGGTCGCCACGACCCGGGGTGTGACCCCGCTTCCTTGTGTGAGGACGTAGACGCCGCTGGGCGGAGTGCCGGATCCGGCCGCGCAGTGGACCACGGCGACGGTCTCGGGGCGGCCGTCGCCGTCGAGGTCGCCGGGTGCCTGTCTGGCCACGGTGTTCTCCAGCCCGCCGCACTCCAGGGGGAAGGTCGCCCGCTCCGGATCGGGTGCGGCGACGGATGCGGTGCCGTGCTGCGCGGTGGTGCGGTGGGGGGTCGAGGCCGAGGCCGTGGGGTCCGGCTGGAGCATGCCTGCGGCTGCGACGACAGCGGCCATGGCTGTCGCGGTGGCCAGCCAGTGCAGCGGCTTGGTGTCGGTGTGCGCGAGGTCCGGGAGCTCGGAGGGCTGCACGCGGGATGTCTCCTGTGGTTCCTGTGGTTCGAGGATGCCTGGGTGGGCGGTACCGCCGGTGGGACGTCCGCGGTGGCGTGGGGGTGGCCAGCATCGTGCCACACCTCACAGAGCAGGGGAACGGTGGGGTCGGCACGGATGGGCTTCCGTAGCGGCAACGAAAAGGCGCCGCCGACGAGTTCCCGTGTCGGTCCGGGAACTCGTCGGCGGCGCCGGTACGTTGTGCGGCTCAGCCGCGGGAGGAGCCGCTCTGGCTGCCGGGACCGTCGTAGTCCTCGCCGTAGGCGCCCTTGGCGGGGCGGCGGCGGCGCAGCGGGGCCTCCACGCCGTCGGCCAGACGGCGGGCGGTGACGAGGAAGCCGGTGTGGCCGATCATGCGGTGGTCCGGACGGACGGCCAGGCCCTCGACGTGCCAGTTGCGGATCATCGATTCCCAGGGCTGCGGTTCGGCGAAGCAGCCGATCTCGCGGATGGACTCGACGGTCCGCGCGAGCTGGGTGGTCGTCGCGACATACGCGCAGAGGATGCCACCGGGCACAAGCGCCTTGGAGACGGCCTCCAGGCACTCCCAGGGGGCGAGCATGTCGAGGATGACACGGTCGACGTCGGTGTCCGAGAGGTTGTCCTGGAGATCGCCGACGGTGAGCTGCCAGGCGGGGTGCGGTTCGCCGAAGTAGCGTTCCACGTTCTGCTGGGCGATCTCGGCGAAGTCCTCGCGGCGCTCGTAGGAGTGCAGCATGCCCTGGTCGCCGATGGCGCGCAGCAGGAAGGTGGAGAGCGAGCCGGAGCCGACGCCGGCTTCCACGACACGGGCGCCGGGGAAGATGTCGGCGAAGGCCAGGATCTGCCCCGCGTCCTTGGGGTAGACCACGGCGGCGCCGCGGGGCATGGACAGGACGTAGTCGGGGAGCAGGGGGCGCAGCGCGAGGTAGGCGACGTTTCCCGTGGTTCGGACAACACTGCCCTCGGGGGCACCGATCAGCTCGTCGTGCGGGAAAGAACCCTTGTGGGTGTGGAAATTCTTTCCGGCTTCGAGCGTGAAGGTGTAGTGGCGTCCCTTGGGATCGGTGAGCTGGACCTGGTCCCCGACCTTGAAGGGCCCGCGTCGGCGGGCGGCACCGGTCGGTTCAGACATGTGACCAGCGTACCGGTGATTCCCGGCGCGCCGACCGCGAGCCCGGGCGGTCAGGCGGCGGGCCTCGCCAGGGCGGCGACGAATGCCCGTTCGACGTCGGCGGTGGACAGCACGCCGTAGATCTCACCGGTCTCCTCGAGGACGAGGTATTCGGTGGCGGGGTTGGCCTTGAGCCTATCCAGGAGTGCTTCGCCGGCCAGCTCGGCCGAGATCTTCATGCCCTCGGTGAGGTCCTGGGCGAGGCTGCTGACGGCGACCCAGGGGCGGCGGTGTTCGGGGACGGAGACGATGGCCGTCTCGCGGACGACGCCCTGGGGTTCGCCGTGTCCGTCGACGACGACGAGGGCGCGGGCGCCCGCCTCGTTGGCGCGGCGCAGGGCCTCGGAGAGCGGGGTGGCGGCCTCCACCGGAACGGCACGCCGGGTGAGGGTGCGGGCGCGCAGTTCGGGGAGGTGTTCGCGCAGGCGGGCCATGCGCAGGCTGTTGCCCGCACCGGTCCAGATGATGGCGGCGAGGATGGCGGCGAGCAGCGCGTCGGTGACGGTGTCCAAGCCGCTGAGGTCTCGGGGGTTGTTCCCGAAGGAGCCGGTGTGGGTGAGCAGCGGGAGGCCGATGAGGGTGACGACGGCGAGCGCGCGGCCGACCCAGGCGGCTGCGACGGTGCCGCTCATCGGCCGCCCGGTGATCTTCCAGACGACGGCACGGAGCATGCGCCCGCCGTCGAGCGGGAGACCGGGGAGGAGGTTGAAGGCGGCCACCAGGAGGTTGGAGATCATCAGTCCGGCAAGGAGGACACCGGGCACGGTGCCGGGCGCGACGAACGTCATCCCTACGTAGAAGAGCCCGGCGAGCACCAGGGAGAGCAAAGGGCCGACGAAGGCGAGAACGAATTCGCGGCCGGGGGTCTCGGACTCCTTCTCGATCTCGGAGACGCCGCCGAAGAACTGGAGCTGGATGCGGCGCACCGGAAGCTTGTAGCGCAGCGCGACGACCGTGTGGGCGAGTTCGTGGACGAGTACGGACGCGTAGAAGGCAATAGCGAAGAAGAGGGAGACCAGATAGCGAGCCGCGCCGAGTTCGGGCAGTACCCGTTCGAGCTGACCTCCGAAGACCCAGGTGATCAGTGCGGCCACGAGGAACCAACTGGGCGCGACGTACACGGGCACGCCGAAGGGACGGCCCATGAGCAGACCACCGCCGGGCTCTTCGGGGCGCCGCGGTTCGCCCTTCTCGGGGCCGGCGCCGGGGTCCGTTCCCCCTGCGCCGGGCTGCGGCCGCCCGCTGTCGCCGCTCTCGTCCACGAGGTCCCTTCGGTCGGTGCTGTCCAGCACGATCATGCAGTGTTCGAGGGTGTGTGGTCGATGGTATGCCGCCGGCTGTCAGTGGCGGGCCGTAGGGTCTTCGACATGACCTCCCTGCCGCGGCCGCCTCAGCCGCCTTCGTCCCTGTCGCCGTCGCGGGCGAGCGATTTCATGCAGTGTCCTCTGCTGTACCGCTTCCGGGTCATCGACAAACTGCCGGAGAAGCCCAGCGAGGCGGCAACCCGGGGCACGCTGGTGCATGCGGTGCTCGAGCGGCTCTTCGACAACCCGGCGGTGGAGCGCACGGCCGGCCGGGCCACGGCGCTGATCCCCGGCCAGTGGGACCGGCTGCTCGAGTCGAAGCCGGAGCTGTCGGAGCTGTTCGCGGAGGATGCCGGTGGCGAGCGGCTGGCGCGTTGGCTCTCGGAGGCGGAGAGCCTGGTGGAGCGGTGGTTCTCACTGGAGGATCCGACGCGCCTGGAGCCCGCCGAGCGGGAGCTGTTCGTCGAGACGGAGCTGGAGTCGGGGCTGCGGCTGCGCGGGGTGATCGACCGTATCGATGTGGCGCCGACGGGCGAGGTCCGGATCGTCGACTACAAGACGGGGAAGGCGCCGCGCCCGGAGTACGCGGAGGGCGCGCTCTTCCAGATGAAGTTCTACGCCCTGGTGATCTGGCGGCTGAAGGGCGTGGTGCCCCGCCGGCTCCAGCTCGTCTATCTCGGCAGCGGCGACATCATGACGTACGACCCGGTGGTGGCGGATCTGGAGCGCGTCGAGCGGAAGCTGCTGGCGCTCTGGGACGCGATCCGGCAGGCGACGGAGACGGGCGAGTGGCGGCCCCGGCCGACGAAGCTCTGCGGCTGGTGCGACCACCAGTCGGTCTGCCCCGAATTCGGCGGCACTCCCCCGGTATATCCGTTGTCAGTACGCCCGGCGGAGTCGGAGCAGGATGTCCAGGGCAGAATGGATCCGGTCCATGCTGAGGCCGGCCGGCCTGTGGCCCTCGAAGGACCTTAAGGAGACCCTGTGGCTATCCGTGTCCTACTGGTCGATGACCAACCGCTGCTGCGCACCGGCTTCCGGATGATTCTGGAGGCGGAGGGGGATCTCGCGGTGGTGGGCGAGGCCGGTGACGGTCTCCAGGCTCTCGACCAGGTGCGGGCGCTGCAGCCCGATGTGGTGCTGATGGACATCCGTATGCCGCGGATGGACGGCGTCGAGGCGACGCGTCAGATCACCGGTCCCGGCCGGGACGGTCCGGCGAAGGTGCTGGTGCTGACCACGTTCGATCTCGACGAGTATGTGGTGGAGGCGCTGCGCGCCGGCGCCAGCGGCTTCCTGTTGAAGGACGCCCCGGCCAATGAGCTGGTGCAGGCCATCCGCGTGGTCGCCGCGGGCGAGGCGATGCTCGCTCCGAGCATCACCCGCAGACTGCTCGACAAGTATGCGGACCATCTGCCGTCCGGCGAGGAGCCGGTGCCCGACACCCTGCACACGCTGACGGACCGTGAGGTCGAGGTGCTGAAGCTGGTGGCGCGCGGTCTGTCGAATGCGGAGATCGCCGCGGATCTGTTCGTCAGTGAGACCACGGTCAAGACGCATGTCGGCCATGTGCTGACCAAGCTCGGTCTGCGCGACCGAGTGCAGGCGGCCGTGTACGCGTACGAGAGCGGCCTGGTTCGCCCCGGCGCTCAGTGAGCGGAGCGGGGAGAGCGGCGCCTTCCGGCCAGGTGCGGCCGGGGGCGCCGTCCGTGCTCAGACCCGTCCGTCGCTCAGCTCCCAGAGCCGGAGATCTGCGGAGGAGTTGACCGCCCACTCGACACCGATGAGGTCCTCACGGGAGGCGGCGTACTGCTTGCCCTGCCAGATCGGCAGTACCGGGATGTCGTTGGCGACGATGTCCTGGAGCTGCTGGAAGGTCTTGGTCGAGGCGCTGCGGTCGGTCTCGCGGCGGGACTGCGGAATGAGCGTCTTCTGGGCCAGGGTCGACTTGTAGGGCGAGTTGAGGAAGTTGTTCTTGTCGAGGAACGGCGCCGTGAAGTTGTCGGGGTCCGGGAAGTCGGGGAACCAGCCCATGCCGTAGACGGCGTAGTCGCCGCGCAGCTGTGCCGGGCGGTACTTCGCCCAGGGGGTTCCCTGGACGGTGACGTCGAACAGTCCGGTGTCGTTGAACTGCTTCTTCAGGGTTGCGAACTCGGCGGCGGTGCCGGCGCCGGCCCGGTCGTTCGGGTAGTGGAGCGTGAGCTTCACCGGGGTGTCGACGCCTGCGGCGTTCAGGATCGCCGCAGCCTTCGTGGTGCTGGGTTCGCCGTACTTGTTGTAGAACGAGTTGGCGTGCGCGGTGATGCCGGACGGGATCAGCGAGTACAGCGGCTCGACCGTGGCGCCGTACGCCTCGCCTGCGATTTCACCGCGGTCGATGACCTGGGCCATGGCCTGGCGGACGGCCTTGTTCTTCACGGCCGGGTCGTTGGTGTTGAAGCCCAGGAAATGGATGGCGAGGCCGGGCATCTCGGTGAGCTTGATGCCGTCCCTGGGCTTTTCGAGCATCTGCTGGGACTGCTCTGGCGACATGGTGCGGGTCATCATGTCGATCTTCTCGTTGTCGAGGGCCTTGCCCATGGCCGCCGGGTCAGGGAAGGCGTCCAGCTCGACCTTCTCGTTCCGTACTTTCAGATCCCCCTTGTAGCGGGGGTTCCTGGTGAAGAGCACCTTGACGACCTGGTTGTGCTCGACTTCCGGCTTCATGGTGTACGGGCCGGAGCCGTCCACCTGGAATCCGGTACGCGCGGACTTCGCCGCGTACTTGCTCCGCGGCACGATCCCGGCGACCGGGGTGGCGAGCTTGTACGGGAACGTGGCATCCGGCGTACGGAGATGGAAGATGACCTCCCGATCGCCCTGCGTCTCGATCGTGTCGATGTTGTCGAGCAGGGCGACGGGCCCGTTCGCGGCATCGATGCGGATGACGCGGTCTATGGAGTACTTCACGTCATCGGCGGTTATGGCCTTGCCGTCGGCGAACTTCAGACCGCTGCGAAGCTTGCAGCGGTAGCTCTCGTTCTGCGTGTCCGTGAAGGTGCAGCTCTCCGCAGCTTCGGGCACCGGCTCGCCGCCGCCGCGCGGCACATGCACCAGGGTCTGCACGGTCTGCCGGAGCACATTCCATACGCCGGCTTCGTAGCCGATGGCGGGGTCGAGCGGCGCGGGGTTGTCCTTGGAGGCGACGAACTGGTCCGTGGTGCCGACAACGATGGCGGCCTTGCCATCGCCCCCGTCGCCCGACGCGCCGCAGGCGGCGAGTGCGGGTGCGAGCAGGCCGACGACGGCCGGCAGCACCAGAGTCTTGCGGTTCATCTGGACGCTCTCCCTCATCCGTGCATTGAGAGAGCGACATTAGTAGGCGCCGTCGGCAATGCCGGACCGGAGATGTCGCGATGCGTAATCAGACGGTGATGGGAATTAGCGGCGAGCCGTTTTCCTCGGCCGGGAAGGTTCCGTGCAGGACCTCACTAATCATGACATTTCGAAACACCAAAACGGACACCTCGGTGGATCTCGAAAAGCCTTCGGAGGTCATTCAGGTGATAAAGCTCACACCCGAGGCTCTTTCCTCCCTTTGCCGTACGCCCGGCTTGCACACACTTACGTACGACAGAAAATGCACCATCCGACGCCGAGAATTTTTCGATTTATTCACAGAAACACTCTCGGTGTGCGGATCACCGCATTCCTGTGACCAGGCCCCGGAGAAACGCGAGATCGACTTCTTCGAGCGAACGTACGACCACTCGGCCGGACGCAGGGGCGATCGGCGCGACGGACGGTACGGCGACCACCCGGCAGCCCGCGGCCTCCGCCGCCGCCACGCCGGTCGCGGTGTCCTCGATGACCGCGCAGAGCTCGGGGACCGCCCCGAAGCCGGACGCGGCGGTGAGATAGGGCTCCGGGTGCGGTTTGGTACGGGAGACCTCGTCGCCCGCGACGGTGAGGGCGAAGTGGTGGGCGCCCACCGAGTCCAGCACCCGGTCGATGATCCGCCGGTGCGAGGCGGAGACCAGGGCGGTGGGAATCTCGTGCCTGGCCAGCTCGGCCAGCAGCCGCGCCGCGCCCGGCATCAGCGGCACCCCTCGGCCGATGCGCCTCTCGAAGCGGTCGTTGAGCAGCACGGTGAGTTCGGCGAGGGTGATGTCCGCGCCGGTGACATCCATGAGGTAGCCGGCACTGCGGGTCATCGGCCCGCCGACCACCACGTCCCGCCAGGCCTCGTCGAGCTGATGCCCGAGCTCGGCGAAGACCTCCACCTCGGCGTCCCACCAGAAGCCCTCGGTGTCGACGAGCGTGCCGTCCATGTCGAGCAGGACGGCCTGCAGAGCGGCGCCTTCGGCCGTGCGGGTCATGGACGCGGGAACCGTGCTGGTCATCCGGCACACCTTCCGTAAGGGACGAGAAGGCCGGCCGCCATTTCCCGTGGGAAGGGCGACCGGCCTGCACTGGACCGACCAGTGTACGACTTGTCCGGCTACCGCGCGCTGAACGGCGTCTTACCGCGCGTTGAAGTACTTCGCCTCCGGGTGGTGGATCACGATCGCGTCGGTGGACTGCTCCGGGTGCAGCTGGAACTCCTCCGAGAGATGCACACCGATCCGCTCGGGCTGGAGCAGCTCGGCGATCTTCGCCCGGTCCTCCAGGTCGGGGCAGGCGCCGTAGCCGAGCGAGAAGCGCGCACCGCGGTACTTCAGCGCGAACATGTCCTCGACATCGGCGGGGTCCTCGCCGCCGAAGCCGAGCTCGGAGCGGACCCGGGCGTGCCAGTACTCGGCGAGGGCCTCGGCCAGCTGTACGGACAGGCCGTGCAGCTCCAGGTAGTCGCGGTAGGCGTTGGCCTCGAAGAGCTTCGCGGTCTCGCCGCCGATCTTCGAGCCGACGGTGACGACCTGGAGGCCGATCACATCGGTCTCGCCCGACTCCTCGGGGCGGAAGAAGTCCGCGAGGCAGAGGCGGCGGCCGCGGCGCTGGCGCGGGAAGGTGAAGCGGGTGCGCTCGGAGCCGTCCTCGTGGAGCAGGATCAGGTCGTCGCCCTTGGAGACGCAGGGGAAGTAGCCGTGGACGACGGCGGCTTCCAGCAGGTTCTCGGTGTGGAGCTTGTCGAGCCAGCCGCGCAGGTGCGGGCGGCCCTCGGTCTCGACCAGCTCCTCGTACGTCGGTCCGTCACCGGAGCGGGCCTGCTTGAGGCCCCACTGGCCTTTGAAGAGCGCGCCCTCGTCCAGCCAGGACGCGTACTCCTTGAGCTGGATGCCCTTGACGACCCGGGTACCCCAGAACGGCGGTGCGGGCACCGGGTTGTCGACGGCGACGTCGGAGCGGACGCCCTCCTCGGGCTCGTCGACCTCCAGGACCGCCGTGTCCCGCTTGGGGACGCGGCGCTGCTTGAGTTCGGGGAGGACGGCGCCGGGCACGCCGCGCTTGACCGCGATCAGGGCGTCCATCAGGCGCAGCCCCTCGAACGCGTCACGGGCGTAGCGGACCTCGCCCTCGTAGATCTCGTGGAGGTCCTGCTCGACATAGGCCCGGGTGAGGGCCGCGCCGCCGAGGATCACCGGGAAGTCGGCGGCCAGCTTGCGCTGGTTCAGCTCCTCCAGGTTCTCCTTCATGATCACGGTGGACTTCACCAGGAGGCCGGACATGCCGATGACGTCGGCGCGGTGCTCCTCGGCGGCCTCCAGGATCGCGGAGACGGGCTGCTTGATGCCGAGGTTCACGACGTTGTAGCCGTTGTTGGACAGGATGATGTCGACGAGGTTCTTGCCGATGTCATGGACGTCGCCGCGGACCGTGGCCAGGACGATGGTGCCCTTGCCCTCGGCGTCGGACTTCTCCATGTGCGGTTCCAGATAGGCGACCGCGGTCTTCATGACCTCGGCGGACTGGAGCACGAACGGCAGCTGCATCTGGCCGGAGCCGAAGAGCTCACCGACGACCTTCATGCCTTCGAGCAGCGTGTCGTTGACGATGTCGAGGGCCGGGCGGGTCTGCAGGGCCTCGTCGAGGTCGGTCTCCAGGCCGTTCTTCTCACCGTCGATGATGCGGCGCTGGAGGCGCTCGTCGAGCGGCAGGGCGAGGAGTTCCTCGGCCTTGCCCGCCTTCATGGACTTCATGTTGACGCCCTCGAAGAGCTCCATGAGCTTCTGGAGGGGGTCGTAGCCCTCTGCGCGGCGGTCGTAGATGAGGTCGAGCGCGACCTCGACCTGCTCCTCCTCGAGGCGCGCGATCGGCAGGATCTTGGAGGCGTGCACAATCGCCGAGTCGAGTCCGGCCTTGACGCACTCGTCGAGGAAGACGGAGTTCAGCACGACGCGGGCGGCCGGGTTAAGGCCAAAGGAGATGTTGGACAGGCCCAGCGTGGTCTGGACGTCGGGGTGGCGCTTCTTCAGTTCGCGGATGGCCCCGATGGTGGCGATGCCGTCGCCCCGGGACTCCTCCTGACCGGTGCAGATGGTGAAGGTCAGGGTGTCGATCAGGATGTCCGGCTCCTTGATGCCCCAGTTGCCGGTCAGGTCCTCGATGAGCCGCTCCGCGACGGCGACCTTGTGCTCGACAGTACGGGCCTGGCCCTCCTCGTCGATGGTCAGGGCGATCAGCGCGGCGCCGTGCTCGGCGGCCAGCGCGGTGACCTTGGCGAAGCGGGACTCGGGTCCGTCGCCGTCCTCGTAGTTGACGGAGTTGAGGACGGCACGGCCGCCGAGCTTCTCCAGACCGGCCCGCAGGACGGGCAGTTCGGTGGAGTCGAGCACGATCGGGAGGGTGGAGGCGGTGGCGAAGCGGCCGGCCAGCTCCTCCATGTCAGCCACACCGTCGCGGCCCACGTAGTCGACGCAGAGGTCGAGCATGTGGGCGCCCTCGCGGATCTGGTCGCGGGCCATCTCCACGCAGTCGTCCCAACGGGCCTCCAGCATGGCCTCGCGGAACTTCTTCGACCCGTTGGCGTTCGTACGCTCGCCGATCGCGAGGTACGAGGTGTCCTGGCGGAACGGGACGGTCTGGTACAGGGACGCGGCGCCCGGCTCGGGGTGCGGGGTGCGGGGAGTGACGGCGACGCCGCGGACCCGCTCGACGACCTGGCGCAGGTGCTCCGGGGTCGTACCGCAGCAGCCGCCGACCAGCGAGAGTCCGTACTCGCGTACGAAGGTCTCCTGGGCGTCGGCCAGCTCGGCCGGGGACAGCGGGTAGTGCGCGCCGTCCTTGCCGAGCACGGGGAGGCCGGCGTTGGGCATGCAGGAGAGCGGGATGCGTGAGTGGCGGGCGAGGTAGCGCAGGTGCTCGCTCATCTCGGCGGGGCCGGTGGCGCAGTTCAGGCCGATGAGGTCGATGCCTAGCGGTTCCAGGGCGGTGAGAGCCGCGCCGATCTCGGAGCCGAGCAGCATCGTGCCGGTCGTCTCGACGGTGACGGAGCAGATCACCGGGAGGTTGGCACCGGTGGCCTCCAGAGCGCGGCGGGCGCCGATGACGGAGGCCTTGGTCTGCAGGAGGTCCTGGGTGGTCTCGACCAGGAGGGCGTCGGCGCCGCCGGCGATCATGCCCTCGGCGTTCTGCTGGTAGGCGTCGCGGAGCTTGGTGTAGGGGGCGTGGCCCAGCGTCGGTAGCTTCGTGCCCGGGCCCATGGAGCCGAGCACCCAGCGCTGCTGTCCGGTGGAGGCGGTGAACTCGTCGGCGACCTCGCGGGCGATGCGCGCGCCCGACTCGGAGAGCTCGAAGACCCGCTCGGCGATGTCGTACTCGCCCAGGGCCGCCAGGTTGGCGCCGAAGGTGTTCGTCTCGACGCAGTCCACGCCGACAGCGAAGTACTCCTGGTGCACGGAGCGCACGATGTCGGGGCGCGTGACGTTCAGGATCTCGTTGCAGCCTTCGAGGTCCTGGAAGTCCTCGAGGGTCGGGTCCTGCGCCTGGAGCATGGTGCCCATGGCACCGTCGGCCACCACCACCCGGGTGGCAAGTGCCTCGCGGAGGGCTTCGGCTCGGTTCCGGCTGTCGGCGGAAGGGGTCGGCGACGAGGCCATGGATGTACTCCCTGGGATGCGACGGCTGTCGGCTTTGCGTCTTCGGCGGAAGGCGCACCAGGCCAGCGTAGCCGGGCGGCGCCCGGGGCCGTCACTCCGTCCCACGGAACGGACGGCATGCTGTGCGGGGAGATGTCCGGATCGAAGTGGTGCCGCAGTTTTCCCATGGGATCGAGCGCGGGTCGACATCGACCGATAGTGTTCAGCATTGTCGAACCAAGGTGGAGGAGTACGGCGCGATGGCCAAGAACATCCAGTCGCTGGAGCGGGCGGCGGCGATGCTGCGCCTGCTGGCAGGCGGCGAGCGCCGGCTGGGGCTGTCCGACATCGCCTCTTCACTGGGCCTGGCCAAGGGCACCGCGCACGGCATCCTGCGCACACTCCAGCACGAGGGCTTCGTCGAGCAGGACGCGGTGTCCGGCCGCTATCAGCTGGGCGCCGAGCTGCTGCGCCTGGGCAACAGTTATCTGGACGTCCACGAGCTGCGGGCCCGCGCGCTCGTCTGGACGGACGACCTGGCCCGATCCAGCGGCGAGAGCGCCCATCTGGGGGTCCTGCACCAGCAGGGCGTCCTCATCGTCCACCACGTCTTCCGGCCCGACGACAGCCGGCAGGTCCTGGAGGTGGGGGCCATGCAGCCACTGCACTCCACGGCCCTGGGCAAGGTGCTCGCGGCGTACGACCCGGTGGCGCACACCGAGGCTCTGGAGGCCGAGCGGAGGCCGTTCACCCCGCGCACCGTCACCGACCCGGAGGAGTTCGAGGCGATGCTCGACCTGATCCGGGCCCGCGGCTGGGCGGCCGACGTGGAGGAGACCTGGGAAGGCGTCGCCGCGGTGGCCGCCCCGATCCACGACCGGCGGCGGATGCCGGTCGGCGCGGTGGCCGTGACCGGCGCGGTGGAGCGGGTCTGCGCGGACGGGGAGCTGCGCCCCGAGCTGATCGCCGCGGTGCGGGACTGCGCCCGCGCGGTCTCCAGGGATCTGGGCGCCCGGCCCTTCTGACCTCCGCGGCCGTTGATCGTTACCGACGAGCCGTCGGTAACGATCGAGTTATAGGCCACACAACCCTTGACGCCTGATTCACCTGGGGGAAGCATTGCCGTTCACCGGTCGGCATTGTCGAACAGCTAACGGAATTTCGCGTTAAGGTGTGACAGCGTCAAGGGCCGGAAAACGCCCTCACATGAGGGCGCGGACCACCGGAGGGACCCGGGGTTCGGCTTCCCTGGACGAAGGACAAAGGAGTCGCGGGTGTCCAGCTCCGACATCTTCATCGGCGAGACCATAGGTACCGCCGTACTCATCCTGCTCGGCGGCGGTGTCTGTGCCGCCGTCACTCTCAAGCGCTCCAAGGCGCAGAACGCCAGCTGGCTCGCCATCACCTTCGGGTGGGGTTTCGCCGTGCTGACCGGCGCATATCTGGCCGGTGGCGTTTCCGGCGCACATCTCAATCCGGCGGTCACGATCGGTCTCGCGATCGAGGGCGGCACCAAGTGGAGCGACGTACCGCTGTACCTCGGCTCCCAGCTGCTCGGCGCGATGATCGGCGCGGTGCTGGTCTGGCTGACGTACTACGGGCAGTTCCGGGCACATCTCACCGATCCGGAGATCCTGGGCGCCCAGCCGGGTGAAGAGGCCATGGTCGACAAGGCATCCGCCCCGAAGGCGGGCCCGGTGCTGGGCATCTTCTCCACCGGCCCCGAGATCCGGCACGCGGTGCAGAACCTCGTCACCGAAATCATCGCCACCGTCGTGCTCGTCCTGGCGATCCTCACCCAGGGCCTCAACAACGAGGGCAACGGCCTGGGCACGCTCGGCGCACTGGTAACCGCTCTGGTCGTCGTCGGTATCGGTCTCTCCCTCGGCGGGCCGACGGGTTACGCGATCAACCCCGTTCGCGACCTCGGTCCGCGTATCGTGCACGCGCTGCTGCCGCTGCCGAACAAGGGCGGCTCCGACTGGGGCTACGCGTGGATCCCGGTCGTCGGACCGCTCATCGGCGGCGCGATCGCGGGCGGGCTCTACAACGTCGCCTTCGCCTGAGCCGTGGCGCACAGAGCCGTAACCCTCAAGACCACACAGACTTCCGGGAGCACACCGTGACCGACGCACACACCACCGGCCCGTTCATCGCGGCCATCGACCAGGGCACCACCTCCAGCCGCTGCATCGTCTTCGACAAGGACGGCCGGATCGTCTCCGTCGACCAGAAGGAGCACGAACAGATCTTCCCGAAGCCGGGCTGGGTCGAGCACAACGCGACCGAGATCTGGGAGAACGTCCAGGAGGTCGTCGCCGGCGCCATCGTCAAGGCGGGCATCACCGCCGCCGATGTGAAGGCGATCGGCATCACCAACCAGCGCGAGACCACACTGCTCTGGGACAAGAACACCGGTGAGCCCGTCCACAACGCCCTGGTCTGGCAGGACACCCGCACCGACGCGCTCTGCAAGGAGCTCGGCCGCAACGTGGGCCAGGACCGCTTCCGCCGCGAGACCGGTCTGCCGCTCGCCTCGTACTTCGCGGGCCCCAAGGTCCGCTGGCTGCTCGACAACGTCGAGGGGCTGCGCGAGCGCGCCGAGCGCGGCGACATCCTCTTCGGCACCATGGACTCCTGGGTCATCTGGAACCTGACCGGCGGCACGGACGGCGGCGTCCATGTCACCGACGTCACCAACGCCTCGCGCACCCTCCTGATGAACCTGCACACCCTGGCGTGGGACGACAAGATCCTCGCGTCCATGGAGATCCCGGCAGCCGTGCTGCCCGAGATCCGCTCCTCCGCCGAGGTGTACGGCACCGCCAAGGGCGGCGTCCTGGACGGTGTCCCCGTCGCCTCCGCGCTCGGCGACCAGCAGGCGGCCCTCTTCGGCCAGACCTGCTTCTCCGAGGGCGAGGCCAAGTCCACGTACGGCACCGGCACCTTCATGCTGATGAACACGGGTGAGACACCCGTCAACTCGTACAACGGGCTGCTGACGACGGTCGGTTACCGGATCGGCGACCAGAAGCCGGTGTACGCCCTGGAGGGCTCCATCGCCGTCACGGGCTCGCTGGTGCAGTGGATGCGCGACCAGATGGGCCTGATCAAGTCCGCGGCCGAGATCGAGACCCTGGCCTCCTCGGTCGAGGACAACGGCGGTGCGTACTTCGTGCCCGCCTTCTCGGGTCTGTTCGCCCCGTACTGGCGCTCCGACGCCCGCGGCGTCATCGCCGGTCTGACCAGGTACGTCACAAAGGCGCACATCGCCCGTGCCGTCCTGGAGGCGACCGCCTGGCAGACCCGTGAGATCACCGACGCCATGACGAAGGACTCCGGTGTCGAGCTCGCCGCCCTCAAGGTCGACGGCGGCATGACCTCCAACAACTTGCTGATGCAGACACTCGCCGACTTCCTGGACGCACCCGTGGTGCGGCCCATGGTCGCCGAAACCACCTGCCTCGGCGCCGCCTACGCCGCCGGTCTCGCCGTCGGCTTCTGGCCGGACACCGACGCGCTGCGCGCCAACTGGCGCCGGGCCGCCGAGTGGACACCCCGCATGGCCGCGGACACCCGCGACCGCGAGTACAAGAGCTGGCTCAAGGCCGTGGAACGGACCATGGGCTGGCTCGAAGACAGCACAGTCGAGGAGTAATCACAATGACCACCCTGCAGAGCGTCCCGTCACTCGGGACGCACCCGGCCTCCGGCTCCCTTCCGAGCCGCGCCGAGACTCGGGAGCAGCTCTCCAAGGCGACGTACGACCTCCTGGTGATCGGTGGCGGCATCCTGGGCATCTCCACCGCCTGGCACGCCGCGCAGTCCGGGCTGCGGGTGGCCCTGGTGGACGCCGGCGACTTCGCCGGCGCCACCTCCTCCGCCTCCTCCAAGCTGCTCCACGGCGGTCTGCGCTACCTGCAGACCGGCGCGGTGAAGCTGGTCGCGGAGAATCACTTCGAGCGGCGTGCGGTGTCCCGTCAGGTCGCCCCGCACCTGGCGAATCCGCTCACCTTCTACCTGCCGGTCTACAAGGGCGGCCCGCACGGCGCGGCCAAGCTCGGTGCGGGTGTGTTCGCGTACTCGGCGCTCTCCGCGTTCGGCGACGGGGTCGGGCATGTGATCAGCCCGGCGAAGGCACAGCGCGATGTGCCGGAGCTGCGTACGGACAATCTGAAGGCCGTCGCGGTCTACGGCGACGACCAGATGAACGATGCCCGGATGGCGCTGATGACGGTCCGCGCGGCCGTCGACGCGGGTGCGGTCGTCCTGAACCATGCGGCGGTGACCGGGCTGCGGTTCACCAAGGGCCGGGTGACGGGCGCCGACCTGGAGGACCGTACGGACGGCACGGAGTTCGGCGTCAACGCCCGCCTCGTGCTCAACGCCACCGGACCGTGGGTCGATCACCTGCGGAAGATGGAGGACCCGGACGCGGCGCCTTCGATACGTCTGTCCAAGGGCGCGCACCTGGTGCTCAAGCGCACGCGCCCCTGGAAGGCCGCGCTGGCCACCCCGATCGACAAGTACCGCATCACGTTCGCCCTGCCGTGGGAGGACATGCTGCTGCTCGGTACGACGGACGAGGAGTACGAGGGCGATCCGGCGGACGTCGCGGTCAACGAGAAGGACACCGCGCAGATCCTCGACGAGGCGGCGTTCTCCATCAAGGACCAGCAGCTGTCGCGCGATCTGATCACCTACTCCTTCGCGGGTCTGCGGGTGCTGCCGGGCGGCCCGGGCGACACGTCCAAGGCCAAGCGCGAGACGGTCGTGACCGAGGGCCGCGGCGGCATGCTGTCGGTCGCGGGCGGCAAGTGGACGACGTTCCGCCACATCGGCCGTACGGTGATGAACAAGCTGGCCGCGCTCCCCGGGCACCCCCTGGCGGACGACATGGAGCCGATCTCGCGGCTGCCGAAGAAGCTCCCGCTGCCCGGCATCGCCAACCCGAACGCGGTGGCGCACCGGCTGCTGGTCGACGGCGGTACGCCCGGTCCGCGGATGGCGGCCGACACGGCCCGCCACCTCGCCACGCACTACGGCTCGCTCTCCTTCGACATCGCACGGCTGGCGAACGAGAGCCCGGCGCTGGCCGAACGCATCCACCCGGACGCGCCGGAGATCTGGGCGCAGGTCGCCTACGCACGTGATCACGAGTGGGCCGAGACGGCGGACGATGTGCTGCGCCGCCGCACGACGCTGACGATCCGGGGTCTGGCGACGGACGAGATCCGGGCCGGCGTCGAGTCCATGCTCGGCGACCGGAGCTGACGGGGTTGGACGCGTAGGTCGGGGCGGCTTCCGGGTGGGGGGCCGCCCCGGCCGCATGTCCGGGAGCCCTCAGCCCGGTGAACGCGCCACACGGTTGCCATACAGGTGCAATATGACGCAGGGACAGTTGAGCCATGAAGCTCTCCGTACTGTCCCTCATCGGCCACGCCCCGCACCCGCTGAACGGTCGGCACCCCTCCCCCGCCGAGCGGTTCGAGGAGGTGATCGAGACCGGGGTCGTCGCGGAGCGGCTCGGCTTCGACGCGTACTCGATCGGCGAACGGCATGCCGGGCCGTTCCTCTCGTCGAGCCCGAGTGTGGTGCTCGGAGCCCTCGCGGCCCGTACCTCCGCCATCCGGCTCCTGACCGGTGTCACGGTCGTCGCGATCCTCGATCCGGTGCGGGTGGCCGAGGACTTCGCGACGCTCGACCAGATCTCCAGGGGCCGGATCGAGCTGGTCGTCGGCAAGGGCGCGGAGGCCGGTCACTTCGACCTCTTCGGGCTTGACGAGGAACGGCAGTGGGACCTCCAGAAGGAGAAGTACGAGCTGCTGCGGCGGCTGTGGACCGAGGAGGGCGTCGACTGGGAGGGCGAGTTCCGGCCCGCGCTGAAGAACACGACGACCCTGCCGCGCCCGTACGCCGGAGCGCCGCGCATCTGGCACGGCTCGGCGACCAGCCTCAACTCCCCCGAACTGGCGGCGCTCCACGGCGATCCGCTGTTCACCGCCAATGCCGTCCAGCCCCGTGCCGCGTATGCCCGGCTGATCGACCACTACCGGGAGCGCTTCGAGGCGTACGGTCACGATCCGGCCCGCGCGCATGTGGCGGCGGGTTCGGGCGGGCTGCTGATCGCCGACAGTTCGCAGCAGGCGGTGGAACGCTACAAGGAGCTGTACGAGGCCAAGGTGAAGCAGTCTTCCCGGCCGCACCTGGAGGGCCGGGCCGGCTACAACACGCCGTTCCGGACGATCGAGGAGGCCATCGCGGACGGGCCCCAGCTGATCGGCAGCCCGCAGCAGATCATCGACAAGATCCTCGGCTGGCACGAGGTGTACGGACACGACCTGCAGTCGATCAGCGTGGACGGCTTCGGGCTCAGCCACCCCGAGCAGATCGAGACGCTGCGGCGGTTCGCCGAGGACATCGCTCCGGTGGTACGGCGTGAGGCACCGTCCGCGCTCTGGGACTGACCCCGCCCGGTCCCGATGACCGTGCGGTACCCGCGCACCTGGGACGACCTGCGACAGAACTGGTTCATCCGCCTCTTCCGACCCGCATAATGAAGAGAGACATCGGATGTCTGATTCCAGTCCGGATCCAGGAGGACCGTCATGGCTGTCACCGACGAGGCGATCGAGAAGATCAAGGGAATGATCGTCTCGGGTGCGCTACGGCCCGGCGACCGGCTCCCCAAGGAGAGCGAACTCGCGGCGGAGCTGGGGCTCTCCCGCAACTCCCTGAGGGAGGCGGTGCGCGCCCTGTCGCTGATCCGCATTCTCGATGTGCGGCAGGGCGACGGCACGTATGTGACCAGCCTCGATCCCCAGTTGCTGCTGGAGGCGCTGAGCTTCGTGGTGGACTTCCACCGCGACGACACGGTGCTCGAATTCCTCGCGGTCCGCCGCATTCTGGAACCGGCCGCGACGGCGATGGCCGCGACCCGGATCAGCGAGGCCCAACTGGACGTACTGAGCTCACAGTTGGACGCCCTGGGCGCGCAGCCCTCGGTGGAGGAGCTGGTCGCCGGCGATCTGGAGTTCCACCGCGGCATCGTGCAGTCTTCCGGGAACTCGGTCCTCTGCTCACTGCTCGACGGGCTGTCGGGGCCGACGACCCGGGCGCGGGTCTGGCGCGGTCTGACGCAGGAGGATGCGGTCAGCCGCACGCTCCATGAGCACCGGGCGATCGTGTCGGCTCTGCGGGACCGGGACGCGGAGGCTGCGCGGGCCTGGGCGACGGTGCATGTGGCGAGCGTCGAGCAGTGGCTGCGGTCGACGCTGTAGCGCGCGGCGGGTGACCGGGGCTCCGCACCGGGCCCCGCACGTCAGACGCCGGCGGAGCTGAGGAATCAGCTCCGCCGGCGTCCGCGAGAACGGGTTCAGTCCTGCTTCTCGCCGCTCGCGAAGCGGGAGATGACCAGGGCGACGATGATGATGGCGCCGTTGAGGAACTGGTTCCAGAGCGCCGGGACACCGCCGAGGGTCATCACATTGACCACCAGTTGGAGCGTCAGTACGCCGGTCAGCGCACCGAACAGGGTGCCTCGGCCGCCCTTGAGGCTGATGCCGCCGATGACCGCGGCGGCGAACACCTGGAAGATCCAGCCGTTGCCCTGGGTCGCCGCGACCGATCCGTAGTGGCCGGTGTAGAGGATGCCCGCGAAGGCCGCCAGCAGACCGCCGATGGCGAGCACGATCCAGGTGACCCGGTCCACCCGGATGCCCGCGGCTCGCGCCGCTTCCGGGTTGCCGCCGATGGCGTACAGCGAGCGTCCGTGGCGCAGCCAGGCCAGTGCGGCGCCACCGACGGCGAACAGCGCCAGGCAGATCCAGACGGCGGCCGGTGCGCCGAGCCATTCGCTCTTGCCGAGGTAGCGGAAGGACTCCGGGACGTCGGTGATGGACTTGCCCTCGGTGATGCCGATGTGGAGGCCGCGCAGCATGGTGAGCATGCCGAGCGTGGCGATGAAGCCGTTGACCCTCAGCTTCAGCATCAGGAAGCCGTTGATCGCACCGATCGCGAGGCCCACCAGCAGACAGAGCGGGATCGCCGACCAGGTGGGCAGCAGGCCGAGGCCGGCGAAGCGGCCGCCCTCCGCGGGCAGGACCAGCCACATCGCGACGACCGGCGCGATGCCGATCGTCGACTCCAGTGACAGGTCCATCCGTCCGCAGATCAGGATCAGCGCCTGGCCCAGGACCAGCAGGCTCAGCTCGGAGGACTGCTGGACGACGCTGATCAGGTTCTCGGAGGTCAGGAACACCGGCGAGACGATGAACCCGATCACCATCAGCACCAGAATCACCGGTACCAGGGAGAAGTCGCTCCACCGGATCAGCTTCAGCCGGTCCAGCGGGCTCTCGCCCGTCAGGGAGCCCTTCGGCCCGCTGTCGATGCCGTCGGCCGCCACAGGCCGTACCGTTCCGGTCATTTCCTTTCCCCCACACCTTCCATGGCGGCGACGAGTTCCCCGTCGGTCCACCCGCTTGCGAATGTTGCGACCACGCGCCCGTGGAACAGGGCGAGCACTCGGTCGCAGACCCGCAGATCGTCCAGCTCGTCCGAGATGATCACTGCGGCGTTCCCCTCGTCGGCAACCCGTCGCACGACTCCGAGCAGCGAATCCTTGGACTTGATGTCCACACCCGCGGTGGGCCGCACGGCCACCAGCACGCTCGGCTTGCGGGCCAGCGCACGGGCGACGACCACCTTCTGCTGGTTGCCGCCGGAGAGTCCGGAGACGGGCTGCTCGGGCCCCTGTGTCTTGATGTCCAGCGAGGCGATCATCGACCGTGCGAACTCCCTGGTACGGGAGGGCAGTACGGTCCCCCACGGGCCGAGTTGGTCGGTGACCGTGAGGGTGGCGTTCTCGGCGACGCTGCGTTCCAGGACGAGGCCCTGGTCGTGCCGGTCCTCGGGGATGTAGCCGATCCCGGCGTCCAGCGCGTGCGGCACACTGCCGGTGCGCACGGTCCTTCCGTGTACAAAGACCGTGCCACCGTCCGCCTTTCGCATACCGGCCAGGGCCTCGCCCAGGGCCGTGTTGCCGCTGGCCGCGGAGCCGGCGAGGCCGAGCACCTCGCCGGGGCGGACCTCCAGGTCCAGCGGTTCGAACCGGCCCTCCAGAGTGAGCCCTTCGGTACGCAGGACGGGGGCAGCCGACTGATCCCGTACCGCCGCACCGTCGCCGCCCGCGTGCCAGGCGGTGGCGCCGGCGGACTGCTCCCCGGTCATCGCCGCCACCAGTTCGGCTTTGGCGATGTCGGCGACCGGGGCGCTCAGCACATGGCGGGCGTCGCGGTAGACGGTGACCGCCGTGCACAGTTCGTACACCTCCTGCAGATGGTGGGAGATGAAGAGGAACGCCACTCCCTGGCTCTGCAGTTCCCTGAGCTTGTCGAACAGCCGCCCGATGCCGCGGGCATCGAGCTGGGCGGTCGGCTCGTCCAGGATGATCAGCCGGGCGCCGAAGGACAGCGCCCGGGCTATCTCGACGAACTGCCGCTGCTCGACGGCGAGATCGCGCGCCCGGGTGCTGGGGTCGACCTGGACCCCGTAGTCGGCGAGGAGCCGCTCGGCGCGCCTGCGGAGCTTCCCCCAGCTGATCCAGCGGGCGTTGTCGTCGAAACGGTTGAGGAAGAGGTTCTCGGCGACGGTCAGGTCGGGGACGACCATGGACTTCTGGTAGACGCAGGCGACCTTCGACTGCCAGGCCGTGGTGTCCCCGAAGGCGGGCGCGGGCTCCCCCCCGAACGTGACCGTGCCCGCGTCCGCCTTGTGGAGTCCGGTCAGGACGCTGACCAGCGTCGACTTGCCCGCACCGTTGCGACCGACGAGGGCATGGGACTCACCGGGCTGCACGGTGAGCCGGACCCCGTCGAGCGCCACGGTGGGCCCGAAGCGTTTGACGACGCCTTCCGCCTGTACGGCAGGTGGTGCCTTTTCCATCAGACCCCTTCTCAGCAAAGCGCTGTAGTAATGCCGGTACTCTGCCCCCGGGCAGCGGTCAGGGCTTGTCCGCGTCTCGGTTCCTCGGAGCCGAGAGGGAAGCCCTCTCGGCTCCGAGAGGGAGGAGTCACGGCTAGCTCTTCTTCTCCAGCTGATTGGCCCACAGTTTCGGGTCGTCCACGTTGTCCTTGGTCACCAGCGGCGCGGGGAGTTGGTCCTCGAAGCCGTTCGGGATCCTGATGATGTTCGAGTCGTGGTCGGTGGGGCCTTCCTTGAAGGTCTTGCCGTCCAGGGCCGCCTTGGCGTAGTACAGCGCGTACTTCGCGTACAGGTCGGCGGGCTGGGAGATCGTCGCGTCGATCTTCCCGGCCTTGATGGCGTCGAACTCCTCCGGGATGCCGTCGTTGGAGATGATCGTGATGTGGCCCGGCGTACCGGCCGGCTTCAGCAGCTTCTTCTGCTCCAGGAGCGCGAGGGTGGGCTGCAGGAAGACACCCCCGGCCTGCATGTAGATGCCGTTGATGTCGGGGTTGGCGGCCAGGGTGGCCTGAAGTTTGGCGGAGGCGACATCGCCCTTCCAGTCGGTGGCCAGCTCGAAGACCTTGATACCGGGGAATTCCTTGTCCATGCAGGACTTGAACGCCTCGGACCGGTCGCGGCCGTTGATCGAGGAGAGGTCGCCCTGGAACTCGACGACCTTGCCCTTGCCCTTCAGCTGCTCGCCGAGGTACTTGCAGGCGTTGGTCCCGTACGCCTTGTTGTCGGCCCGCACGACCATGTAGATGTTGCCCTTGTCGGGCCGGGTGTCGACGCTGATGACCGGGATCTTCTTCTCGTTCAGTGTGTTGAGCGACTCGGCAATCGCACCGGTGTCCTGGGGTGCCATCACGACGGCCTTGGCGCCCTGGTCGGTGAAGGTCTGGACGTTGGCGACCAGCTTGCCGATGTCGTTCTGCGAGTTGGTCAGCGGCAGCGCCTTGACCTCGCCGGCCTTGACCCCCTTCTCCACATAGTTCTGGTACGAGTTCCAGAAGTCGCTGTCGCTGCGCGGCAGGTCGATGCCGACCTTCCCGCCGCCCGCACCGTCAGCGGTGGACTCGCGGTTGCAGCCCGCGAGGGCAGTGACGGCCAGCAGTACGGCGCAGGCTGCCGCACTCGTCGTACGCACTCTCATTGGTGTCCCGTCCTTTGTCGAGTACCGGCTCGGAGCTCTGTTGGCATAGCGGCGGTGCATGGTGCGCAGGGGTGCGGCCCGTTGGTGCGGCTCGGGCCCGTCCGGCCCTGGTCCGCCGGACAGGCCGAGGGCCGCGCGCCCCTGATCAGCTCTCGGCGGGGCGCAGGCGCAGGCCCTGCATTCCGCCGTCGACGGCCAGTGCCGTGCCGGTGACCGAGGCGGCGGCGGGGCTGGCCAGGTAGACGATCGCGGTGGCCACCTCGTCGGCCGAGACCAGCCGTCCCAGCGGCTGGCGGGCGTTCAGCGCGGCTCGTTCGGCGGCCGGGTCGTCGGCCTGGCCCAGGAGCCGCCCGATCCACGGGGTGTCCGCGGTGCCCGGATTCACGCAGTTGACCCGGATGCCCTCACGGACATGGTCGGCGGCCATCGCAAGGGTCAACGAGAGGACCGCGCCCTTGCTCGCGCTGTACAGGGCGCGCTGCGGCAGTCCGGCGGTCGCGGCGATCGAGCAGGTCTGGGTGATCGAGACGGCACCGGGGCGGTCGGCCGCCGCGCGCCGCAGATGGGGCAGGGCGTGCCGGGCGGTGCGGACCATGCCGAGGACGTTGATGTCCAGGACCCGGGTCCACTCGTCGTCGGCGTTGTCCTCGACCGTGCCGATGGAACCGATGCCCGCGTTGGACACGACGGAGTGCAGGCCGCCCAGTTCACCGGCGGCCAGGTCGACCGCCTCGCGCACGGCCGCGTCGTCGGTGACGTCCGCCTTGAGGGCGAGCGTGCCGTCGGGGGCGCCTGCGGTCTCGCGGTCGAGTACGGCCACGCGCGCACCGCGCGCCAGCAGCATGGTCGCCACGGCGGCCCCGATACCGGAGGCGCCTCCCGTCACCAGGGCGTTCATGCCCTCGAAGTCGCTTGTGCCGGTCATCGGTCATCCTCCTCGGTGGTGCGGCGGGCCTGCCATACGGGGCCCTCCGGATAGCGGTGTGCGGCAATCGATTCGGGGAGCATCCGGGCGGAGAAGCCCGGGGAACTCGGGGCGGCGTAACGGCCGGACTCGATCACGGTGGGGTCGGCGAAGTGTTCGTGGAGATGGTCGACGTACTCGATCACACGGTTCTCCCAACTGCCGGAGACCGCCACATAGTCGAACATCGAGAGATGCTGCACCAGCTCGCACAGTCCGACACCGCCCGCGTGCGGGCAGACCGGTACGCCGTACTTGGCGGCGAGCAGCAGGATCGCCAGGTTCTCGTTGACGCCCGCGACACGGGCCGCGTCGATCTGGACGAAGTCGACGGCTCCGGCCTGCAGCAGCTGTTTGAACACGACCCGGTTGGCGACATGTTCGCCGGTGGCGACCTTGACCGGCTGCCCGGCGCGGACTGCGGCGTGGCCGAGGATGTCGTCGGGGCTGGTCGGCTCCTCGATCCAGTGCGGGTCGTACGGTGCGAGCGCCGTCATCCACTTCACCGCGTCGGCGACGTCCCAGCGCTGGTTGGCGTCGACGGCGATCCGGACGTCCGGCCCGACGGCCTCGCGGGCCAGGGCGAGTCTGCGGACGTCGTCGCCGAGATTGCCGCCGACCTTCAGCTTGATCTGGGTGAAGCCGTCGACGACGGCCTCCTTCGCCAGCCTGACCAGCTTGTCGTCGGTGTATCCCAGCCAGCCGGGCGAGGTGGTGTATGCCGGGTAGCCCTCGGCGCGCAGTCGCTCGGCGCGCTCGGCCCGGCCCGGTTCGGCGGCCCGCAGGATCGTGAGGGCCTCATCGGGGGTGAGGGCGTCGGTGAGATAGCGGAAGTCGACGAGGGAGACGAGCTCCTCGGGCGTCATCTCGGCGAGGAACTGCCAGACGGGCCTGCCGGCCTGCTTCGCCGCCAAGTCCCAGGCGGCGTTGACGACCGCGCCGGCCGCCATGTGCATCACACCCTTTTCGGGGCCGAGCCAGCGCAGTTGGGAGTCATGGGTGAGCTCACGGTGCAGTGCGGCGAGGTCGGCCGCGGTGCGGGGCACCGGGCGCCCCACCACGTACGGGCGCAACGCTTCGATGGCAGCGGCCATCACCTCGTTGCCGCGCCCGATGGTGAAACAGAAGCCATGCCCCTCGATGTCAGTACCGTCGGTGCCGTCGGTGGGAGCAGTGCTCAGTACGACATAGGCAGCCGAGTAGTCGGGGTCGGGGTTCATGGCGTCCGAGCCGTCCAGTTGTTCCGAGGTCGGAAAACGGATGTCGTGGACCTCGAAATCCGTGACGGTCTGACTCATGTGCGCCCCCAGGGGAATAACATCGGACCTCTGCTCTGGTCATCCGATGTATAGCGTCACGAAGGCCCCAACGTCCAGGGTTGGGGCGAAATTGACTGGACACAGCTCGGATGTATTCAGAGACTGATGCCCTGATTCGACCGGTGATGCACCTCCCGGGTCAGGTTCACCCGGCTGTGCACAGGGGCTGCGGCGAGAGTGGCCGGAAGCCGTAAGGTTGGTGCGTACGCAAGGGAACTTCGGAAGGAGGCCTGGGTGATCGAGCTCGAGGGGGTACCCGAGCTGATCGACCCGGTCATGGTGGCCGCGTTCGAGGGATGGAACGACGCAGGTGACGCCGCATCCACGGCGGTCGCGCACCTGGACCGGGAGTGGAAGGGCGAGGTGTTCGCGGCGCTGGACGCCGAGGACTACTACGACTTCCAGGTCAACCGGCCGACGGTCTGGCTGGACGGCGGGGTGCGCAAGATCACCTGGCCGACCACCCGGCTCTCCGTGGTCCGCATCGGCGGGGACAAGCCCCGCGATCTCGTCCTGGTACGCGGTATCGAGCCGTCCATGCGCTGGCGCTCGTTCTGCAACGAGATCCTGGCCTTCGCCCATGAGCTGGGCGTGGAGATGGTGGTGATCCTTGGCGCACTGCTCGGCGACACCCCGCACACCCGCCCCGTACCGGTCAGCGGAGTCACCTCCGACCCGGATCTGGCGCGGACCATGGACCTGGAGGAGACCAGATACGAGGGTCCGACGGGCATCGTCGGCATTCTTCAGGAGGCCTGTACGCACGCGGGCGTGCCCGCGGTGAGCCTGTGGGCAGCGGTGCCGCACTACGTGTCGCAGCCGCCCAACCCGAAGGCCACCCTCGCGCTGCTGAACCGCCTGGAGGATCTCCTCGGTCTGCGCATCCCGCTGGGCGAGCTGCCCGAGGACGCGCGTGCCTGGCAGCTCGGAGTCGACCAACTGGCGGCCGAGGACAGCGAAGTGGCGGAGTACGTGCAGACGCTGGAGGAGGCCCGGGACACCGCGGAGCTTCCCGAGGCGAGCGGCGAGGCCATCGCCCGGGAGTTCGAGCGCTATCTGCGCCGCCGGGACGTCGGTCCGGGCCAGGCGCCCGGCGGGCATGCGACGGAGACCGGCGACGCCTCGTATCTGCGCGACACATCCAGCGGCCGCACCCGTCCGCCGAAGCCGGTCCGGCCGGACACCGGGGGCGAGACGGGACCCGGCTCGCCACCCACGAGCGGGCCCGGCCGGCAGCCGTCGGCCGACCAGGAGAACGAGGACAGCGCCGGCGACGACGACAGCCCACAGGATTCGTCGGAGGAATCCTCGGAGGACTGATGAGACCGGCGGAGCGCCGGGCGGGTACATCCCCGCCCGGCGCTCCTTCGCTGTCCGGGTCATTCAGGAACAGGTGAACCGCGCCGCGGCCCAGTCCCCGTGGTCACCGGTCTTGGATCCATTGGTGTCCGTGACCTTCAGGTGCACATGGCGCGCACCGTCGAGCTTCACATCGACCGGTACGGTCGCCGACGCCCCCGTCACCTTCGGCGAGGTCCACAGCACCTTGCCGTCCGCCTCGACGGAGAACGCCACTTCGCCGTAGCCGTTGATCTCGTCGTCGATCCCCACGTCCGCGGTGAAGGCGGTGCAGCGCCCGCCGAGATAGACCTCGATGTCGGAGTCGGCATGGGTGCCGATCCCCTTGTCGTACGTCTTCCCCGCGAGGGTCAGCCGGTGTCCGTCGGCCGCGCCCGACTCGCCGTTGCTGCGGTCGCGTTCGGCGGGCCCGTATCCATTGACCGACTTCAGCCACACCAGATCGCTCGCCCAGGCCTCACCGGTGGGCGGCGGTGGCATCACACCGGCAGCGAACCGCTGGACGGAGGTCCGGGCTTCGCCGGCCGCCCGGTAGCGGGCGAGGGCGGTGATCCTCGCCTCCCCCGCCGTGGCGTCCTTGGCCGGGGTGACCGACACCTCGACCCGCCGGGTGGTGCCCGCCGGAATCCGGTCCACGGCCTGGGCCCGGGTGACCTGCCAGCCCTCGGGAACGTCGAGGGTGACCGCGGCGTCCGTCACGTCGGCGTTGCCCGCGGTGACATCGACGGCGACGGTGCCTTCGACCCCGGCGCCGATCTCCTGCCCGGTCGGCGCGGAGACGACGGCCGTCGCGGCCGCGTTCCTCCCGCCGACGGCGCTCGTGTTCTCCAGCTTCACGGAGAACTTCTTGCCGGTGGAGAGCGGCGCAGTCTTGATCTTCACAACACCGCCGCGGTCGTCCTGGTCGTACCACCAGCCCTGCTTCGCGGCCTTGTACGCGGCCGCGGAACCCAGCCGGGGCAGCTTGCCGTTGAGCTTGACCGCGCTCGGCGCGGAGCCGGTGTGCACGCTGAACTCGTACGGGCGGGTGCTCTGCTTGCCGGTGAACTCCCCCTTGCTCTCACCGATCCGCACGGTGACGTCGCCCGCGCCCCGTACCGGTGCGTCGACGTCGGCGGTCTGTGTGGCGTACTTGCCGTCGCGGTGCTGCCGGGTGACGCCGTCGTCCTCGTAGAGGGTGAAGGACGACTTGCCCTGCGGGTAGATGTCCCAGGCGAGCGGGGAGTCGGCGGTGCGGTCCTTGTACGAGCGGATGCCCGGCCACATCGGCACACTGGCACCGCCCTTGACGAACAGCGGCAGGGTGTCGAGCGGGGCGCTGTAGTGGTCGAGGGTGGCCGGCCCCTCGTACGTGCGGCCGCTCCAGTAGTCGGTCCAGGTGCCCTTCGGCAGATAGATTCCGTTGCGCTCGGTGCTGTCCTGGTAGACGGGCGCGACGAGGAAGTCCTCGCCCGACATGAATTCGTACTTCGCCGCTTCCGTCGCCGCCTTCGGGTCGTCCGGGTATTCGAGGACCAGCGGGCGGACCATGCCGACGCCGGTCTTCGTCGCCTCGTGCGCGTAGGAGTACTGGTAGGGCAGCAGCGACTCCTTGAGCTTGAGGTAGTCGCGGTTGACGGAGGTGTACGGCTCCCCGTACCGGTAGGGCTGCTTGTCGCTGGCTGCCCAGCCGTCCATGGTCATCGTGGTGCCCAGGAACATCTTCCACTGGAGATCACGGGTGTACGTCTTGGCGCTGCCGCCGAAGATGCCGTCGACATCGCCGGTGGTGTAGGCGAGACCGGACATCGTGGCGCCGGCGTAGGTCGGGATCTGCCAGCGGATGTAGTCCCAGGTGCCGGACTGGTCACCGGACCACTGGACGCCGCAGCGCTGCGCACCCGACCAGCTCTCGGGGGCGTAGGTGAAGCCGCGGGCGTCACTGTTGTCCTCGATGCCCTTGTACGCGTCCTTGCAGCCGTCCAGGGCGAACTTGTAGCCCGCGCCGACCCAGGCGACGTCCAGCTTGGCGACCCGCTGGCCCGCCTTGACCTGGTCGGCGATCTTGTCGATGCCGTCCTCGGTCCACAGGCCGAGCTGCATGTCGCGGTCCTGGAGGCCCTTGGCGGTCTGGGCGAGGTCCTCGTGGCCGCAGCCGTAGCCGTCGTTGACGAGCATCCAGCCGTTCGGCATGTCGTTCTCGACGTACCCGTCGGCGACCTTCAGGGCGTCCAGGGTGCGCCGCTCACCGCGGTTGGCATTGTGCAGGTAGCAGTCGGAGTCGCCGAGCTCCATCCCGTACACGGGCGGCAGGAAGGGCTTGCCGGTGAGCTTCGTGTACTGCCCGATGACGTCCTTGGCGCCGTCGCCGGCGAAGTAGTAGGCGTCGAAGCGCTGTTCCTGCGCGCTGGTGGTCACCGGGTCGGTGAACGCGTAGGTGTTGGGCGCGTAGGTGTTGCGGAAGACGCCGTACCCCGCCGAGGAGAGGTAGAACGGCACCGAGTTGGGGTGCCCGCCCTCGTTCCAGTTGTAGTCGACGCCGACCTCGACGGTCTTGTCCCGGTGCGAGGTGTTGCCGCGGCCGTTCTGCATTCCGGCGCCGTAGAACTGCTCGTCCGCGCCGCGGGCCAGGGTCTGGGTGGTCTGCTTCCCGTCCCAGCTCAGCCCCTTGGCCTCGGACCAGACCTGGGTGCCGTCCGCCCGGTACAGCGCGAAGCGCAGGGGCGCCTTGTAGGCGCGCAGGGTGACGCTGCCGGTGAAGAGTTCGTAGCGGTCGCTCCGCTCCTTCCACCGGGTGTGCGGCGGGGCGCCCTGCGGCATGACTATGTCGTCGCCGGTCGGGTCGGAGAACGTACCGTCCGGGGTGAGTTCGATACGGAAGGTCTCGTCGGAGACGAAGCTGACACGGGCCTCGGCGGCGCCGGCCCTCAAGTGGTAGACGGATCCGTCGGCGGAGAATCCGGTGAGGTCGCCGACCGTGGTGGTGTCCGGTTCGGCGGCGCCGGCCTGGGCTGCGCCGGGCCCCGCGAAGACGGCCATCAGCCCCAGCAAGGCTGCAAGTGCCGCCGTTCTGATGCGCGTTGATGATTGCATAGAGCGCTTTTAGCGCAGTATCGAGCACTTGACCATGGACAAAACGGAACCGGCCCTGAACTTCGTCGAGAAGTCCAAGGCCGGCTCATCGGATGGCGATCAGCGGGTTGTCACCGTGCGCGGCACTACAGTGCGACACCCAGCAGCGCGTCGACGGTGCGCGAGACGAGGCCCGGTGCGCCCTCGTCCGTACCGCCCTCGGCGTTCTGGCGCTCGGCCCAGCGGTCCACGGCCGCCAGGGCGGCCGGTGCGTCCAGGTCGTCGGCGAGGGCCTCGCGGACCTCCTCGACCAGGGCCTCGGCGGGCAGTCCGTCGGGACGGGAGACGGCGGCGCGCCACCGCCCGAGCCGCTCGACGGCATCGGCGAGCACCTGGTCGGTCCACTCCCAGTCGGACCGGTAGTGGTGCGAGAGCAGGGCGAGCCGGATCGCCGCCGGGTCCACGCCGTCATGACGAAGCTTCGAGACGAAGACCAGGTTGCCCTTGGACTTGGACATCTTCTCGCCGTCCAGGGCGACCATTCCGGCGTGCACATACGCCTGGGCGAACGGGTGATCGCCGGTCAGCACCTGGGCGTGCGAGGCGCCCATCTCGTGGTGCGGGAAGGCGAGGTCGGACCCGCCTCCCTGGACGTCGAAGCCCATGCCGAGGTGGTCCAGGGCGATGGCGACGCACTCGATGTGCCAGCCGGGCCGGCCGGGGCCGAGCGAGGCGCCGTCCCAGCTCGGCTCGCCCTCACGGGCGGCCATCCAGAGCATCGGGTCGAGCGGGTTCTTCTTGCCGGGGCGCTCCGGGTCGCCGCCACGCTCGGCGGAAAGCAGCCGCATCGCCTCGGCGTCGAGGTTCGAGACCCCTCCGAAGTGCGGGTCGGTCTCGACGGAGAAGTACACATCCCCGTCGAGTTCGTAGGCGGCGCCGGCGTCCCGGAGCCGCTCGACGAGCGGGACGATGCCCGGTATCGCCTCCACGGCACCGATGTAGTGCTTCGGCGGGAGCATGCGCAGGGCGGTCATGTCCTCGCGGAACAGGGCCGTCTCGCGCTCGGCGAGCTCGGTCCAGTCCTGACCGTCGCGCACAGCCCGCTCCAGCAGCGGGTCGTCCACGTCGGTCACGTTCTGGACATAGTGAACCTGCCGCTTGGTGTCGAGCCACACGCGCTGAACGAGGTCGAACGCGTTGTAGGTCGCCGCATGACCCATGTGGGTCGCGTCGTACGGCGTGATGCCGCAGACGTAGATACGGGCGACGGGACCGGGGTCAAGAGTGATCCGTCCGCCGGTCGCGGTGTCGTGGATCCGAAGGTCGCGGCCCTTGCCAGGCAGGGCGGGGACCTCAGAAGCGGGCCAGGCATGCATGTCACGAGCGTAACCGGATGCACGTTCCGGATACGAACCGGATGCCGGATCTTGACCGAAGAGGCGGTCTTGCGCGGCGTGGATTCATCTGCTCCGGCACGGACCCCGCCTGCGTACCCCCGCTCCCCGACCGCCCCAGTGGCTTGATCTCGTCACACCGGCGGCCAGGGGATCGACGGCCACTCACCGCTCGGCTCCGGGTGCTTCCCCGACGTCCTCAGCCCCTCCACGCGTCCCCGCAAGGCCTCGATCTCGACCTCGGTGATCAGCTCGGCCAGCCGGGTGACGAGCGAGCTCCCGGGTGCCAGCTCCGCACCGAGCCGGTCCACGACCCCGACGGCCTCGGCCGTCAACGGCTCCCCTGCCCACCCCCAGAGCAGGGTGCGCAGCTTGTCGTCGGTGTTGAAGGTCACTCCGTGGTCGATGCCGTAGAGCCGGCCGTCGGGTGCGGGCAGCAGATGGCCGCCCTTGCGGTCGCCGTTGTTGATCACGGCATCGAGGACCGCCAGCCGCCGCAGCCGGGGATCGTCCGCGTGGACCAGCAGGGCCGTCTTCCCCTCCCCGGCCTCGGCGAGGGCGACGGCCTTCCAGCCCTCCCCCGGCTCCTCGTCCTCGACGAGCGCCAGGAGCGGGGGCTGACCGTCCACGGAGGACTCGTCGCTGTCCGGCGCCGCTTCGATCCACAGCTGGCACATGCCCTCGCCGTACGGCCCGTCCCGCAGCACGGTGGGGGGTATGAGCCCCCATCCGGTCGCCACGGAGACCTCGTACGCGGCCACCTCGCGCTGGGCGAGCGTGCCGTCCGGGAAGTCCCACAGGGGCTGTTCCCCGGCCACTGGCTTGTAGACGCATGTCACTTCGTCGCCCTCGTGGGCGACCGTGCAGTAGAGCACCGCGTTGGACGCCCCACGGATCTGGCCGCGTACGGTGAGCCGGCCCTCGGTGAGAAGGGTGACCAGTTCGGTGTCGGTCAGGCTCCGCGACGGTATCCGTTCTGGCGCGGGCATACGTGTCCTTCCGGGTCGAGCGGCAGGCTGCACAGCGGGCACGGCGGGCGCCCGGCGTTCACTACATCCAGGGCGCGCTTGGCGAAGGCGCGGGCCTGCGCGCCGCTGAGGCGGACCCGGAGCATCGGCGGACCGTTCTCCTCGTCCTGGAGCAACCGCTCCTCGGCCTCCGCGAGATCCTCGTCGGAGTCCACGTCGAGCTCGACCAGCGCCTGCGCCTCGACGATCATGCGCTGCTCCTCGCCGTCCCAGGCGAGCGCCATCGTGCCGACCCGGAACTCCTCCTCGACGGGCACGTCGAGCGGCGCGGTGTCGGTGACATCCATCGGCGCCACGGCGGGCACCGGGGAATTCCCGCCGGTCCGCCGCACCACTTCGTCGAGCAGTTCGTCGATGCGCTCGGCGAGCGCGGCGACCTGAGTCTTCTCCAGGGCCACGCTGGTCACGCGTCCGCCTGAGGATGCCTGCAGGAAGAACGTACGACGTCCAGGCAACCCGACCGTACCGGCCACGAAGCGGTCCGGGGGGTCGTAGAGGAACACCTGACGGGACACGTCCTGTCTCCCTTGAAAATTGACGGCAGATGAGGGGCGGCCGGGGTCCGGGGGATTCCCCCGGGAAGGGCGCCTACGGCGCGTCCACCCTACTGCGCAAAGCGATCACGGTGCCCCAGCGCCGCCCCCGACCGCCGCGTCCGCATCGGCGTCCGCCGCCGGGCGTCGGCCCTGGTCCGTTCCGGCTGTGTGCTCACGGGGCGCCAGCGGGGCGAGGTCCCCCGTGTCACCGAGCCGCAGCAGGAAGGGCCGCAGCCTGGTGTAGCGGATCGCGGTGATCGAACAGGGGTCGGCCTGGATCCGCTGGAAGAGGTCGAGATGCATGCCGAGCGCGTCGGCGACGACGGCCTTGATGATGTCGCCGTGCGAGCACATCACGTAGGCGGCGTCGTCACCGTGCTCGGCCTCGATCCGCGCGTTCCAGTCCCGTACGGCGTCGACGGCGCGTGCCTGCATGGCGCGCATGGACTCACCGCCGGGGAAGGCCGCAGCCGACGGATGCTGCTGCACGACGCTCATCAGCGGCTCGTCGGTGAGTTCCGCCAGCTTGCGCCCCGACCAGTCGCCGTAGTCGCACTCGCTGATCCGCTCCTCGGTGTGCAGCACCAGTCCCGGCCGGGCTTCGAGCAGCGGCTGCAGGGTTTCCCGGCAGCGCTGCAGGGGGCTGCTGACGACGGCGGCGAGGGGCAGCACGGCCAGCCGCCCGGGCAGCGCCATGGCCTGGGCGGCACCGCGCTCGTCGAGCGCGACACCGGGGGTGCGGCCCGCGAGCACCCCGGCCGTGTTGGCGGTGGAGCGTCCATGGCGTACGAGGATCAGGGTGGGCATACGGGCCAGCGTAGGCCGCTGCCGCCGGTGAGGTGCGCCGGGGACCGGAGCAAGGAAGAATGCGCGCCGTGATTGTGGACAGTGCGATCTACCGGGGCGGGCGTCGTACCGAAGGCCCCGCCGACCTCTCCGATGCCCTCGCGGAGGCACGGGCCACCGGGGACGCGTTTCTCTGGATCGGTCTGCACGAGCCGACGGAGAAGGAATTCGAGCTCGTCAGCAGCGAGTTCGGGCTCCACCCGCTGGCCGTGGAGGACGCCCTGAGCGCGCACCAACGGCCCAAGCTGGAGGTGTACGACGACTCGCTCTTCGCGGTCATCAAGCCGGTGGTGTACGAGCACCTGAGCGACACGGTCACCACCGACGAGCTGATGGCCTTCATCGGCGATTCATTCGTCGTGACGGTCCGGCACGGGGAGGGCGCCCCGCTCGCCGCGGTACGCCGCCGTCTGGAGTCCGAGCCGGAGGTTCTCAAGCACGGGCCGACCGCCGTGCTGTACGCGATCAGCGACGCCGTCGTCGACCACTACATCGAGGTGGCGGGCGAGCTCCAGGTCGACCTGGAGGAGCTCGAGACCGAGGTATTCGCGCCGACCGGAGCCGTGGACACCAAGAACACCGCGTCCCGCATCTACACCTTCAAGCGGCAGATCATGGAGTTCCGCCGTGCCACAGGTCCCCTGAGCGCCCCCATGGCCCGGCTGGCGAGCGCGGAGGTGCCGTTCGTCCACGAACACTCCCAGCCCTTCTTCCGCGACGTGAGCGACCATCTGACGCGCGCCAACGAGTACGTGGAGGGGCTGGACCGGCTGCTCTCCGACATCCTCTCGGCGCAGTTGGCCCAGGTGGGCGTGCGGCAGAACGACGACATGCGCAAGATCTCGGCCTGGGCGGCGATGGCCGCCGTACCGACCATGGTGGCGGGGATCTACGGCATGAACTTCAAGCACATGCCGGAACTCGGCTGGGTGTGGGCCTATCCGGCGGTGATCGTGCTGATGGGCTCCGTGGTCTTCGGCCTCTACCGGCAGTTCAAGCGCCGCGGCTGGCTCTGACGGGCGGCCGGGCGCGGCGCCCGGATCAGGCGGACTCGGGCGCCTGCGTCGCGGGACCACCCCCGCGCCGCTCGGGCGGCGCCGGGCTCACCATGCGCCGCCACCCCACGAGCCGACCGGCTGCAGCCCGCGCTTCTTCAGCAGCGAGTCGAATGATCCGGCCGTGCTTGTCCTCGTCGGCGCCGTGCCGCGCGATCCCGGGCGCCAGGGCCCGCCGGCTCCCCGCCACGAGGGCCGCGATACGCCCGTTCTCCCGGCCACCCTGGGACTCCCCGCCGGCCGCGGTGGAACAGAACAGCCGGAACGACTCGTCTTCGTCGAGAATCTCCTGGAACAGGTTCCTGCCGGGAGCACCACTGCCACCTCCGTACCGGCATCCGCCCTTCGCCGGTCATGCGACACGCCCACCCGGGCAACAGGAACGCCCCCGGCTGCGCCGGACGCCTGCGACGCTCCAGCCCGTCCGGTGATCGAGGACCGAACCCTCAGCCCGGTGACCCCGCACCGAACCGCACGCCGTTCGGCGTAACCACACGCCCCCGAACGCGTTGTTCCACGTAACGGCCGTGGCGGGGAGGACCCCGAGCCCCCACCACGGCCGTAGCGCTGTCCCGGAGCCCCGGGAGCCCCCGGAAGTCCGGAGCCCGCGCTACGCGAGCCCGGACCGCTCCAGCGCATCCGTACCGGCCCGCAAAGCCGTGATCCGCTCATCGAGCGTGAACCCGGCCGGAGCCAGAGTCAGCGTCGTGACACCCGACGCGGCATATGCCTGCATCCGCTCGGCGATCCGCTCGACCGAACCGAGCAGCGTGGTCTGGTCGATCAGCTGGTGCGGCACAGCGGCAGCGGCGCCGTTCTTGTCTCCGGACAGGTACTTGTCCTGAATCTCGGCGGCTTCCTTCTCGTACCCCATGCGCTGCGCGAGCTGGTTGTAGAAGTTCTGCTTGCGGCTGCCCATACCGCCCACGTACAGCGCGGTGTACGGACGGAACATGTCAGCGAGGCCATTGACGTCGTCACCGACGGCCAGCGGCAGCGTCGGGCAGACGTCGAAGCCCTCCATGGTCTTGCCGGCCTTCTCGCGGCCGGCCCGCAGGTACTTCACCGCGGTGTCCTCAAGGTGCTCCGCGGACGGGAAGATCAGCAGCGCGCCGTCGGCGATCTCGCCGGTCTGCTCCAGGTTCTTCGGGCCGATCGCGGCGATGTAGAGCGGGATGTGCTCGCGCTGCGGGTGGACCGTGAGCTTGATCGGCTTGCCCGGACCGTCCGGCAGCGGAAGTGTCCAGTGCTGCCCCTCGTACGACAGCCGCTCACGGGACATCGCCTTGCGGACGATCTCGACGTACTCCCGGGTGCGGGCCAGCGGCTTGTCGAACTTGACGCCGTACCAGCCCTCGGAGACCTGCGGTCCCGACACGCCGAGGCCGAGCCGGAAACGGCCGCCGGAGAGCGAGTCGAGGGTGGCGGCGGTCATCGCCGTCATCGCGGGCTGGCGGGCCGGGATCTGCATGATCGCGGAGCCGACGTCGATCGATTCGGTCTGGGCGGCGACCCAGGAGAGCACGGTCGGCGCGTCGGAGCCGTATGCCTCGGCCGCCCAGCAGACGTCGTAACCGAGCCGGTCGGCCTCCTGGGCGACGGCGAGGTTGTCGCCGTCCATTCCCGCGCCCCAGTAACCGAGATTGATGCCGAGCCGCATAGCCGCTCCCCTTACTGATCAGTAACGTCCCTGAGCTTCGGACTCTAGCGCGCGGCAACGGGTTCCGGCAGGGGCGACTTGATGCCGGGTTGTCCACAGGCTTCCGCCCGGTGGGGCTCTGGCCAGTAATCTCAGCGCACATGGAGCAGAGGCATCTCGGCCGCACCGGCCTTCGAGTGTCCCGGATCGGGCTCGGCACCCTGACCTGGGGCCGGGACACCGACGAGCACGACGCTGCGGAACAGCTGAAGGCCTTCTGGGAAGCGGGCGGCACGCTGGTCGACACGGCTGATGTGTACGGCGGTGGGGAGGCCGAATACCTGCTCGGGCGGCTCACCGAGGGCCTGGTGCCACGGCGCGATCTGGTCATCGCGACGAAGGCGGGCAGCGTGGCCGACCCGTACCGCCGGTTCAACGGATCCCGCGGCCATCTGCTGGCCGCGCTGGACGCCTCCTTGGAACGGCTCGGTACGGATTACGTGGATCTGTGGCAGATCCACGCCTTCGACCCGGTGACTCCGCTGGAGGAGAGCCTTCAGGCGGTTGACCTGGCGGTGTCCACCGGCCGCGCCCGGTACGCGGGGGTGTCGAACTTCTGCGGCTGGCAGCTGGCCAAGGCAGCGACCTGGCAGCTCGCGTCGCCCGGGGTGCGCACCCGGCTGGCGAGCACCCAGATGGAGTACTCCCTGTTGCAGCGGGGTGTGGAACGCGAGGTGCTGCCGGCCGCGCTCGATCTGGGCGTGGGGCTGCTGCCTTCCTCCCCGCTGGGCCGGGGTGTCCTGACCGGCAAGTACCGGACGGGCACCCCGGCGGACTCACGCGGCGCCTCGGAGCTGCTGGCTCCGTTCGTCGAGCCGTATCTCGACGACCCGGCGAGCCGCATCGTGGACGCGGTGGCGACGGCGGCCGACGGCCTGGCCACGACGGCGCTCCAGGTAGCTCTCGCCTGGGTGCGGGACCGGCCGGGAGTGGTGGCCCCGATCGTCGGCGCGCGCAACGCGCAGCAGCTCACGGAGGCATTGTCAGTGGAGGCGCTTAGTCTTCCTGACGAGATCTGCCAGGCGCTCGACGATGTGTCGGCGCCCGTGCACCGCTATCCCGACCAGGACTGGAGCACGCTGTGACTGCGCTTCCCCGGGGGGAAACCCCCGGCTCCCCGGCCGCCGACGACGACAGCGTTGTCGCGGACCCCTCCGCCGCCGTGCCCGCTCCGTCCCCGGAGGACGAGGGTCACGACGACGGCGAGGGATCGACGACGGCCGCCGACGCCGCGGACACGGAGGACGACGACTCCGGGACCTCCGGGACCGGGGAAGCAGCCGAAGCCGGGGCCGGCGGCATGGCGTACACCGAGGAAGCGGCCGACGAGACCGGCGGCAGGACCGACACCGACGGGACAGCCGACGGCACCGTGGACGGGGCGGCTGCCGCCCCCGCACCGCTCTCCGAGGCCGAGGCCGAACTCGCCGCCCAGCGTGAGCTGAGGGAGCGGATCGAGAAGCGCAAGGCCGAGAAGGAAGGCCCCATCGCCGCCGGTGCGAAGCTGAGCGGCCAGGCGGCCGATCTGCTGGCGGCCGTGCGTGCCGTGGAGAGCGGTGAGAAGCCCGCCGCCGCGTTCTTCGACTCGCCCGCACCCGCCGCCCCTCGCCGGGCCGCTCCCACGCCTGCTCCGGTACGCCCCCGCGCACCCGAGCAGGCCCCGGCTCCGCAGGGCGCATCACCGGAAGCTGTCGCCGCGGTGGCCGCCGTACTGGCCGAGGGCGGGGCGCCCGGAGCGCTGGCGGGCCCGGCGGCCGAGGCCCTCGGCGCGCAGGCCGCCGATGCCCTGCGCGAGGACCCGTGGCAGTTGCTGACCGTGCCGGGAGTCAGGCCCGAGCAGGCCGACGGTTTCGCACGGGCCATGCTGGGCGCCGGGTGCGGTCCGGACGACGAGCGGCGCACCGCGGCCCTGGTCGGCTGGCTGCTGGAGCGGGCCGCGCTCCAGGGCCACACGGCACTGGACGCGACGGCGGTACGTGCCGCGCTCGCCGAGCGCTCGGTGACCGACCCCGAAGCAGCCGTGCAGCACGCCGTCGCCGAGGGCGTCGTCCTGGTCTTCCAGGACGGGCAGGACGACCAGGAGTCCGAGGCACCCGCGGAACCGGGCGAGGACGCCGCAGGAAGCGCGGAGGACCGGGCCGGGCAGGAGCCGGTGCAGGTGATGCTCGGTCTCGAGCGGTACGCACTCGCCGAGGAGAGCCTCGCCGACGGTCTGGCCCGCCTGGTCAACGCCTGCGAGAAGGACGCCGACTGGACGGAGCCGGCCTCGGCCGCGGGCTCCCCGTCGGCGGCCGAACTGATCCGTGCGGTCGCGGCCCATGGTCTCGTGGCGCACACCGGCGGCGAGGCGGCCAGGGCCGAACCCGCCGCGCTGATCACCGCGGCCCGCGGCCTCGGACTGCGCGCCCTGGGTGCCGTGCACAGCGTCGACGGCAGGCGTCGGCTGGCCGGGGCGACCGGCGATCCGTCGGCGGCCGTCACACTTGCCGGGCTGCTCTCCGGTGCGGAGGGCCCGGGACGGGACGAGGAGGGGGCGATCGCCGTCGACCTGCTCGTCGTGCTGGACGCCCCGCAGCTGGACGTCGAGACCGCCGCGATCCTCGTGGAGTCGCTGGCCGACGGCACCCGGCTGGTGCTCAGCGGCGACCCGGGCGTGCTGGGCTCGGCCGGTGCGGGACGGGTGTTCGCCGATGTGCTGGATGCCCGTGCCTGCCCGCAGATCGTGTCCCGTACGCCGGATCCGGGACCGATCGGCGAACTGGTCTCCGGCATCGGCATCGGCGAGCTGAACCAGGTCGCGGCGCCCGGCAAGGAGGTGGTGATCGTCCCCGTGCGCGACGCGGGCGAGGCGGTGCACCGCACCGTGCAACTGGTCGCCGACTCGGTGCCGCGCGCCATCGGCGTACCGTCGGCCGACACCCAGGTGATCACCGTCGGCCACGGCGGCCCGGCGGGCACCCGGGCGTTGAACGCGGCACTGAAGCAGCGGCTCAACCCCGGTCCGGGGCGGTTCGGCGGCTTCGACCCGGGCGACCGTGTCGTCCATGTCCCGACGCCCGGCAGGACCGTGCCCGGGGAGGTCGTCTCGGCCGACGCCGAGGGCCTGCATCTGGACTGCGCGGGCGCGAAGGTCGTCGTACCGCAGGAGCGGGTGGAGTCGTCCGTACGCCACGGCTGGGCCCTCAGCGCCCACCAGGCGGCCGGGATGCGGTGGCCCGCAGTGGTCGTCGTGCTGCCGGGTGACGCCGCCCAGGGACTGAGTCGCTCCTGGGTGTACACCGCCTTCAGCCGCGGGGAGCGGCATCTGTCCGTCGTGCACGGGGTGGATCAGGCGCTCCAGCGCGCGGTCGCCCAGTCCCCGGCCCAGGCCCGCACGACGCGACTGCGCACCCTGCTGGAGGCTCCGGCCGGATGACCGGATCGCGCCCTGTTCCCCATCGCCGGACGGGCTCGGTTTCGAGCCCGTCCGGCGGACGGATCAGGAGCTGTCCACCACCAGGCCGGCCGGCTCCTCGTCCGATTCGTCCTCGTCGAAGACGGCGCTGACGTCGAAGCGGCAGACCACCAGCTGCGGGTCCGCTTCGTCGAACGGTGCGCCGAGCCACTCCCCCGCCTCGGGCAATTCCTCCGCAGCCGTGACCCAGAGCGTGGAGTCGCCCTCCTCCAGACCGAACTCCGTATGCCGGGAAGCGATCTCGTCCGGTTCGTACTCACCGAAGAGCACTCCGAGCGCGGCATGGACGCTGGAGCCCACCACCGCGGCGCTCCCGCCGGCGCGATCGTCCGGATCGAGGTCGGCGATCCGCTGGGCCTGTGCGAGCAGCCGCGGCGGCTCCACCACCGCGTAGTCGCGCCGGATCAGCACACTCAGCGCGTTCGGTTCCTCCGGGCCGGCGTACGGCGGCAGGGAGTCCTCCGCACCCGGGATCTCGAAAGGGGTGACCTCGTCGTAGCGGTCGTAGAGCAGTTCGTCGTAGAACTCGGCGGCAGCGGCGAGTGCATTGAACGCGTCGTAGACGGCGGGATCATCGTCCCCTGTCCGGCGTTCGACCGCCTCGAGGTGATGGTCGAGCGCGGCTTTGATCGCTTCGGCGGCGGCGCGTACCTCGGCAGCGGTGGGCTGCGCAGCATCAGACATAGTGCAGACGCTATCCGTACAGGGGCTCTGCCCGCACAATAGATGCGATGCCGGAATACGAATTTGTCGATGTGTACGTACCGCGCGGGGTGTCCCGGAAGGAGACGGCCCGCCTGCTGACCGACCATGCCGAGTACGGGCACTGGGAGTTGGACCGACTGACGCTGCGCCGTGACGGCAGCCGCAGGGTGCGGCTGCGCCGACGGATCATCCGCCAGCTCCGGGCCACCTGGTGAGACGGAGCGGGCCCCGCAGTCGCGGGGCCCGCTCCTTTCGCCGTGCTTGCGCCGCCGCCTCGGTCCGCTATGCGGACATCCGGGCGCGGCGGTACAGCACCGTGCCCGCACCCGCCAGCAGCAGGCCCACGCTCGCCGGAACCAGCAGGTCGAGCCCGCCCGCTCCGGTGTGTGCGAGCTGCGCGACGTTCTGTGTCTCGTGCGCGTTCGACACGTCTCGCGGTGCGGTTTTCGGGGGCTGGTTCTCGGTGGCCGGGGTGACCGGGGTGACCGGAGTACCGACCGGCGGCGTGACGACGTCCGGAACATTTCCGCAGTCGTTTCCGGAGGCGGGATTGAGCAGTCCGCCGATGGTGACGCTGTTCCCGCAGGCGTTCACGGGGATGTCGATGGGCACCGCGATGTTGTTGCCCGAAAGCACACCGGGCGAGCCGTTCGTAACCCCCTCGGCCCTTGCACCGCTCCCGGTGTCGCTCGTGACGGCCCGGTGCTTGCCGGTCGCCGCCCGGTGCGTCCGGGTCCGGTCGCCGGACACCTGACTGCCCGAGGCGTGGCGGCCCGAGGCAGCGCTTTGCGAAGCGTTTTTGCAGGTGTTTCCTGCGGCCGGGTTGAGCAGTCCCACGACGCTCACGGAGTTGCCGCATACGTTGACCGGTACGTCGACCGGGATCTGGACGGAATTCCCTGAAAGCACCCCCGGGGAATTCGATGCGCCGCCGGCCGCTCCCGCGTCGGCGTGCGCGTAACCGCCACTCAGCGCGAGCACGCCGCCCGCAGCCGCCATGGTGATCAGGCCTTTACGCGTGACCTGTCGCATAGGTTGTTTCCCGCCTTCTACCTTCCGGAATACCCCCGGACTTGACCGTGCGGGGGCCGATTACCCAGCGGCCCCGGAGTGCATGGCGTGCACTCCGGGGCCGACCGGATTCAAACCCTTACGGGTTGACGCACAACGTCAGGCACTGGTGCAGGTGTTGCCGAAGGTGGGGTTCAGCAGCCCGACCACGGAGATCGTGTTGCCACACACGTTCACCGGCACGTGCACGGGCGCCTGGATGACGTTGCCCGAGACCACACCGGGGCTGCCGACAGCGGCACCCTGGGCACCGGAATCCGCGACGGCCATGCCCGCACCCGCGAGCACCAGACCACCGGTGACAGCCGCAGCAGCGACGACCTTCTTGATCATTATTCCTCCTAGTTGGCAATGCGGTCCCAGCCGCGGACCGCATCACTTGTAACGAGGAAGAGGTAATTGGGCTACGAGCGTATGGTTCCTTTCACCCGTTCCGGTCAAATACGCACACGCTGGCGATTGTTGACGCGGAAAATCAACGGAAAAGCGGCAGAGACTCAGCAGTTGTCGATGAAACGGTCGAGCACCCGCACACCGAACTGCAGACCGTCCACGGGCACACGCTCGTCCACGCCGTGGAACATGCCTGCGAAGTCGAGCTCCGGCGGCAGCTTCAGCGGGGCGAACCCGAAGCAGCGGATACCGAGGTCGTCGAAGGACTTGGCGTCGGTACCGCCGGAAAGCATGTAAGGGACGGCGCGCGCAATCGGGTCCTCCGCCTTCAGGGCGACCTGCATCGCGTCCACGAGCGAACCGTCGAAGCTGGTCTCCAGCGCCTTGTCCCCGTGCACGTCCTCGCGCTTCACCCGCGGGCCGAGGATACGGTCCAGATCGGCCAGGAACTCGTCCTCGAAACCGGGCAGGAAGCGACCGTCGACATGGGCGGTGGCCTGGCCGGGGATCACGTTCACCTTGTAGCCGGCGCCGAGCATGGTGGGAGCGGCGGAGTTACGGAGCGTGGCGCCGATCATCTTGGCGATGCCGCCCAGCTTGGCCAGCGTGGCATCCATGTCCTCCGGGTCGAGCGGGGTGCCGAGCGCATCGGACAGCTCGTCGAGGAAGGACCGTACGGTCTTGGTCACCCGGACCGGCCACTTGTGCCGCCCCAGCCGTCCGACCGCCTCGCAGAGTTCGGTGATCGCGTTGTCGCCGTTGGTCATCGAGCCGTGGCCGGCGGTGCCGTCCACGGTGAGCCGCATCCAGTGCATGCCCTTCTCGGCCGTCTCGACGAGGTAGAGCCGCAGCTTCTCGTTCACCGTGAAGGAGAAGCCGCCGACCTCGCCGATCGCCTCGGTGACACCCTCGAAGAGGCCGGGGTGCTTGTCCACGAGATACCGCGCGCCGTACGTACCGCCCGCCTCCTCGTCCGCGAGGAAGG
Source organism: Streptomyces sp. NPDC088246 (assembly GCF_044741025.1). Taxonomy (NCBI): domain Bacteria; kingdom Bacillati; phylum Actinomycetota; class Actinomycetes; order Kitasatosporales; family Streptomycetaceae; genus Streptomyces; species Streptomyces sp. NPDC088246. The sequence continues at coordinate 133,421 of NZ_JBIURV010000006.1, forward strand.
CCAGCACGATGTCGCGCGGGGGCTTGCGGCCACTGCGCATCCGGTCGCGGACCACCGCGAGGGTCATCGCGTCCATGTCCTTCATGTCGACCGCGCCACGGCCCCACACGCAGCCGTCCGCGACCTCGCCCGAGAACGGGTGGTGCGTCCAGTCGTGAGCATTGGCCGGAACCACATCGGTGTGACCGTGGATCAGCAGCGCGGGCCTGGACGGGTCCTCGCCCTCGATCCGCGCCACGGTCGAGGCCCGGCCCTTGTGGGACTCGAAGATCTGCGGCTCCAGCCCGACCTCGGCGAGCTTCTCCGCGACATACTCGGCGGCGACCCGCTCTCCCGGACCCGAGTGGTCCCCGTAGTTACTGGTGTCGATCCGGATCAGCTCACGACAGAGGTCCACGACCTCGTCCTCGCCCGAGACGGTCCGGGCCGTGTTGGTCTCGCTCACACTGCTTCCTTCCACTGTCACCGTGATGCTCCCCCTCATCCTCGCGCGCCCGGCCCGCACACCCAAGGCCCCCACCCCCCGTCATGCGCCCTTCACACTCCCCCTGGCGTGATCGAGCACCCCCGAATGTTTGCTATTGTTTTCCACGTCGGAACGGGCCGGGCCCGCGAGACAGACACCTTGTCCGGGTGGCGGAATGGCAGACGCGCTAGCTTGAGGTGCTAGTGCCCTTTATCGGGCGTGGGGGTTCAAGTCCCCCCTCGGACACAGAGAGAATGCCGATCAGGAGCGATCCTGGTCGGCATTCTGCGTTGTGCCCGCACGGCCGCACATGGGCCGGAGCAGGGTACACCCCTTGTTGAATCGGTTCATTCCTCGCTGACGTCCAGCAGCACGGAGGCCATCGCCTGGCGAGGAGTCCCATGAGCCGCACACACACGCCCACCCTGCCCTGGTACGAGGACATGGGTCCCGGATCACGCGTTGGCCGTACGGACCCGGGTGGCGCCGGCGGGGGTCGGCCAGGGCCTGCGTACCGTGTGCCGATGGACGGCCGACGGGGAGCGGCTGGGGCTGACCGTGTCCGTTGCGCCGGAGGGCGAGTGGCGGGTGCCGCTGCCCCGGCCGGGGATCCGGTTCGGGCTGCCTGCCGCGTACGGCGGGGCGCGTTGGTTCGGCGGCGGGCCCGGTGAGGCGTTCCCGGACACCCGGGCCGCCTCGGTGCCAGGGCGGTGGCAGATGTCCGTGGATGCGATGCAGACCTCGTACGTCCGGCCCCGGGAGAACGGCGCACGCGCCGATGTCCGGTGGGCGGAGCTGACGGACGACAGCGGGGTGGGGGTACGGGCCGAGGGGGGTGCACCCTTCTGGTTCACCGCGCGGCGGTGGACGAGCGAGCAGCTGGATGCGGCGGAGCACGTAACGGAGTTGCGGGTCGGCGAGACCGTCCGGGTCGATCCGGACCACGCGGTGCAGGGGATCGGTTCGCAGTCGTGCGGGCCGGGGGTGCTGCCGGAGTACCGGCCCGATGCGGAAGCCGCGGAGTTCTCGTTCCTGTTCTCGGCGACCGGCTGGTCTGCGGCGGCAGGAGGGGAGGGACTTCCTCAGTACGTGGTGCGGTACGGCGCACTGCGCGCCTGCCCCGGGCGACGACGTAGCATCAAGGCTTTGCGCGATCTTCGTACTTCACAAGGGGGAATGTGATGGGCAGCAGTCGCAGACGGCGGGGCGCACTCCTCGCCGTAACGGTCGCCGGGGCGGTGCTCGTCTCCGCCATCGGGCTGTGGGCGACGGACAGTTGGCCGTTCCGGGACAGCTACTGCTGGGGGGCGTGGGAGCAGAACAGTGGTCCGGCCTTCCTCGGTGACGACGGGCTCGACAAGTCCGGCTCCGAGCGGCGCGCCACCGAGTCCGCGCCACCCTCGGCCGGCCGTCACCACGCCAGTTGCACGGTCGCGGTGACCTCGACGGTTCCGGACGACGACTCGGACGAGCCGCTCACGTTCAAGGAGCAGGTCATCGTCGAGTACGGTCCGGTTCCCACCGGGGTCGAGGAACACCGCGCCTGGATAGCCCGGTATTTCGACGGGGCGGCCTCCCAACTGCCCGACGGGCTCGACGGGCTGGTCTCCGGCAACCGGGCGATGCTGGTCCTGCCCGACACCTGTGATGTGGACGGCAGGCCGTCCGCGGTGACGATCCGGAGCGAGAGCACCGGCGACGGCCATCTGGGCAAATTGGCCATGCCGTTCACGATCGGCAGCCGGTCCGAGGTCACCCGGCTGCTGCTGGATGCCGCCAACGCCGGTATGGGGAAGGCTGGTTGCGCACCGGACAAGCCCCTGCGCATGACGTCGCCCATCGTGACGGTCGCCGAGGACGACGAGAGCGCCCGGAGCCCGCTGTGCCGGATACCCGGTGTGACGCTCGAACTCGGCCGGAGCGCCCAGTACAAGGAACAGGTGGGGGTGGTCGGCGAGCGGCTCCAGACCTGTTCGGTGGTGTGGCGCGCGCCGCGGATGCCCGACGAGCCGGCGGCGCAGTACGTGATGGCGGGCGAGCCACGCCTGGTCGCGCTGTTCAAGGGGCTTCCCGAGGGTGCCGGCAACGGGCTCGTACGCACCGAGTGCAACGGACGGCAGACGGTGTTCTACGGAAACCTCCAGTCCGGTCTGAAGGGTGCGGGCCGGCCCGACGACCGGCAGGTGTTCACGAACTTCACCAAGTCCGTGAGCAAGCGCATCGGGTGCGGGGCCGGTGGGGTCGCGTGAACGGCGAAGAGACCGAAGGGAACGGGGCAGCGGCGGTGGACGGCGAGAAGACCACAGTTCCTCAGGAGTTGGAGCAGGAGCAGGAGCAGGAACAGGAACGGGAACAGGAGCAGGCGCACGAGTCACAGCCGGGCCCATCCCCGGAGCAGGAGCCCGCCCCCGCGCACACCCCCGTTCTGCGCCGCCTGTTCCGCAGCCGTACCGCTCGCGCCGTCACTGCCGCCGGGCTGGTCGGTGCTCTCCTCGGCGCCGGCGCGGTGGCCTGGCGGACGGACACGCTTCCGCTGCTCGGTTCCGCTCCTTGCTGGGACTCTCTCGATGACTCGACCATGTCGGACCTCTTCGGTGACCGCAGGACCGAGACCGAGGAGCAGTCCCTGCAGGCCAATCCGCGCGATGGCGAACCGTCGTACGGACAGTGCCGCATCACCAGCTACAAGGACGACAATCCCCGCCGCCAAGTGACCCTGCGGGTGCACCAGCTGGACGGTCTCCGGGGCACCGACGCACACGCGTGGCCGCAGGAGTTCCTCGCGGCCGGCATGGTGTCGCTCGGCGACGGACTGCCCGGGATGACCTCGTCGTCGCGCGCCTGGCTGGCGCTGCCGCAGAGCTGCACGGGACGGGACGATTTCACCGGTCCCACCGTGGTGGACATCGGCATGGGACGGGCCGGACTCGACATCGGGTCGGAGTACGACCGGGAGAACCGCGCCGCCCTGACCCGCGCCCTGGTGGAGGCGACCAATGGCGTCATCCGCGAATTCGGCTGCTCCGGCACCTATCGGATTCCTCGCACCCTGCCCGCCCTCGCGGACCGGCAGGACACGAAGACCAACGCCTTCTGCGGGGTCAAGGGCCTCTTCGTCCCCGCGGCGTACCGCAAGGCTCTGGAGCAGACTCGCGTCAGCGACGACGGCGGGCCCGCCCGGGTCTGCGAGTCCGATAATGGCTACTCCCCCGTCGTGCGGATGACCACGGTGACGGACCCGGCGCTGACCGAGATCTTCTCCGGGGACACACGCAAGGCCGGTCTGCCTCTCAAAGGCTCCAAGGGATTCGGCCGGCTCGACGGATCGCGGGGCGTCTACCGGGCGAGCTGCCAGACCGGGCCCGTGATCTTCATGGTGCAGCAGCTGGATCAGCCGACGGACAAGGGCGTCGACCTCACGCGTGAGCTGCTGCCCGGCTATGTCGCCGCCGAGGCCGAGCGCATCGGGTGCGGCCCGGAGAAGGTGACGCTGCCGAACGCCTGAGTGCGGGGGCAGGGCCCCGGTGGGCGGGCGGAACGGGCGATACTGTGCGGACACCCCAGCAGAAGATACAAGGAGCCCGCACCATGCTCACCGCTGTACCGGTCGGCGCACCCCGGTGAGGGGGCGTGCGAAGCCCCCGTCGGCGCCGTTGCCGCAGCGGGACGGGATCGATCCGGTCCGGCTGCGGCTCCCCGAGGATCCGGACGGCCGGTGGGCGACGGTACGCGATCATCTGCTGGCGCGGTTCGCGGGTGCGATCGGGGCGGCGCGGGTGGACGCCATGCTCGCCGAGGGCCGGTTCGTCTCCGTACAGGGCCCGGTCTCCGCCGACGAGCCGTACACCGCCGGCCGGTACATCTGGTTCCACCGGGATTTCGCGCCGGAGGAGCCGGTGCCGTTCCCGGTCGGTGTCGTCCACCGCGACGAGCACATCGTGATCGCGGACAAGCCGCACTTCCTGGCGACGACACCGCGCGGCCGGCACATCACCGAGACCGCGGTGGCCCGGCTGCGCCGCGAGCTGGACCTGCCCGAGCTGCAGCCCGCGCACCGGCTGGACCGGCTGACCGCGGGCCTCGTCCTCTTCGTCGTGCGGCCCGAGGAGCGGGGCGCGTACCAGACGATGTTCCGGGACCGCTCGGTGCTCAAGGAGTACGAGGCGGTGGCACCGTACGACCCCGGACTGGCCTTCCCGCGGACCGTACGCAGCCGCATCGTCAAGGAGCGCGGGGTCATCGCCGCCCGCGAGGAGCCGGGCGAGCCGAACAGCGAGAGCCGGATCGAGCTGCTGGAGCACCGGGAGGGTCTCGGCCGGTACCGGCTGCTGCCCGCCACCGGACGCACCCATCAGCTGCGGGTCCATATGAACAGCCTGGGGCTGCCGCTCGTCCACGACCCGGTCTACCCGGTGGTCCGGCCGGAGGGTGCGACCGACGACTGGTCGCACCCGCTCCAGCTCCTGGCCCGGGTGCTGGAGTTCACCGATCCGGTCACGGGCGGGCCGCGCCGCTTCGAGAGCGGGCTGCGGCTCTGCGCATGGCCCGGACCGGTGAGCCGCGGTTCTCAGTGACCGCGGGCGATCCACTCGTCCAGATGCGGGGCCTCCGCGCCAATGGTCGTGGAATCGCCGTGTCCGGTGCGGACGGTGGTCTCCGGCGGCAGGGCGAGCAGCCGGTCCCTGATCGACGCGACGATCGTCGGGAAGTGGGAGAAGGACCGCCCGGTGGCTCCGGGGCCGCCCTGGAAGAGCGTGTCACCCGTGAAGACGGTGGACAGCCCGGGGGCGTACAGGCAGACGGCGCCCGGGGCATGACCGGGGGTGTGCAGGACCTGGAGCGTCGTTCCGGCGATCTCCAGCTCCTGGCCGTCGGCCAGTTCGCCGTCCGGGGCGCGGTCCGGGTGGGTCCGGTTCCACAGCGGCAGGTCGTCGGGGTGCAGCAGGACCGGTGCGCCGGTGGCGTCGGCGAGGGCCGGGGCCGCGTCGATGTGGTCGTTGTGCGCGTGCGTGCAGACGATGGCGCGCAGCGTACGGCCGTTCAGCGCGGCCTCGATGGCGGTGGCGTCATGGGCGGCGTCGATGACGATCGCCTCGGTGTCGTCGCCGACGATCCAGACGTTGTTGTCGACGTCCCACTCCCCGCCGTCGAGGGCGAAGGTGCCGGAGGTGACGAGGTGGTCGATGCGGGCGGTCATCAGAAGACCACCACCGAGCGCAGCACGTCGCCTTCGTGCATCCGGGCGAAGGCCTGCTCGATGTCGCCGAGCCCGATGGTCTCGGTGACGAACGCGCCGAGGTCGATCCGGCCCTGCTGGTGCAGGTCGATGAGCATCGGGAAGTCGCGCGAGGGCAGGCAGTCGCCGTACCAGGAGGACTTGAGCGAGCCGCCGCGGCCGAAGACGTCGATGAGCGGCAGTTCCAGCTGCATCTGCGGGGTCGGGACGCCGACCAGGACGACGGTGCCTGCCAGGTCGCGGGCGTAGAAGGCCTGCTTGTACGTCTCCGGGCGGCCGACCGCCTCGATGACGACGTCCGCGCCGTTGCCGTCGGTCAGGGAGCGGATCGCCTCGACCGGGTCGGTTGAGCGGGAGTTGACGGTGTGCGTGGCGCCCATCGTCTTCGCCGTCTCCAGCTTGCGGTCGTCGATGTCCACGGCGATGATCTTCGCCGCGCCGGCCAGCCGCGCGCCCGCGATCGCCGCGTCGCCGACACCGCCGCAGCCGATCACGGCGACCGAGTCGCCGCGGCCGACCTGCCCGGTGTTGATGGCGGCACCGATGCCCGCCATCACGCCACAGCCGAGCAGCCCGGCGACGGCCGGAGAGACCTCCGGGTCGACCTTGGTGCACTGACCGGCGGCGACCAGGGTCTTCTCGGCGAACGCGCCGATACCGAGCGCCGGTGACAGCTCCGTGCCGTCGAGCAGCGTCATCTTCTGCTTGGCGTTGTGGGTGTTGAAGCAGTACCAGGGGCGGCCGCGCAGGCACGCACGACACTGCCCGCACACGGCACGCCAGTTGAGGATGACGAAGTCGCCGGGCTCGACATCCGTGACCCCCTCGCCGACGGACTCCACCACGCCCGAGGCCTCGTGGCCGAGCAGGAAGGGGAAGTCGTCGTTGATGCCGCCCTGCTTGTAGTGGAGATCGGTGTGGCAGACTCCGCACGCCTGGATCTTCACCACGGCCTCGCCGGGGCCCGGGTCCGGGATCACGATCGTCTCGACCCGTACCGGCTCGTTCTTCCCCGGTGCGATGACACCTTGCACCTGCTGCGACATACCGTGGTCTCCCTGTTTCCGTCATTTCGTGAAGATCGAACACGAACAACCGTACGCCCCGTGAGGGTGTCACGACGGCGCGCCGCGTTGGCGGGAAACCACTGCCGTCCATCCGGTGGCATGTACCGCTCACGGCGCCGGGCACGGTGGCCTCCACGGGCACGGCGGGCGACTCGGCTGGGTCGGCGGCCCGCGCGGGATCGTTCCGCGGGGGCCGCCGTATTGCCTCAGGCCTCGTGGACCCGCCTGCCGCCCACGTACGTCTGAAGGACGCGGGTGCGACCGATCTCCTCGGCCGGGCCCGCGTACGGGTCCCGGTCCAGGACCACCAGGTCGGCGAGGGTTCCGGGACGGATGCTTCCGGTGTCGTCCAGATGGTTCACATACGCCGAGCCCGCCGTGTACGCGGCGATGGCTGCGGTCAGGGAGATGCGCTGCTCCGGGAGGAAGACCGGCCCCTCGCTCCCGGGGGTCACCCGGTTGACCGCGGTGTGGATGCCGTGCAGCGGATCGGCGCTGCTGACCGGCCAGTCACTGCCTGCCGCGACGGTCGCGCCGGAGCGCAGCAGGGCACCGAACGGGTACTGCAGTGCGGCGCGTTCGGCGCCGAGGAAGGGGATGGTCAGCTCGTCCATCTGCGGTTCGTGCGCGGCCCAGAGCGGCTGGATGTTGGCCGTGGCGCCGAGTTCGCGGAACCGGGGGATGTCGTCGGGGTGGACGATCTGGAGGTGGGCGAGGTGGGGGCGGGTGTCGGTGCGGCCGTTGGCGGCGCGGGCCGCTTCGACGGCGTCGAGTGCCTCGCGCACGGCGCGGTCGCCGAGCGCGTGGAAGTGGACCTGGAAGCCGAGGGCGTCCAGTTCGGTGACGTGGCGCCGCAGCTCGACGGGGTCGACGAAGCTGGTGCCGCGGTTGGCGGTGGCGCAGCCGCAGCCGTCGAGGTAGGGGGCGAGCAGGGCGGCCGTGCCGGTTTCGGCGACGCCGTCCTGCATGATCTTCACCGAGTCGGCCCGGAAGCGTCCGCCGCTCAACTCCTTTCGCCTGGCCACGAGCTCGGGAATCTGTTCGGCGCCGCGCTCGCGGTCCCACCAGAGGGCACCGACGACCCGTGCGGTGAGCGAGCCGTCGCGGGCGGCGGTCAGATAGGCGTCGGCCGGGTCGTCCATGGAGCCGAATCCGCCGATGATGGCGTCCTGCCAGGCGGTGATCCCGTAGGAGTGGAGCAGCCGTTGGGCACGGAGCAGGGCGGTCAGCCGGTCGGCCGGGGTGGAGCGGGGGGTGTGGCGGGCGACCAGGTCCATGGCTCCCTCCTGGAGGAGCCCTGTGGGTTCGCCGCGGTCGTCGCGTTCGATGCGGCCGTCGGCCGGGTCGGGGGTGTACCGGGTGACACCGGCGAGCGTCAGGGCGCGGGTATTGACCCAGGCGCCGTGATGGTCGCGGTTGACCAGGTAGGCGGGGCGGTCGGGTACCACGGTGTCGAGCTGCCCCCTGGTGGGGGCGCCGCCGTCGAAGGCGTCCATGGACCAGCCGCCGCCGGTGATCCACTCCTGGTCGGGGTGGCTGTCGGCGTACGCGCGCACGGCGGCGAGCGTGTCCGTCGCCGTACGGACATCCGTGAGGTTGCACTGGGCGAGTTCGAGACCGGCTGCGACGGGGTGGATGTGCGCGTCCTGGAATCCGGGGACGAGCAACCGGCCGGCGAGGTCGACGACTTCGGTTCCGGGGCCGGTCAGTTCGCGCACCTCGTCGTGGCCGACGGCGGTGATGCGGCCGTCGGTGACGGCGACGGTGGTGGCGCGGCTGCGTGCAGCGTCCATGGTGAGAACCGGGCCGCCGGTGAGGACGAGATCGGCGGGGGCGTGGTGCATGGGGCTGTTCCGTTTCCGTGAGGGCTGTGCTCGGCGGGAGGCCGGCAAGGCTACGGTTGGTCAGGCTGTTTCGACCACCATGGGCTCGGCGGTGGCGACGGAGCGGCCGGTGGTGAAGTACGGCGACTTCCTCACCCACTTGGCCCAGGCCGCCGCGCCCACACCGGTCAGCAGCATGACCGCCGGACAGAACAGCATGAACCAGCCGTTGTCCGGGCTGATCTCGAAGTGGTCGGCGGAGGTGTAGAAGGACCAGCAGAGGTAGCCGCCGAGGCCGAGCAGCGCGGCGGCGCTGAGCACCGGGAGCACCACGGCCCGCAGGGCCTCGGACCGGCTCTCGCGCAGTGCCCCGCGAAAGCGCGCGGCGGCGGCCAGTGCGGTGAGCGCGTAGTACAGCGAGACGACGACACCGATCGCGTTGACGGAGGCCAGGATGAGGTCGCCGACCTTCGGGATGACGAGTGAGGCGACGGCGACGGCGGCGGCGACACAGCCGACCGCGATGGTTCCGGCCGCCGGTGTCCCGTAGCGCGGGCTGACCCTGGTCCAGAACGCGCCGAGCGTGCGGTCACGGCCCATCGCGAACATGCCGCGCACGGTGGGGATCACACCGGACTGGAGGGAAGCGATGGCGGAGAAGGTGAGGGCGACCAGCGGGAGTGCGGCGAGCGGCTGATGGGCGAGCCGGTCGCCGAAGTAGGTGAGTCCCTGGGCGCCATGACCGGTCAACTCATCCAGCGAGAGGACGCGTTGGAAGGCGAAGGAGCCGAGCAGGAAGAGACCGAGCATGGTGAAGAGGGTGATGAGTCCGGCCCGCGAGGCGTCCTGCGGATCGCGGATCTCCTCGGTGACGCTGAACGACGATTCGAAGCCCCAGTAGCAGAAGACCGAGAGCACAAGACCCTCGGCGAGTTGCTGTCCGGAGGGAATGGTGAACGGGTTGATCCAGTCGAGGCTGAACGGGTGCGGGCCGACGACCAGTCCGTATCCGCAGAAGCCGAGCAGGACGACGTACTCGAAGACGAGAAGGTATTTCTGCAGGTTGGCGGCGGACCGGATGCCGGTGATCGCGGTGAAGGTGACGGCGATCAGCACGACGATGCCCAGCACGGTCGACTGGGCGGTGGAGTCCGGGTCGAGGTGGAGCCCGGCGAGGGTGTGCAGCCCTCCCTCACCGGCGAGTTGGAGCAGGGCGGAGCCCGTGACGGTCGTGGTGTAGGACAGGAAGACGACCGTGGAGACGATGCCGATCCAGCCGACGAGGAAGCCGAGCCAGGGGCTGAGGGAACGGCCGACCCAGACATAGCCGCTGCCCATGTTCGGCTCGGCCTTGTTGAGCCGGGAGTACGCGCCGGCGATACCCAGGACGGGCAGGAACGCGAGCAGCATGACGATCGGCAGATGCAGGCCGACGGCGCTCGCGGTCACGCCCAGCCCGATACCGATGCTGGAGGTGGCGGCGGTGGAGGAGGCGGCGATGACGACGCCGTCCACGACACCGAGGCTCCTTTTCAGTGCCGCGGGTGCCGGTGGGTCACTGCCGTAGGGGATGGGTGAGTCCGTCACGGTGGCTCCTTCGCCGAGGGGCGCTCTTCGACCCCGATGGCGGCACATCGAACTCTCCGACGGGTTCACACGTCAACACTGTTGTCATAAAGTGCCGCCATGAGCGCGAGCGAGCGGGTGGTACCGGAGGGGGCGCGGCGCCGCAGGCGCCCCACCAAACAGGGCACGGTGCTGTCCGAGCAGCTGATCGTGGAGACGGCGTTGCGGCTGATCGGGGAGCACGGGGCGGCGGCGCTCACCGTACGCCGGCTCGGTGCGGCTCTCGGCTGCGATCCCAGCGCCCTTTACCGGTACTTCCGGGACACGGACGAACTACTGCTCGCGGTGGCCGACGAGTTGATCGGCCGTACGTTGCGCACCTGGCGGCCGACGGGTGACTGGCGGGCCGATCTGCGTACCCTCGGCCTGCGGATGCACGCGGACTATCTGGCGCACCCTCAGGCGGCGGCGCTGACCTGTGCCCGGGTGACCGGCCGGGCGCATGAGATCCGGTCGGTGGAGGCGATTCTCGGGGTGTTGCGCGGTGCGGGATTCCCGGATGCCGAGGCGGTGCGGATCTACCACGTCTTCGTGGACCAGACGCTGTCGTTCGCGGCGCTGGACGCGTCCACGCTGGTGCTGTCGGAGCAGGCCCGTGCGCAGGAGGTGCGGACCTGGCCACAGACGTACGCCCGGCTTCCGGCCGGTACCCATCCGAACATCGCGGCGACCGCGGGGGTGCTGGTCGCGGAGATGGACCGCAGCGGCTATCCCGCGGCGCTGGAGATGGTGCTGGCGGCGGCCGCGGCCCGGCTGCAGCACGTGCGCGTGTCGGCACCGTAGGGACGGGACCTCAGGGAGCGGGTTCGTACGCGCGACGGCGCGGCGGAACGGGCCTCGGAGCCTGTCGGGTGACCTCCGACCGGATAGCGGACGCGGTCTGGTGCGTGCGATTCCGAGGCGGAGGAGGGAGTCGACACGAAGGGGGTCCCCCCATGCCTTCAGCTATGGGGGAGTCGGTGACTGACGACAACGCGGGAAGCGTGCGTGCCAGGGCGTGGCCGCCCGGTCGGAGGTCACCCGACAGACTCTCAGGGTGCGAGCACGTCCAGCTCGTGCAGGGCGCCCACCGCGATCTCCTTCGTCAGCCGTTCCGCCGCCACCGTGTCGCCCTCGCGCACCGCTTCGGCGAGCCGGACATGGAGGGTGACCGCGGCCGGGTCGGGGTCCTCGAACATCACCTGGTGGTGGGTGCGGCCCGCCAGGACCTCGGCGACGACATCGCCGAGCCGCGCGAACATCTCGTTGCCGGAGGCGTTGAGCACGATCCGGTGGAACGCGATGTCGTGCTCCAGATAGCCCTCCAGCTGCTGGCCGCGCGAGGTGGCGACCATGCCGAGCGCGCACTCGGTGAGGGCCGCGCACTGCTCCGGGGTGGCGTTACGGGCGGCGAGGCCGGCCGCGACCGGCTCGATCGCTGAGCGGAGCACGGTCAGGGAGCGCAGCTGGCGCGGGCGGTCGGCGCCGGCCAGCCGCCACCGGATGACCTGCGGATCGTAGACATTCCATGCCTCGGTCGGCTGTACGGTCACGCCGACCCGGCGCCGGGACTCGACCAGGTGCATGGATTCGAGGACGCGGACCACTTCGCGCACGACCGTGCGCGAGACGTCGAAGCGCTGGGCCAGCTCGTCGGTACGCAGTACCTGCCCCGGCCGGTGCTCCCCCGCGGCAATCTCCAGACCCAGGGTGTCCAGCACATGTGTATGCAGCCCAGGGCCCTGTGTGGTCATGAGCACAGCCTACGGGGCGCCCTTCAGGAAGAAAAAGTACGACGTTTACGTCACAGCATCTTGAATAAGTCGTACGTATGGGTTTCAGTAGCGCGACGGACCGATGTCGAGGAAGACGTCGAAGAAGACAGCGAGGCACCACCAATGAGCACCCCCCACGTCGTCGTGGTGATGGGCGTTGCAGGGACCGGCAAGACCACGATCGGCCCCCTGCTCGCCGCCGAACTCGGCGTTCCGTACGCCGAGGGCGATGACTTCCATCCCGCGGCGAACATCGCCAAGATGTCGGCCGGTACCCCACTGGACGACTCCGACCGGTGGCCCTGGCTCGATGCGATCGGTCAGTGGGCGCACGGCCGGGCGGGGCTCGGCGGGGTGGTGAGCAGCTCGGCGCTCAAGCGGGTCTACCGGGACCGGCTGCGCGCCGAGGCCCCCGGTGCCGTCTTCCTCCATCTGACCGGCGACCGGGCTCTGATCGAGGAGCGCATGGCGGAGCGCAAGGGCCACTTCATGCCCACCGCTCTGCTCGACTCGCAGTTCGCCACCTTGCAGCCGCTGCAGGAGGACGAGGCCGGAGTCTCGGTCGATGTGTCCGGCACCCCCGTAGAAATCACCCAGCGAGCCGTCGCCGCGTTGCGCCGGCTCGATAGCTAAGGATCACCACCGTGACCAGTCTCAGCGTCGAGATGCTGGCAGCGGATGCCGTCGAACCGATCACTTCGGCAGGCAACGCGCAGTTGGGCATCGCAGTCCTGGCGGGCATCGCCGTCATCGTTCTGCTCATCACCAAGTTCAAGATGCACGCGTTTCTCGCGCTGACCATCGGCTCGCTGGCGCTCGGCTCGTTCGCCGGCGCCGCACCGGCCAAGACGATCGCCAGCTTCACCGCCGGCCTCGGCTCGACCGTCGCGGGTGTCGGTGTCCTCATCGCGCTCGGCGCCATTCTGGGCAAGCTGCTCGCCGACTCCGGCGGCGCGGACCAGATCGTCGACACGATCCTCGCGAAGGCGAGCGGGCGGGCCATGCCGTGGGCGATGGTCCTGATCGCCTCGATCATCGGTCTGCCGCTGTTCTTCGAGGTCGGGATCGTGCTGTTGATCCCGGTGGTGCTGCTCGTCGCCAAGCGCGGCAACTACTCCCTGATGCGGATCGGCATCCCGGCGCTGGCCGGACTCTCCGTGATGCACGGGCTGATTCCGCCGCACCCCGGCCCGCTGGTGGCGATCGACGCCCTCGGCGCCAACCTCGGTGTCACGCTCGCGCTGGGTGTGCTGGTCGCCATCCCGACCGTGATCATCGCGGGGCCGGTCTTCTCCCGCTACGCCGCGCGCTGGGTGGACATCAAGGCTCCGGAGAAGATGATTCCGCAGCGTCCTTCGGAGGAGCTGGACCGTCGGCCCAGCTTCGGCGCCACCCTGGCGACGATTCTGCTGCCCGTCGTGCTGATGCTGGTCAAGGCCCTGGTCGACATCGTCGTGGACGACCCGGAGCAGGGTGTCCAGCGGGTCACCGATGTGATCGGCTCGCCGCTGATCGCGCTGCTCGCGGCCGTCATAGTCGGCATGTTCACGCTGGGCCGGGCGGCCGGTTTCACCAAGGGCCGGCTCTCCACCACCGTCGAGAAGTCCCTCGCCCCGATCGCGGGTGTGCTGCTGATCGTGGGTGCGGGCGGCGGTTTCAAGCAGACCCTCATCGACGCCGGTGTGGGCCAGATGATCCTGGACTTCTCCAAGGACTGGTCGATACCGGCACTGCTGCTGGGCTGGCTGATCGCCGTCGCGATCCGGCTCGCGACCGGTTCGGCGACCGTGGCCACCATCTCGGCGGCCGGTCTGGTCGCCCCGCTGGCCACCGACATGTCGACGTCGCACGCCGCTCTGCTGGTCCTCGCCGTCGGCGCGGGCTCGCTCTTCTTCAGCCATGTCAATGACGCCGGGTTCTGGCTGGTGAAGGAGTACTTCGGCATGGACGTCGGCCAGACGGTGAAGACCTGGTCGGTGATGGAGACCATCATCTCCGTGGTCTCGCTGGCCTTCATCCTGCTGTTGTCGCTGGTCCTCTAGGACCTGTCCGGCGGATCGGGGCCGGACAGGGCGCGGCGTCTGCCGTGGTGCGTCGCAAGGCGCCGGAGCGTCCTGAGGTGGGGTCTCCCCTGCTCGAACGGAGTTGAGAGCTTGGGGAAGGAGCCATTCGGGCGTTCCGGCAACGCCGCGAGGTGCCGCGTCAGGCGTCGCGGCCCCGGCCCTGGTCCGCCGGAACAGGCCCCGGCGAGCGGCTGCCCGCACGGTCCTCCCCCCACAGCACATGCTGTGACCGTGCCCAATCGCGCTCGACCGACCCGGTGCGCATGCCACGGCGTGCCTCCGGGTCGGCGAGCGCCATTGCCATGTGCCCGGCCAGCACGATCCCGATCGCGAGCGCCAGCCAGTCGTGGACGAAGGTCGCGCTCGTGCGCCACATCAGCGGTGCGAGGCCGGTGAACCACATCAGCGCGCCGGTGCCGGTCATCACCAGCACCGCGCCCGCGACCCAGGCCGCGTACAGCTTCTGCCCGGCGTTGAACTTTCCGGCCGGACGCGCCTCGGGCCGGTGGTCGCGGCTCCATACGGCCCGCAGCCACTGGCGGTCGTGCGGCCCGAAGCGGTTGAGCCGGGACAGATCGGCGCGCAACGCCCGTGACAGCAGACCGACCAGGAACGGTACGGGGGTCAGCACCCCGGACCACTCGTGCACAGTGACCACCGGATGGCGACGGCCGACGAGCTCGGCGAGCTGGGGTACGTACAGACACGCCGCACTCGCCACGCACAGCAGCATCAGCGTGGCCGTGGTGCGGTGCACCCAGCGCTCCGCACCGCTGAAGCGCCGCACACGCTCCGCGGGGTCAGGTGGTGGGGGCGTCGCCGCGGCCGTTGGACCGGCCGACCCAGGCGTCGACGTCATAGCCGAGCTCCTCCCAGTAGCCGGGCCGCACGGAGTCGGTGACGGTGATCCCGGAGAGCCATTTCGCCGACTTGTAGAAGTACATCGGGGCCACATAGAGCCGGACCGGACCCCCGTGGGAGTGGGCCAGCGGCCGGTCCTGCATACGCAGCGCGACCAGCACATCGGCGCGGCGGGCCTGCGCGAGGGTGAGGCTCTCGCTGTAGGTGCCGTCGAAGCAGGTGAAGCGGACGGCCTTCGCCCCGGGCCGTACGCCCGCCGCGTCCAGCAGCGCCGAGAGGCGTACCCCCTCGAAGGGGGTCTCGGGCACCCGCCAGCCGGTGACGCACTGGACATCGCGGACCATGCGGGTCTGCGGCAATGCCTTCAGCGCGTCCAGGGTGTACGTGGCCGGGTGGTCGACCAGCCCGTCGACGGTCAGCCGGTAGTCGTCCGCGCCTTTCTCCGGTACGGACGAGGCGACGGAGTAGTAGCGGAAACCGCCGCCGTTGGGGAGCAGGCCGGTCAGGCCGGTGGGGTCCTTGTCGGCGACCGCGCCCAGCCCGGATTCCAGCGTGCGTTGCAGCACGGGCGCGGCGACGACTCCGGCGGCGCCGAGACCGAGCATGGCCAGGACGACACGGCGGCCCAGGGGCGTGCCTTCGGCGTCGGGAGGGCGACTGTTCACCCGACCATTCGAGCATCTGCGGACACAGGTCGCCAGGGGCCGCGGGCACCTGCCCGTACCCGATGTCAACTCTGCTCGATCCCCGCACAGTTGACGACCCGCGATCGGGTGCACGCCCCTGCGCCGCGCCCGGCCGGACATGTCAGACTTGGCGCCATGTCGAACCGTGAACCTCTCAAGCCCTTTCTGCTCACCTTCCCCGGCCCGCTGCGCGACCGGCTGGTGGGGGCGGTGCTCGCGGGTGCGAAGGTGTCGACGACCGGGCTGCTCGCGGAGTACGAGGCGGAGAAGGAGGAGCTGCCTCCGGTGGGTGAGCGGTCCGCGCTGATCGACTCGGACGGCCGGGAGGTCGCGGTGCTGGAGGTGACGGAGGTGCGGGTGCTGCGCCTCGGCGACATCGATCTTCAGCATGCGATCGACGAGGGCGAGGGCGACACCTCGGTGGCCGGGTGGCGCGCGGGTCACGAGAAGTTCTGGCACAGCCAGGAGATGCGGGAGGCGCTCGGCGACCCGGAGTTCACGGTCGACGACGACACCATGGTCGTCGCCGAACGGTTCCGGGTCGTCGAGCTGCTGGATCCCGTCGTGGGCGCGGCGGAACGGTAGGCGGGGTCCGCCGGTTCTCGACGGCTGCGGGGCGGACACCTCGCGGCAGAATGCCCATGCCGTGCGCATGTACGTCGAAGGAGACACCGCCCCTCCCGGCGGGGCCGGACAATGGGTCCGGGGCCGAGGTTCAGGCAGTCCTCGCCCTGCGGGCGCCGGTCGAGCGGCGATCCCGTCATCGCGGCGGGCCTGGACGGCAGTTGCGGACGGATCACGCCGCTCGACGGGCGGGCATGTCGGACGCCGCGGGCCGGGCGGGACTTCGGGGGCACCCCCTGACTAGGACGTGGCCCGCGCCGCCGCCCGCCCCGCCGCCCGGCCGGAGAAGATGCAGCCGCCGAGGAAGGTCCCTTCGAGGGAGCGGTACCCGTGCACCCCGCCGCCGCCGAAGCCTGCCGCCTCCCCCGCCGCGTACACACCGGGCAGGGGCGTGCCGTCCTCGGTCAGCACCCGGGAGGACAGGTCCGTCTCCAGTCCGCCGAGCGACTTGCGGGTCAGGATGTTGAGCCGTACCGCGATGAGCGGGCCGGCCTTGGGGTCGAGGATGCGGTGCGGCGCAGCCGTACGGATCAGCTTGTCGCCGAGATAGGCGCGGGCCCCGCGGATCGCGGTGATCTGGAGGTCCTTGGTGAAGGGGTTGGCGATCTCCCGGTCGCGTGCGGTGATCTCGCGGCGCAGTTCGGCCTCGTCGATCAGCGGCTCGTCGGTGAGCGCGTTCATCCGTCGGACCAGTGCCCCGAGGTCCTTCTCGACCACGAAGTCCACTCCGTGGTCCATGAAAGCCTTCACCGGGGCCGGTACGTCCGCGCGGGCCCGGCCGATCACGTCACGGATCGACTTTCCGGTCAGGTCGGGGTTCTGCTCGGAGCCGGAGAGCGCGAACTCCTTGCCGATGATCTTCTGGTCGAGGACGAACCAGGTGTGGTCGTGGCCGGACTTCATGATGTGTTCGAGGGTGCCGAGGGTGTCGAAGCCCGGGAAGAGCGGGACCGGCAGCCGCTTGCCGCGGGCGTCCAGCCAGAGGGAGGACGGTCCCGGCAGGATCCGGATGCCGTGCTTGGCCCAGATCGGGTTCCAGTTCTCGATGCCCTCGGTGTAGTGCCACATCCGGTCGCGGTTGATGTGGTGGGCGCCCGCCTCCTCGGTGATGCCGAGCATGAGTCCGTCGACATGGGCGGGGACGCCGGAGAGCATCTTCGCCGGCGGGGTGCCGAGCCGTGGGGGCCACTGCTTGCGTACGAGGTCGTGATTGCCGCCGATGCCGCCGGAAGTGACGATCACCGCCTGGGCCCTGAGCTCGAACGTGCCGGTCGTCACCCGGCTGCTCGCGGTGCCCCTGGCGGCAGCGCTCGGCTCCAGGATCTCGCCGCTCACCGTGTCGACGGCGCCCGCGGTGCGGCCGAGACCGGTGACCCGGTGGCGGAACCCGAACTGTACGAGGCCCTTGGCGACGCCCGCGCGGACCCGGCGCTCGAAGGGGGCGACGACGCCGGGGCCGGTGCCCCAGGTGATGTGGAAGCGGGGCACGGAGTTGCCGTGGCCGGTCGCGTCGTAGCCGCCGCGCTCCGCCCAGCCGACGACGGGAAAGAGCCGCAGCCCCTGGGCGTGCAGCCAGGAGCGCTTCTCACCGGCCGCGAAGTCGACGTACGCCTCGGCCCACTTCCGGGGCCAGTGGTCCTCCTTGCGGTCGAAGCCCGCCGTGCCGAGCCAGTCCTGGAGGGCCAGCTCATGACTGTCCTTGATCCGCAGCCGGCGCTGCTCGGGCGAGTCGACGAGGAAGAGACCGCCGAAGGACCAGTGTGCCTGGCCGCCGATCGACTGTTCGGGCTCCTGGTCGAGCAGGATCACCGAGCGGCCCGCGTCGACCAGTTCGGCGGTCGCCACCAGACCCGCGAGCCCCGCCCCGATAACGATCACATCAGCGTCGTACGCCATGGGTTCCATCCTTGTCGGGGCGATCCGGTCACGGCCACGGTGACGGTCCGGCTCGGACGCCGGAAGTTACTCGTGCGTCAGATCCTCTGCAAGGGCCGCCGCGGCGTCAACCGCCCGGTCGGCGGCGCTCCGGCCGCACCCACAGGGCGCAGGCGCTATCGTCGAAACAAATCACCCACTTCTGGCCTGACTTGAGGTAGAAGCGTGTCGGTGCTGGTCCTCGTACTCGCCGTGAGTGCCGCCTGCTGTCTGGGATTCGGTTTCGTCCTGCAGCAGGCCGCCGCTTCGCACGCCCCGAGGAGCGACTATCTCTCCTTCCGGCTGCTGCTGGACCTGATGCGGGTGCCGAGCTGGCTGGCCGGGATCGGGCTGATGGTCTGCGGCATGGTGCTGGGTGCCCTGGCCCTGGGCAAGGGCGAGGTGTCCGTCGTCGAACCCCTGCTGGCGACCAATCTGCTCTTCGCGATGGCCCTGTCGCGCCATCGCACGGGGCAGCGGCTCGGCCGGCAGGGCTGGGCCGGGCTCTGGCTGCTGGCGGGCGGAGTCGCCGCCTTTCTGCTGGCGGGCCAGCCGCGGGGCGGCGAGGCGGTGACCAGTCCACTGCGGCACTGGCTGGTCATCGGCGCAGTCGTGGGAATCGCCCTGCTGCTCACCACCTTCGCCAAACGCTCGGAGTCCGCAGTCGCCCCGGCGCTGCTCGCGGTGGCGGCGGGTCTGCTGTACGGACTCCAGGACGCCCTCACCCGGGTCACCGGCGAGCGGCTCTCCGACGAGGGCTGGTCGGCGCTGGTGACGGCGTGGCAGCCGTACGCGGTGGCGGTGCTGGGGGTGACGGGTCTGCTCCTGGTGCAGAGCGCGTTCGAGACGGGCCCGCTGCGGGTCTCACTGCCTCCGCTGACCGCATCCCAGCCGCTGGCCGGGATCGCCTGCGGGGTCGGCTTTCTCGGCGACCAGCTGCGCACCGACACCGGCGCACTGGCCTGGCAGGCGGCCGGTCTCGCGGCGATCGTCGTCGGGATCGTGCTGCTGGGACTGCATCCGGCGATGCCGGAGGGGCCCGTGGGCAGGCACCGGGAAAGGAGCCTCCAGCCGAACTGACCGGCGTCTGTCCGGTCACAGGGGGCCGCCCGCCCTGGCTATTAATAATGGCCAGCATTAGAGTGGCTCTCATGGCGAGAACGTCAGGGCAGGAGACCAGGGACAAACTGATCCGCGCGGCCGAGGAGATCTTCGCCGCGCAGGGCACGGACGGCGCCCAGCTGCGGGACATCGTCCGGCTGGCCGGGCAGAGCAACCCCTCCGCGGTCCAGTACCACTTCGGCTCCCGGGCCGGGCTGCTCGACGCGGTGATGGAAGGCCGCCAGACCCGTACCGAACAGGTGATCGCACCGCTGCTCGACGAGCTGGCCGGGGACTGTGGCGTACGGGGACTGCTCACCGCGCTGGTGACGGCCGAGGCGAGCCTGCTCGCCGACGACCGGGGCCGCCGCTGTCTGCGGATCTCGGCCCAGCTCAGCCATGAGACCGGGCTGCGGACCGGCCGGTTGCACCCCGCCCTGGACGGCACCGCATACGGGCGGCTGATCGGCCGCATCGGGGACTGCCTGGGCGCACTGCCCGGGCCCGTGCGCCTGGAGCGCCTGGACCTGGCGCTCACCCTGATCGGCGCGGCGCTGGCCGACCGCGCCCGCCAGGGTCTCGACGGCACCCGGCCACTGACCGGCGAGGAGTTCTTCCTCGCCGATCTCGTCGAGACCACCGCCGCGTTCCTGCACGCGCCCGTGCCCGGCTGCGCGTGAACCACCCGCACCACATGAAGGACAGTGTCATGACCGACAAGAACAAGCTCAGCGACAAGACCGTCATCATCACCGGCGGCGCCCGGGGCCTGGGCGCCGAGGCCGCCCGGCTCGCCGTTGCGGGCGGCGCCCATGTGGTGATCACCGATGTGCTCGACGACGAGGGCGCCGCCACCGCCGCCGCCCTCGGGGCGCGGGCCCGCTTCATGCACCACGACGTGACCTGCGAGAAGGACTGGCAGCGCGTCGCCGAATTCGCCGTCGCCGAGTTCGGGCGGATCGACGGCCTGGTCAACAACGCCGGCGTATCGACCGGTCAGCCGCTGGAGACCGAGACGGTCGAGCACTTCCGCAAGGTCATCGACATCAACCTGACGGCCGTCTTCATCGGCATGAAGACGGTGATCCCGGTGATGAAGGAGAACGGCGGCGGTTCGATCGTCAACATCTCCTCGGCCGCCGGCCTGATGGGCCTCGCCCTGACCTCCAGCTACGGCGCCTCCAAGTGGGGGGTCCGCGGTCTGACGAAGGTCGGCGCGGTGGAGCTCGGCACGGCGAGGATCCGGGTGAACTCCGTGCACCCGGGCATGGTCTACACGCCGATGACCGCGTCCGTCGGCATTCGGCAGGGCGACGGCAACTACCCGAACACCCCGATGGGCCGGGTCGGCGAGGCCCCGGAGATCGCGGAGGCGGTCACCTTCCTGCTCTCGGACGCCGCCTCGTACATCACCGGCGCCGAACTGGCCGTGGACGGTGGCTGGACCACGGGCCCGACCGTCAAGTACGTCATGGGTCAGTGATCACTGTCAGTGGCCTGATGTTGGATGAGGGGCATGACTCCTTCTGACGAGATCCTGGACATCGTCGACGAGAACGACGTGGTCGTGGGGCAGGCCCCGCGCGGTGAGGCGACCGCGCGGGGCCTGCGCCATCGCTGCGCCTTCATCGAGGTCAGGGATGCCGGGGGCCGGCTCTTCGTGCACCGCAGGACCCCGACCAAACTGGTCTTCCCCTCCCACTACGACATGTTCGTCGGCGGGGTGGTCGGGGCGGGCGAGTCGTACGACGAGGCGGCACTGCGGGAGGCCGAGGAGGAGCTGGGGGTCTCCGGGCTCCCCCGCCCCGAGCCGCTGTTCAAGTTCCTCTACGAGAGCGCGGAGCACTCCTGGTGGAGCCACATCTACCAGGTACGGTGCGAGCTGCCGGTGAACCCGCAGGTGGAGGAGGTCGCCTGGCACGCCTTCCTCACCGAGGCGGAGCTGGAGCAGCGGCTCGGCGACTGGGAGTGGGTACCGGACGGCCTGGAGGCGTACCACCGGCTGCGCGCCTTCCGGGCGGGCGCGGCAGCCTCCTGAGCCGGGTCTCGATTGCCGGCCGTAAGGTTCACACGTGACCGAATTCGTACAGAGCCTGCGGCTGTGGTTCGCGCCGCAGCGAATCCGCGAAGAGGGCGACACCCCCGACTACCGGTTCTCGCTCGCCAACGAGCGCACCTTCCTCGCCTGGATCCGAACGGCTCTCGCGCTGATCGGCGGTGGTTTCGCGGTCGACCAGTTCCTCCCGGAGCTCGGGTGGGGCATCCGCGCGGGACTGGCGCTCGCGCTGCTCGCGGCCGGTGTGCTGTGTGCGCTGCGGGCGATCAATCACTGGGTGCGGTGCGAGCGGGCGATGCGGCGCGGGGAGGACCTGCCGGCCTCCCGGTTCCCGACGCTGCTCGGTCTCGCGGTCGCCGTCGTCGCCGTGGCGATGGTGGTGGTGGTCCTCTTCGGCTGGGAGGGCCGGTGACGGCCGACGGGCGCGACCCCGGGCTGCAGCCCGAGCGGACCAGGCTGGCGTGGCGGCGTACGACCCTGTCCTGCACGGTGGTGGCGCTGCTGGCGGTCAAGCAGGCGCTGCACAGCGGGGCGGGCCCGGCCGGGATCGTCGCCGTGGCGCTGAGCGCACTGGCCTGGCTGGGTTTCCTGCTCGTGGCGCACCGGCGGGTGCTCGGGATGGGGACCGCGCGGCCGCAGCCGCTCTCGGCGCGCGGTGCGCTGACCGCGGGGGCGTGCACGGTCGCGCTCGCGGTGTTCGCCGCGGCCATGCTGTTCTGAGACCTTCGGGCTTCAGCACTTCGGCGGAGGCCCGGAGCACCTCGCCGCCGACGGTGTCGAACGCGGCGTCGCCCCCGTCCGGGGCCGGCGCCCGAAGCCGGTCGACGAGGCCGTCCCCGGCGGGGATCAGCGGGAGCACGGCCACCGGACCTGGGGCGAGACGCCTCTCCTGGGTCTTCCGGTCAACCGGGTTGATCGCCGCAGCCCGCACCTTCACCAGGACGGTGTCGGGGCCGGCCTCGGGGCCGGGCCATTCGCCGGACTCCAGGACGTCGGCCCCACCGTGCCTGCTGTTTCGGCCCCACCGTGCCTGCTGTTGCTGATCGCCTTCGTGTACCGACCGTTCCTGGGCGGTGAGCGGACGCGGTCCTGCCTCACCGGCAAACCCCGAACGGTCTTGGGCGCACTGGTCCTCCGCTTTCGCGTCCTGGGCGGCGACGCATTTCCCGTATGCGGTCCGTCCCGGGCGGGCGGAATCCCTACGACCTGGCCAGGTGAGTGTGGCCGGAGGCGACGGGGAGGCCCCGAACCATCGCTCCGGTGATACGGGGCCCCGACTGCTGACACCACATCCGGCGTCCCAGATCGCAGAAGACACTTCACGCACGCCCCGCCGGGCACATCCACGGATCGTCGCACCGTTTACTCAATCGTGCCCAGATGTGCCGGAACAAGGCAATCGCCCAGCAGTTGTGGACCCTCGACGCAGGCCGGGGCCCCGCAACTCAGGCCGTGGCCGCTGCGGGGAACGTTCCGTCACCAGCGCGGGATCGAGGGAGTCCGCCATCCGGGCTCGGCCTTGCGCATCGCGGCCGCGTCGTCGCGCTCGCGCATCGTGCCGTCGTCGTCGAGCCAGCGCCGGTGCAGCACGGCCAGGCGTTCGCGGTCGAGTTCGACGCCGAGCCCGGGTGCGTCGGAGACAGTGAGCCGGCCTCCTCGGAAGACATGGCGGGTGGTGATGACGTCCTCTCTCTGCCAGGGGTAGTGGCTGTCGCAGGCGTAGCCGAGGTTGGGGACGGTGGCCGCGACGTGGGTCATCGCGGCGAGGCTGATGCCGAGGTGGGTGTTGGAGTGCATGGAGAGTCCGACGCCGAAGGTACGGCAGATCCCGGCCAGCTCGCGGGTGCGGTGCAGGCCGCCCCAGTAGTGGTGGTCGCAGAGCACGACCTGGACGGCGCCGCGGGCGAAGGCCTCCGGGACCTCGGCGAGGGTCGTGACGCACATGTTGGTGGCGAGCGGTACGTCGGTGCCTGCGGCGACGGCGGCCATCAGGTCCGTGCCGCTCGCCGGGTCCTCCAGATATTCGAGTACGTCCTTCAGCTGCTCGGCGACGTACAGCGAGGTCTCGACGGACCAGGCGCCGTTGGGGTCGAGGCGCAGCGGCTGCCCGGGGAACTCCTCGGCCAGGGCACGGATCGCGGCGATCTCCTGGTCGGGTTCGAAGACGCCGCCCTTGAGCTTGAAGGAGGCGAAGCCGTGCTCGCGGGCGAAGCGCCGGGCCTGGGCGACGACTTGGGCCGGGTCGACGGCGGCGCCCCAGTCGTCCTGTTCGCCGCCCTCGGGGTGGGCGGCCCAGCGGTAGAAGAGGTACGCGCTGTACTCGACGCTGTCGCGGACCTTGCCGCCGAGCAGAGCGTGCACGGGGAGGCCGAGGGACGTGCCGAGCGCGTCCAGGCAGGCGACCTCGAAGCCGGAGACGACGGAGAGCCGGAGCTTGTCGGCGGTCTGGACGCCGCGCAGCCCACCGGCGTCGACACGCTCGTCGGCCGCGCGTGAATCACCGCACACCTCGTCGGCCAGTGCGAACAGGCCGTTCAGATCGCTGACCGGGCGTCCGACGAGGGCGGTGGCGAGCGGCTGGGCGAGTTCGAGGTACTTGCCGTCCCCGTACGTCTCCCCGATACCGGTCACACCGCCGCGTGTGACGACTTCCACGATGAGCCGCGGGGTGTACGGCTGGTGGACGCCCTGGGTGTTGAGCAGGGGCGGGTCGGCTATCAGGATCGGGGTCAGCCGGACTTCGTCGATCAACAGCTCAGTATTCATACGTGAACCATATTCAGGGATGCGGCCGAACACCAGACTCCGGCCCGAGTCGGAGCGGAGTCCACGCACCGGATTCCGGGAGTTCACTGGACGGCATACCGACTGGTCGGCATCATGAACACCGACCGTCTTTCACCCCGGAGGTGCGCACGATGAGCCCAGTCCACCCGCCAGGTCTCGACCTCGACCGGCTGCGCGGACATCTCGACCGCGAGCGGCCGGGTCTGGTGAACGGACCGCTCGAAGCCCGGCTCATCGAGGGCGGCCGCTCCAATCTGACGTACATCGTCACGGACGGCACCGGCCGCTGGGTCGTGCGCAGGCCCCCGCTGGGTCATGTGCTGGCCACCGCACACGACATGAAGCGCGAGCACCGGGTGATCAGCGCCCTGCACCCCACGGCCGTTCCGGTGCCCGAACCGGTGCTGCTCTGCGAGGACGACTCGGTGATCGGGTCGCCCTTCTACGTCATGGAGTACATCGAGGGCACCCCGTACCGCACGGCCGAGCAGCTCGCCCCACTGGGCGCCGAGCGCACCCGGGAGGCCGTCCTCGGCCTCGTCGACACCCTCGTCGAACTGCACGCCGTGGACCCCGAGTCCGTCGGGCTCGGCGACTTCGGGCGTCCCGATGGCTTCCTCGACCGGCAGCTGCGCCGCTGGGGCAAGCAGCTGGACGCCTCCCGCAACCGCGAACTGCCCGGCATCGACGAGCTGCACGCCGCGCTCGGCCGAGAGCTGCCCGTCTCCCCCGCGCCCACCGTCGTACACGGCGACTACCGCCTGGACAACGTCCTGATCGGCTCCGACGACCGGATCAAGGCCGTTCTCGACTGGGAGATGTCGACGCTCGGCGACCCGCTGACCGACCTCGGCCTGCTGGTGATGTACAGCTCCGACCTCGGTCTGGCGAAGTCCCCGGTCTCCACCACCAGCGGAGCGGCCGGCCATCCCACCCCCGCCGAACTGATCGAACGCTACGCCGCACGCTCCGGCCGGGACACCTCCGCCATCTCCTGGTACACGGCGTTCGCCTGGTTCAAGCTCGCCGTGATCCTGGAGGGCATCCACTACCGCTACACCCTGGGCCAGACCGTCGGCGCCGGCTTCGACCGCATCGGCGATCTCGTCCCCGTCTTCATCGAGCACGGCCTCACCACCCTCCAGGAAGGCTGATCACCCCCATGGACTTCGCATTCGACGCCCGTACCGAAGAGCTGCGCAAAAAGCTGCTCACCTTCATGGACGAGCATGTCCACCCGGCCGAGAAGACCGCGGACGAACAGCGCGCACTCCTGGCCTCACCGTGGGACACCCCGCAGATCGTCGAGGACCTGAAGGCCGAGGCGCGGCGGCAGGGGCTGTGGAACCTCTTCCTTCCCGATGCCGAGTACGGCGCCGGGCTGACCAACCTCCAGTACGCGCCGCTCGCCGAAATCACCGGCCGTTCACCGCAGTTGGCGCCGACGGCACTCAACTGCGCGGCCCCGGACACCGGGAACATGGAGGTGCTCTTCCAGTTCGGCACAAAGGAGCAGAAGAAGCAGTGGCTGGAGCCGCTGCTCGCCGGGGAGATCCGCTCGGCGTTCGCGATGACGGAGCCCGAGGTGGCCTCTTCGGACGCGACGAACATCGAGACCCGGATCGTGCGGGACGGCGAAGACTACGTCATCAACGGCCGCAAGTGGTACATCTCCGGGGCGATGAACCCGGACTGCCGGATCTTCATCGTGATGGGCAGGACAGCGACGGCCGATGGCCCTGACGGCGCCGACGTCCGCCGCCAGCAGTCGATGATCCTGGTCCCGCGCGACACCCCCGGTCTCGAAGTGCGGCGCGCCATGCAGGTGTACGGCTACGAGGACCACTATCACGGCGGTCACGCCGAGGTCGTCTTCACGGACGTACGGGTGCCCGCCGCGAACCTGATCGGTGAGGAGGGCGGCGGCTTCGCCATCGCCCAGGCGCGTCTGGGGCCGGGGCGCATCCACCACTGCATGCGGCTGATCGGCATGGCCGAGCGGGCGATCGAGCTGATGTGCAAGCGGGCGGTGTCCCGTACGGCCTTCGGCAAGCCGCTCGCCCAGCAGGGCGTCGTGCAGAACTGGATCGCCGACGCGCGGGTCACGGTGGAGCAGCTGCGGCTGCTGGTGCTGAAGACGGCGTGGCTGATGGACACGGTGGGCAACCGGGGTGCGCACACGGAGATCCAGGCCATCAAGATCGCCACCCCGCGTGCGGTGGTCGGCATCCTCGACCAGGCGGTGCAACTGCACGGCGCGGGCGGCGTCAGCCAGGACTTCCCGCTGGCGGAACTGTGGGCGGCGGCGCGGACGTTGCGGCTGGCGGACGGGCCGGACGAGGTGCATCAGCGGTCGCTGGCCCGGCGGGAGATCAAGCGGTACGTGTAGGCGGTGGCCCGGGCGGGGTCGGTGGGTGCGGGGGCCCGCCCGGTTGCCGTTTCGTCCTCAATCGCCGGACGGGCTCGGAATGTTGCCGGGCGGGCTTGAATTTCCGAGCCGGTCGAGGACGTCCGTGTAGAGGGAGCGTTTGTCGGGGCGGGCGTGGGCGGCGGCTTGGCGCAGGGCGGGGATCGCCGCCTCGCTCATCCCGATGAGCCCCTCGGCCGCCGTCCTGCGCACGACGGGATGCGGGTGCGCGAGCAATCCGGTCACAGCGGGGATCGCGGGCTCCCAGCCGGCGTGGCAGAGCGTGCGGATCGCCGTACGCGTCAATTCCGGCCGGGGGTCGTCCAGCAGGAGCATGGTGTGGCTCAGATAGGTACCCCGGTCCAGCATCGTCCGTGAGGTCCGGTGGGCGCGCAGGCGTACCTTGACCCGGGGATGGTTCAGCAATTCACCGATCAGGTCGCGCAGTCCGGGGTCCCGGTCCGTGTCCGGGCCCGAGTGGGCCTCGGCCAGTTCTCTGAGCGCCCCGCATATCTGTTCCGGGGTGCCGGTTCGGGCCAGGTTCAGCAGTTCCTGCCTGGACGGGCGGTGCGAAGCTCCGCCGGGTGCGGCCGGGGGGCGGTCACGTAGCGCTGCCAGCGCTGCCGCGTCCTGCTGTGCGGCGTCCGGGCCGCGCAGCGGGCCCTCGACGAGAAGAAGCCGGTCCGCCATGCCGTCGCGCCCTTCGGCGCGCAGCCGCCGGCACGTGCGCGTCAGCGCGGGGGTACGCAGGAGCCGGCGGTCGAGGAGCAGGTCGACAAAGCCCCAGGCCCCGGCGTCGAGGCGGTCGCCGAGGGTCCTGGCGAGCGCGTCGGCGGGGTAGTTGCGCAGTGCGTCGCCGACTGCCGGTCCGGCGGCGGGCGGTGCGTGCTCCCACCAATCCAGCAACAGCGGCACCAGCGGTTCCAGTGTCCACGGGGAGAGCTTCGAGGCCACGAGAGCCACCCTGTCGTGCAGGACGTCCTCGCCCCGGAGTTCCGTCTCGTCGAGGGTGCGCAGTGCACGGGCCAGGTCCACGCCGATGGGTATGTCGACGTGCCCGCGGAGGTACGCGCGAAGAACCGGCAGCCGGGCCTCTGGCTCGGGCCACTTCGCCAGCGCCAGGGCGGCGGTCTCCCTGCGGTCTGCGTGAGTTGACCCCAGCATGTCGAGCAGGCGCTCCCTCAGGGCCGCCGAACGGGGCTGGTCGAGGTCGTCGATGTGTACGTGCCGGGGCAGCGGCGTCGGGGCCCGGGCGGTCTCGGTGATGGTCCAGGGCGGCGCGTCGAGGGGCTGAAGAAGCGTCATCCAGTCGAGCAGGGCGGCTTGGACCTCGGGGTCAGCGCCGTGGTGTACCTCGATCAGTGCGGTCAGCCGGTCCCGCGAACCGACCCTGTCGTCGTCCTGTCCGCGGAACTCCTCCAGGGTGTCCGGTGCGCGCACCGCGTCGTCCAGCGCCGCCCGCCATGCCCGGGTCTCGGCGGGCACGGGTGCAGCGGTGGTCTCCGGGGCTGCGAACGCCTCCCTCAGCACGGCGGTCTGGGCCTGCCAGGGGTCGGCGCCGAGCCGGGCCGACGCGAGTGCCTGATCGAGGTCGGCGCGGACCAGCACCGCGCCGAGGCGGCGCAGCAGCGTCAGTGCGGACCGGCTCGGCGTCGTGGGTGCGGGACGCAGTGCCCGTACCGCAGCGGCAACGGCCGGTCTGCCGGCCGCCGTCAGCATCGGCGCGACCTCTTCGAGTACCGCGATCAGGTCGTGCCGGTCCTCGTCCCGGGCGTCCACGAGCGCGTCGAGCAGGACCTGTGCGGACCGGGCGAATGCCGTCAGCTCCCGGGCCGCCCGGGGTGCGGGACAGATGCGCAGCACGAACCGCACCAGCCCGTCCCGGGCCGCGGGCCGGGAGCCGGCCAGCCGGAGCCAGTCCGTGAGCATCGGCCGCAGCTCGTTCAGCCGGTCGGGGTGAAGCGGCGCGTTCCTCTCGGCGACGCGCAGCGCGACCGAGGGATTCCAGCCCCCGGCCACCAGCGACCTGATGTCACGGTCCGCCGCAGTGTCCACCGATGACCGCTGTGCGACAGCCGCTGTGGTGATGCCATGCCTGGCCAGCGGTATCGCCAGGTCCTTCACGTCCCCCGAGGCCAGACCGACCCGGCCGTCCGCCACCAGGGAGAGCAGGGCGGCCGCCACCGGTGACGCCTGGTCGTCCAGCGCGAGGACCGAGCGGGCGCCGAGGGCACCGCCGAGGCCCGCCAGCAGCAGTTCGCGGGTGCGGCCGTCCTGGTTGTGCTCGGCGGCAGCGAGAAGTGTCGCCGCGTAGGCGTCGCCGAGGACGGCGCGCAGGGCCGCGACGAGCGTGCCGCGCAGCCCGGGGTTGTCGTGGTGCCCGAGCCAGAAGAGCAGCTTGGGCAGCGCCGCCGGTGTGCCCGCGCGGACCAGCGCCTCGGCGGCGGTCTTCTTGATGTTCATGTTCGGATGGTCGAGACATGCGGCGATCGCGGTGCACGCCCAGTGTGCCCGTGCGTGACCCAGTGCGAGCAGGGCCTGCCGGACGGTCTG
Source organism: Streptomyces sp. NPDC088246 (assembly GCF_044741025.1). NCBI lineage: Bacteria > Bacillati > Actinomycetota > Actinomycetes > Kitasatosporales > Streptomycetaceae > Streptomyces > Streptomyces sp. NPDC088246. Next base: position 162,445 of record NZ_JBIURV010000006.1, read on the forward strand.
GATGTCCTGGGCGGTGGTCAGCGCGATCAGGGTCGCCGACAGCGCCTGTGCGTCCTCGCCCGTGGCGTCGCGGGCGAGCAGGGCGATGACGTGTTTGCGTACGTGCCGGTCGCGGTGGCGCAGCAGCCGGTGCACCCGGGCGCGAGTGCCCTCCCAGGGGGCCCGGAGCAGCAGTTCGAGCAGGATCGCCCGCTCACGGTCGGACAGTCCGGGCCGGTCCAGCAGATCCAGTGCCATGGTCGCGACGAGTGCGTGGCCGGCCTCTTGCGCATCTGCCGTGCCGAGCAGGCAGACCGGCCGGATCGCGCCCCGCTCGTGGAGACGGCGGCCCAGGGCGTGCACGGCGTCCAGGACCTCTTGGGGCACCACGGGCTCACCGCCCCGCTGTCCGTGTTCCCGCTCCTGCGACGCCGCCTGCTCGGCCACGATGCGCAGCAGCAGGTCCGCGATGGCCGGCAGTGTGCCGGCGTTGCCGTGGGCCGCGAGACGGCACAGCGCCGCCACCGGCTCGTCCGGGTTCGGATGGGAACGCAGCAGGGCCAGTTCCCGCTCGTCCGGGCCACCCAGGTCCGCTGCGATGCGGGCCGGCAGGTCGACGGGATCCAGCCGTACGAGGAGGGCGCGGCGGTGCGCCGGATCGCGGGTCAGCTGCCACAGCAGTTCGAGGGCGCGGTCCCGTACGGCGTACAGGTGGGGCGCGATCGCGTCACCGGCCAGGCCCAGCCCTTCTCGCAGGGCCAGTACCGTCCGCTGCCCGCCGATGGCCTCCAGAGCGTCCAGGGCCGCGGCGGGCGCCGAGGGCAGCAGAGCGATCACGGCGTCTTCGGCATCCGCATGGCGCAGCTCCCGGATCGCGTCGAGGAACGGACCGGGGGCGGGGGCCGAAGGAAGTACACGTGCGATCGCGTCCCCGATCGGAAGCTCGCCCGTTCCCTGCCCGGCCAGGGCCACCAGCAGAGCGAGCCCTCGCGACCTGCCCGGATCACCGGCGGCCGTCTCCGTCAGTACCCGGAACGCCTCCCTGCGGCAGGTGAACAGGATCGTCGCGATCTGACGGGGCGGAATCGAGTGATCGGCCAGGGCCAGGCCGATCACGGCCGGAACCTCCGGACCGTCCACGAAGTGCCCGCGCCGGTGGAGACCGCGCAGGCACGTCACCGTCGGCCCGCCGAACAGCAGCGGATCGCGTGCGGCGACGGCCGTGAGTTCACCGATGTCGTCGCGGTCCGCCAGATCGCCGAGCAGTTCCATTCCCCGTCGGCGAAGGCCCGGCGGAAGATCCGGATCCTCGATGATCTGCCGCAGCAGGTCCTTGTGGCCGTGGCGGGCGGCAGTCGCGAGGGCGGCATCGGCCACCGCGGGCCTGTCCCCCGCCGAACCGGCGGCGAGAAACGGAGAAATGCGCCCCTGCGGCAGCGGCTCCATCGCCGCCCACGGCTCGGTGAGTTCGTCCAGCGCGCCGGCGACGACCCGGTCGCTGTCCGCGTCGAGCAGGCCGATCAGGTCTTCGCGGACCAGTGCGGGAGCCAGCAGTCCGGCATGCAGCCCCTGCCGCGCGAGCCGCAGCGCCTCGGCCTGCAGCACGGGGTCGCCGCTGTCCGCCAGCTCGTCCACGAGTTGGGCCGGCCGATGCGCCGCGGCAATACCCGTCTCCCGTACGGCCTGGTAGAGGAGTTCGCCCGGGGCTTCGTCACGGATCACCGTCGGCTCGTCGAGGAGTTCGGAGCGCAGCCACGCGATCCTCACCCGTACCGGCAGCCCGGCCGTGCGCCACGACGGGCGGGGGCGGCCCCGGAGACAGCGGCCGAGTCGCTCGTAGAGCCCCGCCAGCAGGAGATCCGCCTCCGGCGGCCCCATCAGCGATACGGGCAGCAGCCCGGCGAGTTCGGCCGTCTCCGCGTCGTCGGACGGGCGGCCCGCTGTCACTCGCTCGGTGAGCAGGACCAGTCCCATATGACGCAGGGCGGGGTCCTCGTGCCGGATCAGACGTCCAAGGACTGCCGGTGGGCAGTCCTGCGCGTCCAGGAGCCTCGACAGCCGCCCTGCGTCGGCCCGGCGTACGGCATCGTGGAACTGTTCGTCGGCCGGCGTCTTCACCGTCGGATGCTAACCGGGGCGCTCCCGGCTCCACCAACGGATTTCGCCCCCGTCAGTAGCCGCCGAACGGCACATGGTCGGCCAGCGCCAGTTCGCGGGCGAAGGCCCTCACACGCAACAGGCACCGGGCGACGACGCGGACGGCCGGTGTGTGGCGCGGGCCGTATGCCGTGGCCCAGAGTGCGGGGACGTGTGCGGATGGCTGGATGTGAGTCATATATCCAGCTTCGACCCGTACCGGCGGTCGGTCCAACAGATGGTTCAGCCGGCTGCGATCGATACCGTGGATGGATGGAGATACGCCGGCTCCGCCACTTCCCGCGGTGGTCACGACCGGCAGTCTCACCGCCGCCGCCCGTGCCGAGCTGATCGTGCAGTCCGCGCTGAGCACCTCCGTGCGCAACCTCGAACGGGAGCTGGGTGCCGAGCTGTTCGACCGGCTGACCGACGGCGCTCCCCCAGGTGGCTAGGGACGCAGGGCGCGCAGCAGCAGGTCGGCCAGGTGGTCCGCGACCTCCTGCTGGCTGAGCGGGCCGTCGGGCCGGTACCAGGTGGACAGATGGTGGACCGAGCCGAAGTGGTAGTCGACGATCAGGTCCGCCGGGGTGGCCGTGGAGAACACTCCGCTTCGCTGGCCCTCTTCCACCAGGGCCCGGAAGCGCTCGTGGTAGCGGCGCCGCTCCACCCGTACCTGCTTGTTCTTCTCCGGGCTGAGGTGGTGCATCGACCGGAAGAAGATCGAGGCGTCGTCGAGGTTCTCGATCGTCGTGACAACCACGTCCGCGGCCGCGTCACGCAGCCGCTGTTCGACCGGGGCGTCGGCGTCCGCGAAGGCGTCGAGGCGCTCCTGCTGCAGCCGCAGCACCCGGGCGTAGACCTCCTGGAGGAGGTCCTCCTTGGAGCCGAAGTAGTGGTAGAGCGCGCCCTTGGTGACGCCTGCCGCCTCGACGATCTCCTGGACCGAGGTGCGGTCGTACCCCTGCTCGGCGAAGAGCCGGGTGGCGGCGGCCAGCAGCCGCTGAGGGACGGGGGCCGTGTCCCCGTCCGTCGCCTTGGCCATTGCCGCCACCTTCCTTCCGTACCGTGCGTGAATCCGTGCTGTGCGTGAATCCGTGCTGTGCGTGAATCCGTGCTGTGCGTGAAACGGTCTATCGAGGGGAACGCAGTTCCCGCCTGAGGATCTTCCCACTCGCCGTCTTCGGGAGTTCGGCCAGGATCTCGACCTCGCGCGGGTACTTGTACGCGGCAAGCCGTTCCTTGCAGTACGCAGCCAGTTCCTCGGGGTCGACCGTGGCGCCCGGCCGCAGGCTGACGTAGGCACGGACGGTCTCGCCGCGGTAGGCGTCGGGGACACCGACGACGGCCGCCTCCCGGATTGCCGGATGGGTACAGAGGACGTCCTCCACCTCGCGTGGCCAGACCTTGAAGCCGGAGGCGTTGATCATGTCCTTCTTGCGGTCGACGGCATGGAGCCGGCCTGCGCTGTCCATGAAGCCGATGTCACCGGTGCGCGGTTCGCCGTCCGGGAAGGCGGTGGCACCGGCCTTCCAGGCGCCGAGGCCTGCGAGCACGAACTGCGGGGTGTTCTGCAGCGTGATCGCGACACGGTCGCCGCGCTCCAGGCCCTCGGCGGCGAGGTGGCCGGCCACGGAGTCGGAGAGCGCGTCGGTCTCGCGGTAGCTCAGGCGTCCGTCGAAGTAGGCGAGCGCCGGATGCCCGGGGCTGCGGGCGACGGATGAGCGGAAGGCGTGGACCAGGGTCTCGGCCGGGCCGACGGGGGCCCGCTGGGCCTCGCTGAGCAGGGAGATCCAGGGCTTTGCCGCGTAGATGGAATCGGTCACGCGCCGGTCTCCTCCCACTTCTGCTGGAGGTGGTTCATATTGCCGAGCCAGTGGTCGGTGTCCTTGGTGCGGGCCCGGTAGAAACCGGCGACCTCGGGGTGCGGCAGGACGAGGAAGCGGTCCTTCGCCATGGCGTCGAAGAGCGCGTCGGCGACCGCCTCGGGCTCGATGGCGCCGGGGGCGAGGACGAGCTCACCTGCCGATCCGGCGGCGGTGAGCATGTCCGTACGCACGCCCTGCGGGCAGATCGCGTGGACCTTGACGCCGCGGTGGCGGTAGGTCAGCGAGAGCCATTCGGCGAAGGCGACGGCGCCGTGCTTGGTGACGCTGTACGGTGCGGCGCCGATCATCGTCAGCAGTCCGGCGGCGGAGGCGGTCGAGACGAAGCGGCCGCTGCCGCGCTCCAGCCAGTGGGGCAGCAGCGCCCTCGCCGCGCGGACATGGGCCATCACATTGACGTCCCAGGCGGCGGCCCAGACCTCTTCGTCGGCGAAGACGTCGCCGGGCGAGGCGAGGCCCGCGTTGGCGCAGTAGATGTCGACGGTGCCGTCCAGCGCGTCGCGGGCGGTGTCCACGATCTGCGAGGCATCACCGCTCACGGCGGTGCCGCCGATCTCCTCGGCCAGCGGCTTGATCCGGGCCTCGTCGAGGTCGTTGACCACGACCCGCGCGCCTTCCGCAGCGAAGCGGCGGGCCAGAGCGGCTCCGATGCCGCCTCCGGCCCCTGTGACCACTACGCCCGCGCCCTGCACCGTACTCATCGGGTCCCGCCTCTCTCAGCCGACTACCCCGCAGACTAACCAGTCGGTATGTCGCAGTGGAAGGGCTGGACACCGCTCGGGCGGCACTCCTGTCACAACCGACTCGTCCGGCTCATTCCGTATGGCCTGAACGCACGCTAGCGTGCGTGACCATGACAGACATCGCGATCATGGAGGTAGCTGAATGAGCCTGTCCAGACGTGGTTTGCTGGCCGCCGGCGGTGCGGTGGGAGCCCTCGCGGCGACGGCCGCCGGTACCGGGGTCGCGACCGCCGCCCCCACGCCCGGCAAGGGGCACGGCCGGGTCCGCACCGGCTTCGACCGGCTGGCGGCGGACGGCTACGCGCTGCTGAAGGGCCAGAAGGTCGGCGTCGTCACCAACCCGACCGGTATCACCTCCGATGTGCGCCACATCGTCGATGTGATGCACCCGGACGAGCGGGTGAACCTGGTCGCGGTCTTCGGACCCGAACACGGCTTCCGAGGCACCGCGCAGGCGGGCGGCTCCGAGGGGCGGTACGACGACCCGGCGACCGGACTCCCCGTCTACGACACGTACCTGAAGAGCGGGCAGCCGCTCGCCGATGTCTTCACCGCGTCCGGCGTGGACACGGTCGTCTTCGACATCCAGGACGCGGGCGCCCGCTTCTACACATACATCTGGACGCTGTACGACTGCATGGAGGCGGCGGCTCTCGCGGGCAAGCGGTTCGTCGTCCTGGACCGGCCGAACCCGGTGACCGGGCGGGCGGCACTCGGACCGGTGCTCGACCCGGCGTTCTCCACGTTCGTGGGCCGCCGGGAGATCTCGCAGGCGCACGGCATGACGGTCACCGAGCTGGCGCTGCTGTTCAACAAGGAGTACCTGGCCCGGCCGGTGGACCTGCGCATCGTGAAGATGTCGGGGTGGAAGCGCGCGGACTTCTTCGACACGACGGGGCTGCCGTGGGTGCCGCCGAGCCCCAACATGCCGACGCCGGACACGGCGCTGGTCTACTCGGGGACCTGCCTGTTCGAGGGCACGAACCTCTCCGAAGGACGCGGCACCACCCGGCCGTTCGAACTGATCGGCGCGGAGGGCATCGACCACCGGTGGGCGGCGGCCGCGAACGCGCTCGACCTGCCCGGAGTCGCGTTCCGCGAGGCGTACTTCGCGCCGACGTTCTCCAAGTTCCAGGGCAGGACGGTCGGCGGGGTGCAGCTGCACGTCCAGGATCGCGAGGCCTTCGATCCGGTACGCACGGGGATCGCGCTGCTGGTGACGGCGAAGCGGGCGTGGAGCGGGTTCGCGTGGCGCTCCGACAACTGGATCGACAAGCTCACCGGCAACACGCGGGTCCGCACGATGATCGACGCGGGGGCGGACACCGATGAGGTGGTGGGGGCGTGGGCGGAGGATCTCGCCACGTTCCGGGCCGTGCGGAAGAGGTATCTCCAGTACCGGTGAGACGGGCCGGGCGGGTCCGGGGATTCGGGCCCGCCCGGCGCACCGGTTCCGTCCTCGACCGCCGGACGGGCTGGAATCGCCCTACCGGTGGGCGGGGAACTCCACCACCTGCTGGTACGTCGGGCGGTTCTGCCAGTGGATGGACTTCTGGGCGATCCCGCCGAGCGGCCGGTGGACGATCGAGTCCGTGCACCACTGCTCGCCGGCCTTGCAGCTGTCGTCACCCGGGTAGACCTCCGCGGCCGGCTCCGCCGCAGCCGCCTTCAGGGACGCCAGCAGCACGTCACGGCAACCGGCCGGATCGCCGTTCCCGCAGTAGGCCTTGGCCAGCGGACCCTTGACCGGCTGCCCCAGGACCCGGCGCAGGTCCTTGTCCACGAAGCCCCACCAGCCGTACTGGAACGCCGAACCACTGTGTGCCCCGCTCGGCCCGTGGCTGGCCGCCGGGGACTCGTCGGTGGCGAGGTTCGCGGTCAGCGCCCCGTACAGGCCGTCGCCGAGACCCGGCTTGAACTCGGCCTCGACCAGCTTCGGCCACCATGCGTCCATGATCCGTACCGCGTCGGCATGGGTGTACGCATGCGATCCGGTGCTGCTCTCCTTGCGCTGCGAACCTTCGGCGACGCCGTACTTCTGATGGGCGGACAGCAGCGACAGCGCCGCCTGCACCTCGCCGCCGCCACCGCCACCGAACTGACCGCCGACCACGGAGGCGATCGAGATCAGGTCGGTCAGCTTGAACGGCTGGATCTCCCCGATGTTCGTGATGGCGTCGATCTTGCCGGTGAGGACGTACTCACCGGGGAAGTAGCGGCCCTTCTTGGACTTCTCGCGGTAGGCGTTGATGCCGTCGATGTATGCCTGGGCGTCCGCCATGGCCTGTTCGCCGCGGGCACCCTCGTGGGTCCTGATGTACGCGACCTGGGCTTCGAGATCGGCCTCGGTGTACGGGGCCTGCGGCCAGAACTGCTGCTCCAGGCCCTGGTTGGCCAGTGCGCCACCGGCGAACGAGGTCAGTTCGCCGCGCCCGATGTGCCGGAAGAGGTCCATCAGCCAGAGCCGGTCCTGCCCGGCCGCGAATCCGGCGCCGAACTCGGTGCCGTATCGGGTGGTGCCCTTGATGTGCGGCACGCCGGATGCCTTGTCACGGGTGATCGTGACATCGTCGCGCGGCGAGGTGACGGACTCGACCTGGTTCTCGGGGACGCCGAACGAGGCGTCGTTGAAGAAGTCGGTCAGCTTCTGGTCGGTGAGACCGGTGTGCCCGGCCACCAGGCCGTTGTAGCGGTCGAGTTGGTCGTCGCTGTGGGCGGGGTGCGTACCGAACGCCTTGTTGCCGAGGATGTCGACGAGCGTGGCGTTGCCGTTCTCGCCGGGCGGCAGGATGTCATCGCACTGTCCCTGGCAGTAGTCGGTGACGGGTGCGGGTTCCGCTGCCACGGCGCCGGACTGCGGCGAGGCCGCCAGCAGGGTGCCGAGTGCGAGAACCGCCACGACGGTGGCGGCTCTGAACTTGACGGTGCGTGGGGGCATGCGTGCTCCTCCGAGAGGCCGATGGGCCGGAGGTTACTGGCGGTATGACTCGTCAGTAAGGTGAACAACAGTCACCTTTGCCGAATCATCACATGCCGTCGCATGCGGCTCCCATGACGATGAGTCATCTCACATCCTGGACGTCAGCCTATTTCGATGGATCCGAATCGGGCAGCCGTACGTCCATTCCCTGACGCCGAAGTACGAGCGACGGAGGTGGCAGTGCAGTGGCCGGATTCCGGAGTCTTGCGAGACAGGTCCGCGACCCACGGGGCGACCTGGCGCTGCGGCGGTATTCGCTGCGCAAGTGCCTGGAGAGGTTCGCCCCTTACGGGCATCGGGCGACCTGGGATCATCTGTGTGCCCGGCACGGGATCGAGCCCGAGGACCGGTCCCCCGATCCGGTGCGGCTGATGCGCGCACTGGACGAACTGGAGGCGGCGCGGGCCGTCTGGCTCGACTACGAGGCGGGTTTCGCCGAGCGCCGCAGGCGGGAGAAGCGCGACGGGCTGCGCAGGCCCGGCACGTTCGACGACTGGCACCGGCGCACCTGGGGCGGGTACGGGGTCGCCCGCTGCGCGGACCCGGAGGTGCGCCCCACGGCACCGCTCGCCGAGGTCCTCGGCCGGCTGATCGCCGCCCTGGAGTCCGAGCCCGGCACGGCCTGCCCGGTGTGCGCGGGCACGGAGATCGACTGGGCGTCGGAGCTGGGGTGCGAGCCGTGGTCGGGGCCTCTCTGCGCGGGGTGCGGAATCCTGGTGCCGCAGCCGGTGCTCACACCGGGGGCGCTGGCGAAGGCCCGGGGCGCACGGCGCCGGGATCTGGCGTCGGCTGCGTGACGGACAGCGAAAGCGCCCGGCGCGCCCGACAGGCACCTGAGAGCCTGTCGGGTGACCTCTGATCGGGCGGCCACGGCCTGGCACGCACTCCCCCAAGGCCTTAAGGGCCAGGAGGGACCCCCTCCGGCGTTGCCGGGATGCCCCAGTAGCTCCTTCCCCAAGCTCTCAACTCCGGTCGAGCAGGGGAGACCCCATCCAGGGCGTCCGGGCGCCTTGGAATCGCACGCACCATGCCGCGTCCGCTCTCCGATCGAAGGTCACCCGTCAGGCCCTGAGCCACCGGGCCCCGCTTCTACGGACAGTCGGCCGACCGGCGCTCCGGCATCAGGCGCGAGCCGCTGATCCGCTGACCGGAGATGTCGTCCGGGTTGGAGAGCACACAGTTCTCCAGCGACAGACAGCCGCAGCCGATGCAGTCGGTGAGATGGTCCCGCAGCCGGCCCAACTGCTCGATTCGCTCGTCCAGTTCGGAGCGCCACGCCACGGAGAGCCGCGCCCAGTCGTCACGGTTCGGGGTGCGCTCCTCCGGGAGTTCGGCGAGGGCGTCCCGGATGGTGGCGAGCGGGATTCCGACCCGTTGCGCCGCACGGACGAACGCGACCCTGCGCAGCGCATCCCTGGTGTAGCGACGCTGGTTGCCGCTGGTGCGGCGGCTGCTGATCAGGCCCTTGGCCTCGTAGAAGTGCAGGGCCGAAACAGCGGCGCCGCTGCGTGCGGAGAGCTGGCCGACCGTGAGTTCATGGAGTGTCTGTGGGATCTGGGGCACCCCTCCAACCCTACTTGTCCACCCCCGGCCGGTCCGTCGTTGACAGGAACGCACCCGCCAACCATGCTGAGCAAGCGCTTAGATCGACCGGCAAATGGGGGGGTGGGAGAAGGAGCGGGGCTGGGTGCGTGCAGCTGCAAGGCGGAGGAGGGAAGCAACGCGAATGGGGTCTCCCCTGCTCGACCGAAGCCGAGTGCTTGGGGAAGTTGTTGACCGACGACAACGCGGCAGATGTGCGTGCCCAGCCCCGCGACGCCGCCCTCCGTTTGCCGGTCGGTTTGGACAGGTGCGCGATGCCGGATGGCCGAGAGCTGGAAGGGCAGGGACCAGAGACATGGCAGAGCCGAGGATCTTCACGTCCGCGCAGGAGCTGCGCGACGGGGTGGGCGAACAGTTGGGTCACAGCGAGTGGCTGGAGATCGAGCAGAAGAGGATCGACCTCTTCGCCGAGGCCACCGGTGACCACCAGTGGATCCATGTGGACCCGGAGCGGGCCGCGGCCGGGCCGTTCGGCGCGACGATCGCGCACGGCTACCTCACGCTCTCGCTGCTGCCGGCCCTCGTACCCCAGATCATGCGGGTCGAGGGCATGAAGATGGGGATCAACTACGGGACGAACAAGGTCCGCTTCCCGTCCACCGTGCCCGTGGGCTCACGGCTGCGTGCCACGGCCGTCCTGAAGAGCGTCGAGGAGGCCGGGGGCGGCGTGCAGGTCACCGCCCTCGTCACGGTCGAGCGCGAGGGCGGCGACAAGCCGGTGTGCGTGGCCGAGTCGGTGTCGCGCTACTACTTCTGACGGCTCGGCCGCTCCTGACGGCGCGGCCCGCCACCGCTACCGCTTGCCGGCGACCATGCGCAGCACGAGGTCGGCGTACAGCTCGCCGACCTCGTCCGGCGTCCGGCTGCCCTGCGCGTTGAACCAGCGCGCCACATCGATGCAGAGCGAGAGCACCGCGAGCGTGGTGCCCGGGATGTCCGGGACGTCGAATTCCCCGGCCTGCACGCCCTCGCTGATGATCCGGCGCACCACCGCATCGCTCTTGCGGCGCAGCTCGACGATCTCGGTGCGGTGCTCCTCACCGAGGGCGTCCAGTTCGTACTGGACCACGCGGGCCGTGGTGTGCCGTTCGGCGTGCCAGCGGACGAAGGACCGTACAGCCTCGGCCAGCCGCTCGGCGGCGGTGCCCCCGCCGTCGGCGGCGGCCTCCAGGACGAACAGGGCTCGGTCGTGACCGATCCTGCTGATCCGGTGGAGCAGCTCTTCCTTCGTCTTGTAGTGGATGTAGAGCGCGGCAGGGCTCATCCCCGCCCGGCCGGCGATGTCGCGGGTGGTGGTGGCGTGGTACCCGCGCTCGGCGAAGGCTTCGACGGCGGCGACGAGGAGCCGCCTGGCCGCCTCGGGCGTCACCTCGGCCCACGGCGCACTGTCGCCGTCGGTCTCCTCCGCCGTGCTCATCGTCACTCGCCCCTCTCGTCAGCAGGACGAACACCATACCCCGAACCTGAGCAAGCGCTTAGGGTCTGTCCGGGCGGGATCGTCAGAGCTTCTGGAAGGGGTCGTGCTCCGCGAGGATCTTCTCCAGCCGGGCCTGGTCGACCCGGCTGACGATCTGTCCCGCTTCCTGACGGTCACGGATGACCTTGGCCAGGGTGAAGCAGGAGGTGACGAGGTAGAGGACGCCGATCGCGAGGAATCCACGGACCCAGGCGTCGGCGTCGAGGAAGTAGATACCGAGGGTCATCGCGGCCATCGCCACCCCGAAGGACGCGACGGCCTGGCTGTAGAAGGCCGCGGTGCTCTGCTGCTTGACCGATGTTGTCTCACTCATGTCACCCAGCATCGGCCGACGTGGTGTGCGCCACATCCGCCCCCGTACTCAGTCCGGTACTCAGACTCCCGTTCGAGCGGTGACGAAACGGTCAGAAGGCGAAGACCCCCGTCAGCGCGCGGCCGATGATGAGCTTCCGGATCTGGCTGGTGCCCTCGTACAGCGTCATCACACGGGCGTCGCGCAGCAGCTTGCCGACCGGGTACTCGTCGATGCAGCCGTAGCCGCCGAAGACCTGGAGGGCGTTGTTCGCGGCGCGGACGGCGGCCTCGGAGGCGAAGAGCTTCGCCTTGGAGGCGGCGGTGGCGAAGTCTTCGCCGCGATCGATGAGGTCGGCCACCCGCCAGGTCAGCAGCCGGGCGGCGTCGACGTCGACGGAGATGTCACTGATGAGTTCCTGGACGAGCTGGTAGCTCGCGATGGACTTGCCGAACTGCTCGCGCTCGCCCGCGTAACCCACGGCGGCGTCGAGGGCGGCCTGCGCGATACCGACACAGCCGGCCGCGACCGACATCCGCCCCTTGGCCAGGGCGGACATCGCAATGGAGAAGCCCTTGCCCTCCGGGCCCATGAGCGTCGAGGCGGGCACGCGGACATCCTCCAGGATCACCTCGGCGGTGGCCTGGCCGCGCAGGCCGAGCTTGCCGTGGATGGTGCGACGGCTGAGGCCGGGGGTGTCGGTGGGGACCAGGAAAGCGGATATGCCCTTGTGGCCCGGGGTGTCGTTGGTGCGGGCGAAGAGCAGCACCACATCGGCCCAGGTTCCGTTGGTGATGAACATCTTGGTGCCGTTGATGACATACGAGTCGCCGTCCCGGACGGCCTTCGTCGTCAGGTTGCCTGCGTCCGAGCCGGTGCCGGACTCGGTGAGGCCGAAGCAGCCGATCGCCTCGCCCGCGGTGAGCTTCGGCAGCCAGTGCCGCTTCTGCGCCTCGTCGCCCCAGGCCGCGATGGTCTTGGTGACCAGGCCGAGGGATACGGAGACGATGCCGCGGACCGAGGAGTCACCGCGGCCGAGCTCCTCGGTGACCAGGCAGTACGCGAGGTGGTCGCCGCCCGAGCCGCCGTACTCCTCGGGGACGGTGAGGCCGAGGAAGCCGACGGAGCCCAGCTTCTTCACGATCGACTTGTCGACGTTCTCGGCCCGGTCCCACTCCACGACATGGGGTTCGATCTCGCGGGCGACGAAGTCCTTGGCGAGCTGCCGGACGGCTTCCTGCTCCTCACTGAGCTCCAGGTTCATCCTTCGGCTTTCCACTTTTAATTAGCACTGCTAGTTTTTCGCTTGCAGGCCCTACTATGTGCCGCATGGCCCGACCGCGCAAGCCCCTCCTCAGCAGAGACCGCATCGTCGATACGGCGAGCGCACTCGTGGACTCCGAGGGGCTCGACGCCGTCTCCACCCGCCGGCTCGCCGCCGAACTCGGGGTCAGCGGACCCTCGCTCTACAATCACTTCCGCAACAAGGACGAGATCCTGGACGCGGTCGCGGACGCCGTGTCCGCCCAGGTCGATCTGTCGATGTTCGACGAGTCGGACACCCGCGACTGGCGCGCCGCCCTGCACGACTGGGCCGTCTCCTATCGTGCGGCGCTCACCGAGCACCCGCACATCGTCCCGGTGCTCGCCCAGGGTCCGGGACGCCGCCCCGCCGGTCTGCGGGTGGCCGACGCGGTCTTCGGCGCGATGGTCAGGGCCGGCTGGCCGCCCGCCCAGGCGACGTACATCGGGGCCCTGATGCGCTACTTCATCACCGGCTCGGCCCTCGGTTCGTTCGCCCGCGGCTTCGTCGACGACGAGACGGCGTACGACCCCGCGGACTATCCGCACCTCGGCCAGGCCCATCTGCTGGCCGACCGCCGTCAGAAGGTCGACGAGGGCGCGTTCGAGACCGGGCTACGAGCGCTGGTCGACGGCCTCTGCCTCCAGTACGAGCAGTTGGCGTCCGCCGGGACTGTTCGGCCGGCACCGAAGCGTTCCTGACGCATCCTGGAACACATGGCACGCATGGCACACCCCGACCCGGCCGCACCCCGCCTCGCCGCCCTGGCCACGCTCCTCGCCGACGAGACCCGCGCGGCCTTCTGCCTGGCCCTGCTCGACGGCCGCGCCTGGACCGCGGGCGAACTGGCCAGATACGCCTCGGTGGCACCGTCCACCGCCAGCGAACACCTCGGCAAGCTCGTCGCGGGCGGGTTGCTGGCCGAGGAGCGGCAGGGCCGCCACCGCTATCTGCGGCTCGCCGACGAACGGACCGCGCACCTCGTCGAGGACCTGGCGGCCCAGGTCGTCCCCGACACCGCGCCCGAGCGGCCGCGCACCCTGAGCGCGGCGAGCGCCGGCAGCGCGCTCGCGCGCGGCCGCACCTGTTACGACCATCTCGCGGGCCGGATCGGCATCGCGATCGCCGATGCCATGACGGCACGGGAACTACTGAAGCAGGACACCGGCTTCGCGCTCACCGACGACGGGCTCGGCTGGTTCGACGCACTGGGCATCGGTCTGGAGTCGAAATCGCGACGTCCGCTCGTACGGAGCTGTCTGGACTGGACGGAGCGCAGGCCACATCTGGCAGGGGTCGCGGGAGCAGCGCTGTGCCGGCATGCGCTGGATGCCGGATGGTGCGTACGGATCGGGTCCGGGCGTGCGGTGCGAGCGACCCCGGACGGGGAACGGGCGCTGAATGAGCATCTGGGCATCGAGCCGTCCACCATTCGGTAGGTGCCGAACGGTCGCGGCCCTATGGTCGGGTCCATGACGACGACACCCGCCCCGGCGGCGACACCCGCGGCACATCGTGACTGGCGGGCCCCTGCCGCTGCCTGCACCAGCGTGCTGCTGTGGGCCTCCGCCTTTGTCTCCATCCGCAGCGCCGGGGATGCCTACTCGCCCGGTGCGCTCGCTCTCGGCCGGCTGCTCGCGGGCTCCCTGGCGCTGGGCACGTTGCTGGTGCTGCGGCGCGAGGGGCTGCCGCCGCGGGCCGCCTGGCCGGGGATCATATGGTCGGGCCTGCTCTGGTTCGGCCTCTACATGGTGGTGCTCAACTGGGGTGAGCAGCAGGTCGACGCGGGCACGGCCGCGATGGTGGTGAACATCGGTCCCCTCCTGATCGCGCTGCTCGGTGCCCGGATGCTCGGCGAGGGGCTGCCCGGCAGGCTGATCGCGGGCATGGCCGTGTCGTTCGCGGGCGCCGCCGTGGTCGGACTCTCGATGTCGGGGCACGGGAACGCGTCGGTGCTCGGCGTGGCGCTCTGTCTGCTGGCCGCGGTGGCGTACGCGGCAGGGGTGGTCAGCCAGAAGCCGGCACTGCGGCACGGCTCCGCACTGCAGATCACCACGTCCGGCTGCCTGGTCGGCACCGTCGCCTGTCTGCCGTTCTCCGGTGCGCTGATCTCCGACGCCGCCGACGCGCCCCTGTCCGCCACCCTGAACGTGGTCTATCTGGGCCTCTTTCCGACCGCGCTGGCCTTCACCACCTGGGCCTACGCACTCGCCAGGACCACCGCGGGGCGGATGGGAGCAACCACCTATGCGGTGCCCGCGCTGGTGGTGCTGATGTCCTGGCTGCTGCTGGACGAGGTGCCCGCGCCGCTCACCGTCGGCGGGGGCCTGCTCTGTCTGGCCGGGGTGGCGGTCTCCCGGATGCGTCCGCAGATTGGCCTGACGCGGAAGAATCCGGAACAGCCGGTGGAGGGACGCCGACATGACGCGGAGCGCCAAGGAACCGAGCGGCCGTAAGAAGAAGACGGAGAGAAAGCCGGCCGGGGCCCGGGAAACCGGCAGCAGCTCGCAACCCCCGTGGTGCGCAGCTGGTGACGCTGGAGAAGCCCACCGAACGCGAGCGCACCCAGTGGCACTTCCAGCGGTACGCGGCCCATCTGCCGGCCGCCGGGGAGATCGTGCTGTTCGACCGGTCCTGGACGTGACAGACGAGCCGGACCCGCTGATCGTCGGCCCGGCCTCCCGGCTCTTCGAGCGCGGCAAGATGGAGGCCCGGCTGCTCGCCACGGGGCGGCGGGCACAGGACGGGCCGACGACGTGACGGACTACTGGAACACCACGAGGGCGCGGCCGCCCTTGCCCGCGATCATGTTGTCGAAGGCCGCCGGGATGCCGTCCAGCGCGATCCGTTCGGTCACCATCGTGGAGAGGTCGAACCTGCCCGCCAGGATGTGCTCGGCGAGGACCGGCAGGTCGCGGGCCGGATGGGCGGTGACCGTCTGCGCGATCTCGTCCTTGCGGGCGACGAGGACGTCGCGCAGGGCGGCGATCTTCGCGGCGCGCTCGGCGGGCGGGGTCGCGGCCCACGCGGGGAAGGCCTCACGCGCGGCGGACACGGCGGCGTCGACGTCCTCGGCGGTGCCTGCCGGGACATGGGACCGCGGCACGCCGGGTCGTCGAGGCGATCTCCGTGGCCGGCGGCGGGGCCGCGCTGAGTGAGTTCGGGCGGGCTGCGGCCCTGGCCAGGGAACTCCCCTATCCCGCAGGGGCGTTCGCGGTGGAGGAGGCCGGCGGGACGGACTGGACCGCCGCCCGCACCGGATTCCCCGGCGGTCCGGCGGTCCGGGCGGCCGTCGTCAGCCGAGCTCCGCGGCCTCCGTACCGGGGCTCTCGAACTGGGTGCGGTACAGCTCCTCGTAACGGCCGCCGGCCGCGAGGAGTTCTTCGTGGGTGCCCCGCTCCACGATCTGCCCGTCCTCCACGACAAGGATGAGGTCGGCCGCCCGTACGGTGGAGAGCCGGTGGGCGATCACGACTGCCGTGCGTCCGGCCAGCGCTTCGGTGAGCGCCTCCTGGACGGCCGCCTCGGAGGTGTTGTCCAGGTGGGCGGTGGCCTCGTCGAGGATGACGACGCGCTGGCGGGCCAGGAGCAGCCGGGCGATGGTCAGCCGCTGGCGTTCGCCGCCGGAGAGGCGGTAGCCGCGTTCGCCGACGACTGTGTCGAGCCCGTCGGGCAGCGAGGCGACCAGACCGTCCAGGCGTGAGCGGCGCAGCGCGTCCCAGAGGTCCTCCTCGGTGGATTCCGGCCGGGCGAGCAGGAGGTTGGCGCGGACCGACTCGTGGAAGAGGTGGCCGTCCTGGGTGACCATGCCGAGGGTGTCACGCAGGGTGTCGGCGGACAGGTCGCGTACGTCGATGCCGCCGATGCGTACCGAACCCTCGTCCGTGTCGTACAGGCGCGGCAGCAGTTGCGCGATGGTCGACTTGCCCGCGCCGGACGAGCCGACGAGTGCCACGGTCCGGCCGGGCTCGGCGCGGAAGGAGACCCCGCGCAGCACTTCGCTGCCGCCGCGGGTGTCGAGGGCCGCGACGTCCTCGAGCGAGGCGAGGGAGACCTTGTCGGCGGACGGGTAGCCGAAGCGTACGTCGTCGAACTCCACGGACACCGGCCCTTCCGGGACCGTCCGTGCGTCCGGCTTCTCCTCGATGAGCGGCTTGAGGTCGAGGACCTCGAAGACCCGCTCGAAGCTGACGAGGGCGCTCATCACCTCGACGCGCGCCCCGGCAAGGGCGGTGAGCGGCGCGTACAGCCGGGTCAGCAGCAGGGCCAGGGACACGACCGCGCCCGCGTCCAGCTGCCCGCGCAGGGCATAGAACCCGCCGAGCCCGTAGACCAGGGCGAGCGCCAGCGCGGACACGAGGGTGAGGGCGGTGATGAACGCGGACTGGGCCATGGCCGTGCGCACCCCGATGTCGCGCACCCTGCCCGCTCTGGCGGCGAATTCGGCGGACTCGTCGGCGGGCCGGCCGAAGAGCTTGATCAGTGTGGCGCCGGGTGCGGAGAAGCGCTCGGTCATCCGGGTGCCCATCGCGGCGTTGTGGGCTGCGGCTTCCCGCTGGAGCCTCGCCATCCGCGTACCCATGCGGCGCGCGGGCAGCACGAACACCGGCAGCAGCACCAGCGCGAGCACGGTGATCTGCCAGGAGATGGAGAGCATGACGCCAAGGGTGAGGAGCAGCGTGACGACATTGCTGACGACGCCGGAGAGTGTGTTACTGAAGGCGCGCTGGGCGCCGATGACATCGTTGTTGAGGCGGCTGACGAGCGCGCCGGTGCGGGTGCGGGTGAAGAACGCGATCGGCATGCGCTGCACATGGTCGAAGACGGCGGTGCGCAGATCGAGGATCAGCCCTTCGCCGAGGTTCGCCGAGAGCCATCGGCCGACCAGGCCGAGTGCCGCCTCCGCGACGGCGATCACCGCGATGAGCAGGGACAGCCGTGTGACGGTGCCCCCGTCGTCACCGGTCACGATCGCGTTCACGACGCGGCCGGCGAGGACGGGGGTGGCGACCGCGAGCAGCGCCGTCGCCACGCTCAGCATCAGGAACAGGGCGACCCGGCGCCGGTGCGGACGGGCGAACGCGGCGATGCGCCGCAGGGTGGCTCGGTCGAAGGGGCGTCGGTCCGCTTGCGCGTTCATCACGTTGTGGAGCTGCGTCCACGCGGTTGCTTCCATGCTCATGGGAGGAACGTACGACCTCCAGTGGACTTGAGGTCAACCGCCCCGGTTCGGCCGGTGCTCCTGGACGTCGAGACCAGGGATGTCCTTGGGCAGTGGGCAGATCCGGCGGCCGTGGTGCGGAGTTCGGCGTCGAGGTTGGAGAGCGGCTCGTCCATCAGGAAGACGGAGGGCCTGCGTGAGATGGCCCGGCCCATGGCGCCCCGCCGGCGTTCACCGCCGGAGAGCTGACCGGGATGACTCGGGCAAAGGTTGCGTCGCACTGGGATGGGTGCGGCGGAATTGTCAGGTGCGGTTGCGGTCCACGGGGCACTGTCGGGGCCGGGGCGCCGGCACGACCGGGGTCGCTTCGGCGTTTCCGGCGCGCCCGCCGCGTAGCCCCAGCCCCGCCGCCGCGAGCAGGAGTGCGCCGAGCATGACGAACGGCGCCGCGGTGCCCGCCACTGCGGCGATGAGACCGGCGGACGCCGGGGCGCCGGCCTGGCCCAGGCGGTTTCCGGTCAGCCGGAGAGCGAGTGCGGTGGAGCGGGCCTCCGCCGGGGCGGCCTGGACGACGGTGCTCATCGACAGCGGCTGGCCGACCCCGAGACAGAAGCCGAGCGCGGCGAGCATCACGGCCAACGCTGCTACGGGTACCGGCAGGGCGATGCCCGCGCAGAGCATTCCGGCCAGCAGACAGGTCGCGGTGAGCAGCGCTGTGCGGCCGAGGACGCGGAGCATCGGGGTCATCACCAGGCGGCAGGCGATGGTGGCGGCGGCGCGCAGACTGAGCAGCAGCCCGATGGTGGCGGGGGCGATGCCCCGGTGCTCGCCGACGACGGGCAGATACGCGGTGAGGATATCCGTGGCGGAGAGCACGGCGAGGCTGATGAAGATCCCGGCCGGAACCCCGCGGGCGCGCAGGATGCGGCCGACGGGAACCTTGTTGACCGGATCCGCGCGCCGGGCCGTGGGCGCGGAGCGGTGCTCGATGCGGCAGAGCGAGACGAAGGAGACGGCGGCGACGGCTGCCGAGACGGTCAGGGCGAGTGCGCTCGTACGGGCCATGGCGCCGTCCCGCTCGGAGATCACATACCCGGCGGCGATCGGACCGATGAGCTGGCCGAGGGAGGCGCCGATGGTGAAGTGGCCGAAGTTGCGGTCCTGTTCGTCCGGCGCCGACTGCCGGGCGACGATCGACTGGGCGCCGATGACGAAGCAGAGGTGACCGAGCCCCATCACACCGCTCCAGGCCGCCATCGCCGTCAATGAGTCCGCCCTGCCGCTGAGGGCGCAGCCTCCTGCGATCAGAACGACGCCGATCGGCAGCAGGGGTGCGCACCGGCCGTGATCGGTCCTGCGCCCGAGCGGGACGGCGGCGAAGAGCGGCAGGAGCGCGTACACCCCCGCGATCACACCGATGGCGGGCTCTTCCGCGCCCAGTGAAAGAGCCCGGTAGGAGACGGCGGGCCGCGCCATCGACACCGCCCCCTGCGCGAAGGCGAAGGCGATGACGAGGCGCAGCAGCCAGCTCCTGCCGGGCTCTTGTGTACGGGGCACGGTCAGATGATTCCGAAGAGGAGTCCGGCGCAGAGCACCACGAGTGAGGTGAGCGCGGCCCACTTGACGGTGAACCTGGTGTGGTCGCCGAACTCGACCTTCGCCATGCCGACGAGGACATAGACGGCCGGGACCAGCGGGGACGACATGTGCAGGGGCTGCCCGACCAGGGAGGCGCGGGCGATCTCCAGCGGGGAGACACCGTGGGCGGCACCGGCCTCGGCGAGCACGGGGACGACGCCGAAGTAGAAGCCGTCGTTGGACATGAAGTACGTCAGCGGGATGCTCAGGATGCCGGTGACGATGGCCATGTGCGGGCCCATGCCGTCGGGGATCGCGCCGACGAGCCAGTCGGCCATGTGGTCGACCATGCCGGTGCCGGAGAGGACGCCGGTGAAGACGGCGGCGGCGAAGACCATGCCGGAGACATTGAGGACGTTGTCGGCGTGGGCGGCGATACGGGCCCGCTGGTCGGGCATGTGGGGGAAGTTGACGGTGAGGGCGAGGGCCGCGCCGAGCAGGAAGAGCACCGGGATCGGCATCAGTTCCATGATCATCGCGGTGAGCAGGGCGACGGTGAGGCCCGCGTTGAACCAGTAGAGCTTCGGGCGCAGGGTGGCGCGGGCCGGGTCCAGGCCCTTGAAGCCCTCGTCCGCATCCGCTTCGTCCTCTGCCGCCTCGTCGCCGACAGCGCCCGTGCCCGTACCGCTTCCGCTTCCGCTTCCGCCGGGGCTCTTGCGGGTACGGCCGCTGCCGCCGCCCGCCCCGACGAGAACCGTCTCCGACTCCGTGACCGTCTCCGTGACCAGCACCTCGTCGAGGGTGAGCGTGCCGAGCCGCTTGCGCTCGCGCCGGCCCAGAACGACGGCCAGGAGCAGAACGGCGACCAGTCCGACGCCGAGCGCGGGAATCATCGGGACGAAGATGTCGCCCGCGTCCAGCTTGAGCGCGGTGGCGGCACGGGCAGTGGGGCCGCCCCAGGGAAGGGTGTTCATGACGCCGTTCGCCGTGGCGGCGACACCGGTCATCACGACCAGGCTCATCTTGAGGCGCTTGTAGAGCGGATACATCGCCGAGACGGTGATCATGAAGGTGGTGGAGCCGTCACCGTCGAGCGAGACGATCGCGGCGAGCACCGCCGTACCGATCACGATCCGCATCGGGTCGGCCTTGCAGAAGCGCAGGATGCCCCGCACGATCGGGTCGAAGAGGCCGACGTCGATCATCACGCCGAAGTAGACGATGGCGAACATCAGCATCGCGGCGGTCGGGGCCAGATTGCCGACGCCCTCGATGACGTAGTCGCCGAGCTTCGCACCCTTCCCGACGGCGACGCAGAACAGTGCGGGGATCAGGACCAGCGCCGCGATCGGCGACATCTTCTTCATCATGATCAGGACCAGGAAGGTCGCAATCATGGCAAAGCCGAGGATTGTCAGCATGTGGGATACCTATCGCTCACCCTTGAACTCCCACCGGAGTCGGCGGTGCGGATGACGTTAGGGCGCGCCTCGCAGCGTTAACAAGATGTTGACATGCGAGCAATAAGAGCAAAACACCAGGTCAACGCGGTGGTCACGTGATGGGCACAGCCGGTGGCACCCCCTGGCTCATGGCATCGGACGCCGTGGCGGGCGCCACCGCCACCGGGATGCCGTTGAGCACGGCGGTGCCGGAGAGCGGGTCGAGCCGGCTGCCGTCGAGAAGCTGGTTGACGTTGACGCCGGGGCGGGCCGCGGCAATGGACAGCCGGGTGCCGGGGCGGTTGTGCCCCCACCCGTGCGGGAGGCTCACCACCCCGGTGCGTACGCCTTCCGTGAGCTCGACCGGGGCGGTCACCGAGCCGCCGTCCGATGTGACCGTGGCCGGGCGGCCGTCCGTCAGTCCGAGCCGGGCCGCGTCGGCGGGGTGCATCTGCAGGGTGCAGACGTTCGAGCCGCCGCTCAGCTCCGCGATGTTGTGCATCCAGCTGTTGTTGGAACGCAGATGGCGGCGGCCGATGAGAAGGAGTGCGCCCGGTCCGCGGCGGTCGGCCAGGGCGTGGCGGAGCCTCGGCAGATCGGCGGCGATCGGTGCGGGGAGGAGTTCGATGCGTCCGCTGCGGGTGGTGAGGACCTCCGGGATCCGGGGCCGGAGCGGGCCGAGATCGATGCCGTGCGGGTGGGCGAGCAGCCGCCCCAGCGTGAGGCCGTCGGGGGCGGCGCCGAAGCCCTCGCCGTACGGGCCGAGGCGGAGCATCAGGTCGAGGCGGCGTTCGGGTCCGGTGCGGCCGGTGAGGGACGCGGCGAGTTCGGCGGGCGTGCGGCCGTGCACGGGCGAGTGCGGGTCGCCGACGGCCCTGGTCAGCATCCGGTCGATGACCACGGCATCAACCGCGGACGGGTCGGTGCCGTGCATCCCGGACACGGCGAGGACGAGCCGGGCGAGGATCTCGCTCTCGTCGAGCAGACCGTCGTCGAGGGGGACGGCGGGTCGGGTGTAGCGGACCTGGTTGTGCACGGCGAAGGCGTTGAACGCGAAGTCGAAGTGGGCGCTCTGCGAGGGCGGCGGCGGGGGCAGCACCACGTGCGCGTGGCATGAGGTCTCATTGAGGTACGGGTCGACGCTGACCATGAAGTCGAGACCGTCGAGAGCCCGGTCGAGTCGGTCGCCGTCGGGTGCGGAGAGTACGGGGTTGGCGGCCAGGACGATCAGGGCGCGGATCCGGCCCTCCCCCGGCGTCTCGATCTCCTCGGCGAGCGCGGAGATGGGCAGTTCGCCCTTGGCCTCGGGGTGTCCGGAGACCCGGCTCGACCAGCGCCCGAGGGCAAAGCCCTTGCCGGGCGCGGCCGGACGGGGAGCGCGGGCGGTGGCGGAGAGCGGGAAGAGCGCACCGCCGGGACGGTCGAGGTTGCCGGTGAGGATGTTGAGGACGTCGATGAGCCAGCTGGCGAGGGTGCCGTGTTCGACGGTGCAGCTGCCGATGCGTCCATAGACGGCGGCGGTGGGGGCGGCGACGAGTTCCCGGGCGATCGTACGGATGGTCGCGGCGTCCACATCGCACGCTTCGGAGACCGCCTCGGGCGTGAACTCCCGGACCGCTCCGGCCACTTCGCCGAGCCCTTCGACATGCTCGGCGAGTGCGCCGGGGTCGGCGAGCTTCTCCTCGAAGAGTACGTGGGTGAGTGCGGCGAGGAGAAGGGCGTCGGTGCCGGGCCGGATGGCGACGTGCCGGTCGGCGAGGCGGGCGGTGCGGGTGCGGCGCGGGTCGACGACGGTGAGAGTGCCGCCGCGGCGGCGCAGCGCCTTGAGTTTGCCGGGGAAGTCGGGGGCGGTGCAGAGGCTGCCGTTGGATTCGAGGGGGTTGGCGCCGAGGAGCAGCAGATGGCCGGTGCGGTCGAGGTCGGGCACCGGGATGGCGTTCGGGTCGCCGAAGAGCAGTCCGCTGGAGACGTGCTTGGGCATCTGGTCGAGGGTGCTCGCGGTGAACAGGGCCCGGGTGCGGAGGGCGGAGAGCAGCGCGGACGGGTAGAGCGCGCCGGCCATGGTGTGCACGTTCGGGTTGCCGAGGACGACGCCGACGGCCTGCTGCCCGTGCTCCTCGGTCAGTGCGGGCAGGGCGCGGGCGATCGCGTCGAACGCCTCGCTCCAGCTCGCCTCCGTCAGGACGCCGTCCTTTCGGACGAGCGGGGTGCGCAGCCGGTCGGGATCGGCGTCGAGCCCGCCGATGGACGCGCCCTTGGGGCAGATGAAGCCGCGACTGAAGACATCGTCCCGGTCCCCCCGGGCGCCGGTGATCCTGGTCCCCTCGATGGTGAGGGTGAGTCCGCAGGTGGCCTCGCAGAGGGGGCAGATGCGCAGGGCGGTGCGGGAGCTGCTGGGGTCGTGCGACATGGGCCCTCCCCGGGGCGGCGACAGCGGTGGCGCGCGTACGTGGGCAAGCACGGCCGAGCATACCGACCGGTACGCATGGCGGGGAGGTGTTGTCGCGCCGATATCGCCGGACCTTGGGGCGGCGTGGGGCGGGCCGGGAGACGGGCCGTGGGACGAGGCCCTCGCGGTCAGTCCAGGACTTGCGCGAGGTAGGCGCGGAGCAGGACGCGGGTCTCACCGACGATGGCCCGGTCGCCCGACGGGTCGGTGCGGAAGGCGAGTTGGAGGAGTGCGTCGGCGGCCTCCACGCAGACCAGGATCGTCCGGAGCAGCTCCTCGTCGGGGGCGCGGCCGAGATACCCGGAGAGCAGTTCGGTGAGCCGGCCGGCGACCCGGTGGTTGGCGTCACCGGCCGGGTCGTCGTCGGGGGCCGGAGCGCCGAAGTCGACGAGTGCGAAGCCGGCCACGGAGCGCTTCATGGCCAGGTATTCGTCCAGGACGGCATCGATGGCGCTGCGCCAGTCGGCGTCCGGGATGGCGGCGAGGCGGGTGGTGATGCGTTCGGCGTAGCTGTCCAGATTGCGCCGGGCGAGCGCATCGGTCAGCGCGCGCTTGTTGGAGAAGAACCGGTAGACGGAACCGATGGGGACCTCGGCGCGGACGGCGACGGCACGGGTGGACAGCTGCTCGTATCCGGTCTCGTCGAGGAGTTCGGCACAGGCATCGAGTATCCGGGCGAGGCGCTCGGCGCTGCGCTGCTGCACGGGGGCGCGGCGGAGGTTCGTGTTCGCATGGGGCACGGGATCCATGATGCCGTGGGTCTCCTCTGCGGGTGGCAGGTCGGTGCCGGTACGGCCCTCACGCGATGAGCAGGGACAGCCCGCCGATGGTGTAGGTGATCATCAGGGCCAGCAGCGGGAGTTGCCCCGCGACGGCGCGGCCGGGCGGGAAGAGGCGCACGGACCGGTCGTGGGCTGCGATGACGCCGAGTACGTGGCCGAGGACGATCGCGGCGACCTGGAGCGTGGCGACGCCGCCCGGACCCAGGGGCGGCTCGGGCGGGACGGGATTGTCGGTGCCGGATGCCACCATGACTGTGCGTGGTCCTTCGGTGACGAAGAGCGTGAAGTAGTGGGCGATGAGATAGCCGAGGGCGATCGGGACGAGTGAGTGCGCGAAGGCGGTGAGGGGGTGGCGGAGTTGACCGGAGATCAGCCGGGTGGCGCCGGCGCAGAGGGCATAGAGGGTGGCGACGAGGGCGACGGCGCCCAGGAGTCCGAGCGTGGCCGCGGTGGTGCGGCCCAGGGGTGAGGTCTGGACCGCGGCGATCCAGGAGGGGGCGTCCGAGAAGCCGTCGTAGGCGGTGGAGCCGAGCATGACGCAGACGGTGGCGACGAGTCCTGGGGTCTGCGGGGTGGCATCGAGGCCATTGAAAGGGGAGCGGAGTACGAGGCGGCGGTCGGCGGGGCGACGGCCGAGCGGGGAGAGCCGGGCGAGCAGCCCCGAGTAGACCTCGAAGGCGTCCGCGTGGTCGAACCATCCGGCGCCGTGGCGGGCGGCGCCTGCGAGGTGGACGGCGGCGTAGAGGGAGAGGAAGAAGAGGAGGGCGGTGGTCGATGCGGGGTCCGGGGCGACGAGTTCGAGCCAGGTGAAGGCCAGGAGTCCGGCCGCGGCGGGCCAAAGACCGAGGCGTACGGGAAGGGGGTGGCCTGCGGCGGGATCACGGCCGAGCACGCGGCAGCCGAGGAGGTGGACGGTACGGAGCGGGTTCAGCAGTCGCCAGACGGGGCCGAGCAGGAGTGAGGCGGGGACGAGCCCGACCCAGAGGAGTACGTAGACGGCGCCGGGCGCCGGGTTGCGGTCCGGGTCGTCCGGACCGAGGAGGAGGTGGAGCGTGACGAACAGGGCGGCGGCCAGCCCGAGTACGCGCACGGCGATACGGGTGGGGCGTGCGTCGGCGAGGCGCTGGACGGCGGCCGGGAGCGGGCGGCCCGCCCGGTCGCCGCGGAATCGGGAGGAGGACCAGAGCAGGCCGAGAGCGAGGAAGGAGACGAAGAGCGCGGCAAAGGCACCGGCGAAGGCGTAGAAGGGGGACAGCGGAAGGTCGTGCTGGGCGCCGATGCCATGGGCGAGGACGCTCACCGTACGACGAGCTGGGTCAGGAGCAGGTCGGACTCATGTGTCTCGACTTCGAAGAGCCCGGTGCGGTCGGCGGTGAACGTGAGGGTGACGGTCTTTCCTGCGGGCAGCCGGGCCTCCTTGTCGTAGCCGTGGACGTGGAGGGTGTCGGCGTGGTCGCTGCGGACCCGGAGTTCGATGATCCGGCCCTTCTTGATCTCGGTGCGGCCGGGGGCGGGGCTGACCTTGCCGTGGGAGACGACGATCTCAAGGGTCGTGTCGGGCCGGGGCGTTTCCGGTTGGTGCGGCGCGGGGGCGGTGGACTGTGCGGAGGCAGCGGTAAGGGAGGTGGTGGCCTGGATCGGGGCGGAGTTCACGGCCCAGGCGGTGTGGTCGTCGGCGTAGAGGCGGGCGGTGAGGCCGGCGCCGCCGCCGGCGCTGCGGACGAGGGAGTCGGGGAGGTGGTACCAGGAGCCGTAGACCCGGGCGAGGGGGTGGCCGTCGAGGAAGAGGCGGGCGTGGCCGCGCCCGAGGAGAGCGGCGCCGCCCACGCTGTCCGGGGTGAACCGGAAGTTGCGTACGGAGAGACGGACGTTCCAGCCGTCCTCGGAGTCCCGCCGGACGGAGACCGTCACCCCGGGAGCATCCTTGGCGTCGACCTGACGCAGCCGGTGGCCGGAGCCGTCGGCGGCGGCGAGGAGCCGGCCGACGCTGCCACCGGCCTGCTCATGGCTGGTGCCGGGTTTGTGGTGAGTGGTGGGCCGCCCACCACAGGCGCTCGCACCGAACACGAGCGCGCCTGCGATGAGCACGGTGACGGCTGAGACGCCCGGCCGGGCGGGCAGCAGTCGCCTGCGGGAATCCTTCACGATGCGTCTCCTTCCTGGGCGGGGGCCGGAGCGACGCCCGGAGCGGCAGGCGCTTCCACGCCCGCGTCCGGAGCAGGGCCCTCCTCCGGCGCTCCCTGTTCGCCCGGCGCTCCCCGTTCGCCGTGCCTGGCGGCGGCCACGACGGCCCACACCACCCAGATCACACCGAGCAGACCACGGACCCAGGCCGGGCTGAGCGGAATCCACGGGATCATGAACACGGCCTTGTCGACGGCGTCGAGCAGGGTGAGCGCACCCAGGACCACCGTGGTCCAGCCCAGCCAGGGCCGTTCGCCCCGCAGCACCAGCCCGGTCCCGGTCCACCACACCCCGGTCAGCAGCAGTGCCAGCGCGGGCACATAGGTGGAGGCAAACCCCGTCGTCGATCCGGCCACATCCAGCCCGAGGCCGATCGCGCCGAGCACTGTGAGCGCGGTGGCGAGCCCGCTGCCGCGCAGTCTGCGCCACCACAGCACCCCGCCGACCAGCGCGAGCACTACCGCGATCGCCAGCGTCACCTGTACCTCGATGCGCTCGATGCCGCGTGCTCCGTACCAGTCGCAGCCGGCAGGCAGCCGTCGTGCCTGCACGTTGTAGTCGGCGCAGACCAGCAGTTGGGCGAGCTTGACCGGTTCGCCGACGAGCCGGTCGGTGCGTCCGGACACGGCGCCGCGATCGGAGCCGCAGGTGGGCAGGGCGCGCGGGGAGGACGGCCCGGTGTCCGACTGCCAGCAGTTGCCGTCGCCCTGGCCGTCCCAGAACACGTCGGTGCGGTTGGGCCGGGAGTTGCCCGCCCTGTCCGTGCCGAGGTGGTTGCCCGCGTACCGGTTGTGGTGGGAGGTGTCGGTCTGCTTGGACAGCGCGCTCTCGCCGCGGATGAAGGCGGGGACCGCGGTCAGGAAGAAGGCGGCGCGCTCCTGCCCGTAGATCCAGTTGTTCTCGTACAGGTTCCAGTTGCCGCCGGCGGTGATGATGCCGGAGCCCGGCGGCATGGAGATCTGCGGGCAGACGACCCCGTCCTCGTAGCCGCGGTCCACGGGCGGCTTGGCGCAGGTCCCGTCGGCGACATACGGGTAGTAGTCGGCGTTGTTGTCGTGGATCAGGTTGCGTTCGAAGCGGGCGTGATTCTGCGGCAGTCCTGGGTGGCCGGGGAAGGCGCTGTCCATCGAGGCGCCGCCCATGTTGTGGTCGAACTCGTTGTCGTGAACGTAGACGGAGTCGCCCGCGGTGCCGGAGTAGCCGACCATGTTGTGGTGGCTGCGGCAGCCGGTGATCTCGATCGAGTAGCGCGGGACCTTGTAGCCGTACCCGTCGTTGATGTCGGACGCGCTACCGGGGTAGATGCCGGAGTCGCCGTTTCCGTACGACTCGCAGTTCTTGTACAGCCCGTGGTCGCTCGCGAAGGTCAGAAAGCCGTACTCGTCGTTCCACCGGGTGAGGACGGAGTCGATGACGAAGCCGTCCTGCGCCAGGACGTACAGGGAGTTGAACGTGGTGCGCTGGGCGGTGAAGTTCTTGAAGTAGATACCGTCCGAGCCGTCCGCGCGGATCGCGTTGAGTTTCTGGTACTTGGCGTCGATGACGACATCCGTGCGCTCGGCGCCCGTCCCCTCGATCTGGAGGTTCTTCTTGCCGAGGATCGCCACCAGATTCTGGTTGTGCGGGCACTGCGCCTGCTGCGCGTAGGACAGGATCTGGTAGCCGAGCTTGGAGTTGGGCGCCTTCAGGCGAGTGCACTCCCCCGCCGGTTTGGGCAGTGAGGGCTCCTCCTCGTACAGGCCGGGCAGGATCGCGATGTTCATACCGGGCCTGCCGACCGCGTCGACGGCCTGCTGCAGATGGCGGTAGCCGGACTTCTGGCACCGGTCGAACAGCTGCAGGTTCCGGGCCCGCAGCCCGTCGGGGAAGCCGGATATGCGGCGCTCGAAGTCCGCCCGGTCGCTCTTGCAGACCAGCAGATCCGGTTCGCCGGTGCGGTACACGGGGACGCTGCCGGTTCCGTCGGGCAGGGCGACCGGACGTTCCTCGTGCGCCTGGGCGGCCGGAGCCGCGAGGAGGGCGGCGGCGAGCGCCGCCAGGACCACCAGAAGTCTACGTGTCCACGACATGTGCGCGAGAGTAGAGCATTGTTCAACTTTTGGAACCCCCTGTGCACCACGAATGCCGTTGACGCGCCTCGATCCGATTCCTACGGTTGTCCATAGGATTACTTCGGCACCGGGAGCGCACATGAGCGGCATCGAGCAGGCAAGGAAGACCGCGGAAGGGCTTGAGCATTCCGCCGGTTTCGGCAATCAACACAGCTCGGAGGCAGTGCCAGGAGCGCTGCCGCACGGCCGCAACTCGCCTCAGCGCGCGCCGCTCGGGCTCTACGCGGAGCAGCTGAGCGGCTCGGCCTTCACCGAACCGCGGGTACACAACCGCCGTTCCTGGCTCTACCGGATCCGCCCGTCGGCCGCTCATCCCCCGTTCGTCCGCATCGACAACGGCGCGGTGCGCACCGCCCCGTTCACCGAATCCGTGCCCGACCCCAACCGGCTGCGCTGGGATCCACTCCCCGCGCCCGTGACCGGGACGGACTTCCTGGCCGGTCTGTGGACCCTCGGCGGCAACGGCGACGCGACACAGCGCACCGGCATGGCCGTGCACCTCTATCACGCCAACTCGTCCATGACCGACCGGGTTTTCAGCGACTCGGACGGCGAGCTGCTGATCGTCCCGGAGCAGGGCGGCCTGCTGCTCCGTACCGAACTGGGCCTGCTGCGCGCCGAACCGGGGCACATCGCACTGATCCCGCGCGGTGTCCGTTTCCGCGTGGAGCTGCTGGATGCCACCGCCCGCGGCTATGTCTGCGAGAACTACGGCCAGCCGTTCACCCTGCCCGACCTCGGCCCGATCGGCGCCAACGGCCTGGCGAACGCCCGGGACTTCCTCGCCCCCGTCGCCGCGTACGAGGACGACGACCGCCCGGTGGAGGTGATCAACAAGTTCTGCGGAAACCTCTGGTCCGCGACCTACGACCACTCACCGCTGGACGTGGTCGCCTGGCACGGCAACCACACCCCGTACGTCTACGACCTGCACCGTTTCAATGTCATCGGCTCGATCAGCTACGACCACCCCGACCCGTCGATCTTCACGGTGCTGACCTCCCCGTCCGACACCCCCGGTCTGGCCGGCGTCGACTTCGTCGTCTTCGCGCCGCGCTGGCTGGTCGGCGAGGACACCTTCCGGCCGCCGTACTTCCACCGCAATGTGATGAGCGAGTACATGGGCCTCATCGAGGGCGCGTACGACGCGAAGACGGCCGGCAAGGGCGGCTTCGTCCCGGGCGGCGGCTCGCTGCACAACATGATGTCGGCGCACGGCCCGGACCGGGAGACCTTCGACCGGGCGAGCGAGGCGGAGCTGAAGCCGCAGAAGATCGACGACGGTCTCGCCTTCATGTTCGAGACCCGCTGGCCGGTGACGGCGACCGGGCAGGCGGCGACCGCCGGCCATCTGCAGCGTGGCTACGACGACGTGTGGCAGGGTCTGAGCCGCAACTTCAGGCCGTAGGCAACGACGCCGCTTCCCGGCCCCCGCGTCGTCGCGTCCGCTGTGTCGCAGTACGGAGAGACCAGGTGACCCAGGTGCCTCAGATGCCCAAGATGCCCCAGGGGCATGCCTTCGCCCCCGATTCGCTGGTCCTGAACCGCAAACTGCCGCTGTGGTACCAGGTCTCGCAGTCGTTGCGCGCCTCGATACTGGGCCGCGCCAAGGACGCATCGGCGCGGCTGCCGACCGAGGAACAGCTCGCCGCGCATTACGGCGTCAGCGTCCTGACGATGCGCCAGGCGCTCAAGGAGCTGGAGACGGAAGGGCTGATCAGCAGGCACCGGCGGCGCGGCACCTTCATCGAGCCGCGCGCCCGCCGGGTGTCACCGGTCCGGCTGCTGGGCTCGATCGATGCGATCGTGGCCCAGCAGTCGGGCGAGCGGACCGTGGTCCTCGGACATGGTCCGCTCGCCGTGCCGGGAGACCTCACCGAGTACTTCCCCGACTGTGCGGAGGTCGTCAGCTACCGCCGGCTGCGCCGCGACGGGGAGAGCGACGAGCCCACCAACTGGGCGGAGAACGCGCTGCATCCCGAGGTCGCGGCCCGGCTCGATGTGGCCGATCTCGAACGCTGGCCGATGACCAAGGTGCTGCGCGACCGGGTCGGTGTCCGGATCGCGCGCATCACCGACACGGTCGAGGCGCGCCTCGCCGACCCGGCCACCGCCGGACTCCTCCAGGTGCCGCTGCTGAGCCCGATCCTGTTCTACACGGGCGTGACGTACGACGAGAGCGGCCGGGTGGTGGATGTGGCGCAGATCCGCTACCGGGGCGACCGGTTCTCCTTCTCGGTGACGGTGGAGGCGCACTGACGGCCCACCGCCCGTACCGACTGCCTTGGAGTACGACCCCGACGACGAGACGCTGACGCTGGGCACGGGCCGTATCTCGCCCGTGCCGGGCGGGGCATGGGAGTTCCGGGTGGGCGGGGTCCGGATGCTGGAGCTGTGGTTCGGGCGCCGTACGGCGGCGGCCGGAGCGGAGGACCTGGACGGCCTGGAAGCGGTCAGGCCCCGGGCCTGGCCCCAGGAGTGGACCTCGGAGTTGCTGGAACTGATCACCGTGCTCGCCCTGCTCGACGGACTCCGGCCACGGCAGGAGGGCCTGGCCGACGGCCCGCAGATCACGGCCGACGACCTCCGCGCGGCGGGCGTCCTGCCGGTCCCGGCGGCGGCCCGGCGGCCCGCATCGGTGCTCGACCATCAGGAGGAGGGCCCGGACGGGCAGTTCGCGCTCCTTTGACCGGGCGCCCTGGACCCACTCGCTACCGGTCGAAGGAGTCCATCACCCGGCGCAGCGCCCGGCCGAAGACCCGGTCCAGATCGATCGGCCGGGGCCCTCGGCGAGAGGTGATGCGGTGACGCACCGTCGTCCGGCTCACCCTGGCCGCAGCCCCGGAGAGGGCGATGACCTTGTCGAGCAGCACCTGCACGCGGGCCGGGCCGCCTTCGCGTACGTGGTACGGGATCTCGGCGGTCTCCGGGGTGATGCCGGAGATGTCGCCGCCGTTGTCGATCAACCGGTGGAGCCGCCCCGAGGGCGCGAGATCTTCCTCGCGCAGGAACTCCGGCATGGTCGCCGTCATCACGGCGGCGTCCAGCGCGCTCTGGTTGCCGAGCGGTGTTCCGCCGTGCCCGGCGAACACACCGAAGCGCTACTGCGAGCCCTGGGGATGACGGGAGAGCAGACAGCAGCGCAGCGCCGGGACGGTGTGATCGCCTGCGCGGCCCCGAGCGGGGGGCCTGGGGCGACGGACCCTGGCCGGGGAGCCCGGGCGGTGGACCGAAGCGCGGTCGTGACGTGCCGTCGGGTCAGTGGCGGCTGCCGAAGAGCGAGCGTCGCAGTCGCCGCAGCGGCGCGAAGAGCGAGACCCGCGCACTCTTGCTCCGATGGCTGTGGGCGGCATCGCGCGAGGTGAGCTCACGCATCAGCAGCGTCGCCTCCGCGGCCTCCCGCTGCGGGACGGCAGGTCCGCCGAGCACCGCGAGATGGCGGTCGAGGCGCGAACTCGTCGCACTGCTCCCGCATGTGATGGCAGGCACACGCGGCCTGCTGCGCACCGTTATCTGTTCCATGTCACTCCCCACCCGTACGAGGGCACCCGGCCCGGGCAGGTTAACCCTATCCCCCCGCGACGACACTCGTGTATCCCGGTCGCAGGATTGAGCACACACATACGGAGGCTGACGACCGACCACTGAATCCGCCTCATTCCAGGGCGAGTTGGACAGAACGGAAGTGGCTCGCCCGCGATGAACCGACGGGGCGCCGGACGGAGGCCCCTGCGTACGGGGCCTCCTGCCCGTCAGACGGTCGAACGGGCCCGGCGTATGTACTGGGTGGGGGGTCAGACAGCCGACTTGAGGCCGGGCAGGTAGCCGCCCGACTGTCCGGCTGCGGTGGGGTGGTACGACTCACCGATGTCGAGCCAGTTGAGGCTGTGCAGCCAGGCGCTTCCGGAGCAGATCTCGTGCCCGGTGAAGTTCCCCGTGACATCGGCGAAGGTGAAGCCGTGGTCGGCGGCGCGCTTGGCGGTCGCCGCATTGAGGTAGTCGGCGGCACCGTTGATCGCGGTGCGCACCTTGTCGCTCAGGCCGACGACACAGCTGCCACCGATCTTGTAGAAGCGCGGGTAGCCGAGGACGACGACATGAGCGGACGGCGCCTTGGTCCGGATCGCCGAGTACACCGAGTCGAGGTTGCCGGGCAGGGTGGTGTCGACATAGCTGCGGGCCGTGGCGATCCGGCTGAGGCAGGTGGCCTCCGACTGGAGGACACAGGTGGTCATGACGTCGGAGAAACCCGCGTCATTGCCGCCGATGGAGATCGAGACGAGGTCGGTCGAGGCATTGAGGGGGCCGAGCTGGTTGGCCTTGACATCACCCGTGCGGGCACCGGAGCAAGCGGTGAAGCCGAAGGACGAGGGCGAGTTGGCGGCGGCCCAGAGTGCGGGGTAGGCCTTGGTACTGCGCTTGCAGTCACCGCTGGCGCTGTCGTAACTGCCGGATCCGACACCCGAGGAGTACGAGTCGCCGAGGGCGACGTAGTCGACGGCCTGAACAGACTGTGCGGCATTGGCGGTGGCCGCTCCGGTCAGAGCGAGTACGGCACCGAGCAGGAGCGAGGACGAGAACGCCACGAGTCTGGACATTTTCATGGAACCTCCTTGGACCGACCGGCAGGATCTCCGCCTGGTCTGCCGTGTCCGTGGTAGCAGTACCCACACCTCTACCGGAAGTGTCCATGCCAAGTTTGCCCAATGAGTTCGCCCGCGCGCCCCGCTGAGTTCGCGTCATGTCCGCGGTCCGCCCGCCGGAAGCGGGGAGGAAGGTGGCGAAACCTGGGTGCGCCGGGTGCCCCCTTGCCGGATCATGGGCGTCATGTCTGCCAACCCTGAGTCCGCTCTCCCGATCCGGCTCACCGTCGACGACAGCGATTCCCCGTCCGACGTCGTCGACGCGCTGTTTCTCGGCCGCTTCGCGACGGGCGAGCAGCCGTACTCGCACAGCTCCTCCCTCGATCGCGTCAAGGCAGCGGCCACCTTGCTGCCCCCGGCCGCCAAGGTGCTGCGCGCCGCCCGCGACGACGACCGCAGCGCCACGCTCGCCGAGGGCGACGGCTGGACGCTGCTCATCTCGCGGTGGAACCGCGGCGCCGATGTCACGGTCACCGCGACCAGCCCGGAGCTGGCGCAGAGAATCCTCGGCCAGGCGACGGACGGCGCCCAGGACGAACCGGAACCGCAGCCCGAGAATGTGACGATGGGCTTCTGGTACGTGTCCCCGCGCCGCGGCCCGTACCGCACCACCCGGCAGATCGCCGCCGGTACGTGGGACGAGGTCCGCAACAACTACACGGCACCGGTGGCCGATGCCATGGGCCGGCTGATGAAGGTCACGCCCGACGACATCGCCGGCCGGCTGCTCCTGCTGCACGGCCCGCCCGGCACCGGCAAGACGTCCGCGCTGCGCACGCTGGCGCGCTCGTGGCGGGACTGGTGCCAGGTCGACTGCGTGCTCGATCCGGAGCGGCTCTTCAACGATGTCGGCTATCTGATGGACATCGCGATCGGTGAGGACGACGGCACGGCGAAGGGCCGTTGGCGACTGCTGCTTCTGGAGGACTGCGACGAGTTGATCCGCGGCGAGGCCAAGCACGCGGCGGGCCAAGCGCTGTCCCGGCTGCTGAACCTCACCGACGGGCTGCTGGGCCAGGGCCGCAATGTACTGGTGGGCGTCACCACCAACGAGGACCTGGAGCGGCTCCATCCGGCCGTGGTCAGG
The DNA here is from genome assembly GCF_044741025.1 of Streptomyces sp. NPDC088246. Classification (NCBI taxonomy): domain Bacteria; kingdom Bacillati; phylum Actinomycetota; class Actinomycetes; order Kitasatosporales; family Streptomycetaceae; genus Streptomyces; species Streptomyces sp. NPDC088246. The sequence continues at coordinate 196,277 of NZ_JBIURV010000006.1, forward strand.
CCCGGCCGCTGCCTCGCCAGGATCGAAGTGGGCTCACTGACCCGCAAGGAGGCGGCGGCCTGGCTGGGTACGGAGGAAGGGCTGGGCCGCGAGGGCGCCACGCTCGCCGAGCTGTACGCGCTGCGGCGCGGCAGCGGTCCCGCGTCGGTGCCGAAGCAGGATTCCGGTGCGGACGCGGGCCTGTACCTCTGAGCCCGGCAGAACCAAGCCCGTCCGGCGCTCGAGGACGCCCTTCAGGCCCGTCCGGCGTCTGAGGGCAGACCGGCGGCCGGACGGTGCCGGGCTGTGCCCCGCCCAGGCCCCCGACTCATCGCGCCGCGTACGCCGCCCGTACCGCGTCCTCGGCCAGGGACAGCGCCTCGGACCGGGACAGGCCCAGTCTCCGGGCCTGCTCCGCGTATTCCTGCGCCGCGGCCGCCGCATGCCGGTCCGCCGCATCACCGGCAGCGGCGATGAACGTGCCATTGCGGCCACGGGTCTCGATCACCCCGTCGGCCTCCAGCGCCCGGTACGCCTTGGCGACGGTGTTCGCGGCGAGGCCGAGCTCCTCGGCGAAGCCGCGTACGGTCGGAAGTCTGAATCCGACGGGCAGCGCGCCGGAGCGGGCCAGTTCGGAGATCTGTGTGCGCAGTTGCTCGTACGGGGCCGTACCGGAATCCGGATCAAGGGCGATCTTCAGGGTCACGCGCCGATTGTCCCCCACCGCCGGAAAATCAGCGGCGCCCCGTGCGGGACCACGCGTAACGTCCGGCCCATGACTATCCTCGTTCGCGACTTCCTGCCCGCCGACGCAGAGGCCTGGGTGCAGGTCCGGCGTGCCGCACTGCCCTACATGGTGACAACTCCCGAGCAGGTCGCCTTCGATCTGGCCTCCGCCCATCCCGACAAGCGCTACCGGCTACTGGTCGCCGAGGAGGACGGTGAGCTCATCGGGACCGCACAGGTCGGTCTCGTCCACGACAGCCCCGAACCCGGCCAGGCGTTCTGCAATCCGTACACGCATCCGGACCGCACCGGGCACGGGGCGGGTGGGTTGCTGCTGAACACGGCCGAGGAGTACCTGGCGCGGGAGGGAGCGCTCGCGATCTACACCTGGGTGCTCGACACCCCGTCGAATCGCGCGTTCGCCGAGAAGCGCGGCTATGCGCCGAGCCGCTCGGCTCATTTCCTCCACCTCGACCTGGCCAACGGCTCGCTGCCGCCCCGTCAGGAACTCCCGGCGGACGTCGAGCTGCGTACCGCCGCGGACTTCGCGGACGATCCGCGCCCGCTCTTCGAGGCGGATGCCGAGACCACGGCCGACGAGCCGAGCGACACCCCGGCCGAACTGTCCGACTACGAGGACTGGCTGAATCAGATCTGGCGCCACCCCGGGCTCGACCACGAGTTGACTTCGGTCGTGGTGGCCGACGGGAAGGTGGCGGCGTTCAGCGCGGCGCAGACCGACGGTCTGACCCGCTACATGTCGGGGATGACCGGAACCCGCCGGGCCTACCGCAACCGGGGCCTGGCCAGGCTCGCGAAGAACGACTCGCTGCACCGGGCGCGCGCCGCCGGGTACACGGACGCGTACACCGGCAACGACGCGGACAACGGTCCGATGCTGGCGGTCAATCGATGGTTCGGCTACGAGATCTGTGCCACGGAGGTGCGCTATGTCCGCAAGCTCGGCTGAGACCGCGCTGGTGGTCGCCCTGGTGAAGGCCGGGCGGACCAAGATCCGCTACCCGGCGGATGTGGTCCGCGACGACGGCACCCGGGTGACGGTGCGTGCGCCCTGGGCTGCGCCGGGGGTCCGTGACTTCGGCTTCGTACGGTTCGAGCCGGGCGATGTGTTCACCGAGCACTACTGGCGCGACCGCTGGTTCGCCGTGAAGGAGGTCCGTACCGGCGCGGGCGAACTCAAGGGCTGGTACTGCGACATCACCCGTCCCGCCGTGCTGCGGGACGCGGAACTTCTGGTCGAGGACCTGGATCTCGATCTGTGGGTGTCGGCGGACGGCTCGTCCGTACTCCGGCTGGATGAGGACGAATTCGAGGAGAGCGGTCTCGCCGAGCGCGATCCGGCGGCGGCCGATGCGGCCCGCCGGGCGCTGGACGAACTGGAAGACCTCGCCCGCGCGGAGGGCCTCGCGACGCTGCTGGCCTGACCGGCGGAGGTACTCGTTCCGGGTTCCTGGGCGGACCGCTGTACGGTCCACCCGGAGCCCCGTCCACCGTTTCCGTCGGCCGTCGGCTCGACGGCCGCAGCGGAACAGAGGGTTCCGCACGGCGGGGCCCACAGCCCGGATGCCGCGTCCGTCGGCGCATCCAGGGAAAGCGCGCCCGCTTTGTACTGAATTTCTGTGAATCCGGTCCGGCCCTACCGCCGGAACCGCACGACGGACGACCCCTGACTGTCGGAACGCAGCTCCCGCGAGGACCAGTTGATCTACAGTGCTCAGGTCAGTTCCCCACCCGGTGACCTGAGAAGGAATCACGGATTATGCCCACTGAGACGTTCGAGTTTCAGGTGGAAGCGCGCCAGCTTCTGCAGATGATGATCCACTCGATCTACTCGAACAAGGACGTGTTCCTGCGCGAACTCGTCTCCAACGCCTCCGACGCGCTCGACAAGTTGCGGCTCGAAGCACTCCGCGACGACTCGCTCGGCGCGGACGTGTCCGACCTCCACATCGACATCGAGACCGACAAACAGGCCCGTACGCTGACCGTGCGGGACAACGGCATCGGGATGTCGCACGACGAAGTGGTCCAGCTCATCGGGACCATCGCGAACTCGGGCACAGCGAAGTTCCTGCGGGAGCTCAAGGAGGCCGAGGACAGCGCCGCGGCCGAAGGGCTGATCGGCCAGTTCGGTGTCGGGTTCTACTCCAGCTTCATGGTGGCCGACGAGGTCACGCTGCTCACCCGGCGCGCGGGCGAGAGCCAGGGCACCCGCTGGACGTCGACCGGCGAGGGCACGTACACGATCGAGACCGTAGACGGCGCTCCCCAGGGCACCTCGGTCACACTCCGGCTCAAGCCGGAGGACGCCGATGACCGGCTCTACGACTACACCTCTCCCTGGAAGATCAAGGAGATCGTCAAGCGGTATTCGGACTTCATCACCTGGCCCGTCAGGATGGCCCCGGAGACCGCTGCCGACGACGCCGCGGACTCCGGGGCAGGGGCCGACGACGCCCCGCGCGAACCCGAGACCCTCAACTCGATGAAGGCCCTCTGGGCGCGCTCGCGCGAGGAGGTCACGGACGACGAGTACCACGAGCTGTACAAGCACATCAGCCACGACTGGATCGCCCCGCTCGAAACCATCCGGCTGCAGGCGGAGGGCACCTTCGAGTACCAGGCGCTCCTCTTCATCCCGTCGCACGCGCCCCAGGACCTGTTCATGCAGGGGTACAAGCGCGGCATCCAGCTCTATGTGAAGCGCGTCTTCATCATGGACGACTGCGAAGCGCTGATGCCGCCGTACCTGCGCTTCGTCAAGGGCGTCGTCGACGCTCAGGACCTGTCGCTCAACGTGTCGCGCGAGATCCTCCAGCAGGACCGCCAGATCCAGTTGATGCACCGGCGTCTGGCGAAGAAGGTGCTGTCGACGGTCAAGGACATGATGTCCGCCGACCCGGAGCGCTACGCCACGTTCTGGCGGGAGTTCGGCCGCGTCCTCAAGGAGGGGCTGCTGAGCGACTTCGAGAACCGCGACGCCATCCTCGGTGTCGCCTCCTTCGCCACGACCCACGACAAGGACGAGCCGACCACGCTGCGGCAGTACGTGGAGCGGATGAAGGACGGCCAGGAGCACATCTACTACCTCACGGGCGAGTCCCGGCAGGCCATCGAGAACTCCCCGCACATGGAGGCGTTCCGGGCCAAGGGCGTCGAGGTGCTGCTGCTGACCGATCCCGTCGACGAGGTGTGGGTCGAGGCCGAGCCCGAGTTCGACGGCAAGAAGCTGCGGTCCGTCGCCAAGGGCGAGGTCGACCTCGGCACCGAGGAGGAGAAGAAGGAGGCCGCGACCGAGCGCGAGAACCGGCAGCAGGAGTACGCGGATCTGCTCGCCTGGATGACGGGCCGGCTGAGCGAGACCGTCAAGGAGGTACGGCTCTCCTCGCGTCTCACCGTCTCGCCCGCCTGCATCGTCTCGGACACGCACGATGTGACGCCGGCCCTGGAGAACATGTACCGCGCCATGGGCCAGCCCGTCCCCCATGTGAAGCGCATCCTCGAACTCAACCCGGAGCACCCGCTGGTCAGCGGTCTCAACCGGGCACACGCCGAACGCGGCGAGGATTCCGGCACCGGCCTGGAGGAGACGGCCGAACTCCTCCACGACCTGGCGCTGCTGGCCGAGGGCGGCGAACTGGGCGACCCGTCACGCTTCGTCAGACTGATGGCCGACCGCCTTGAGCGCACCCTGTGAGTGAGAGCCGCAAGCTCCAGGTCCTTTCGTCAACCTGCCGTCGTCGCCCGAAGGGCGGCCGTGCGTCGCACGGCAGACGGCAGTTTGACGACAGGACCCAGGAGGGTTCTGAAGATCTTGGCCGGGCTCGCGACGCCCGGCACGCACATCTGCGGCGTTGCCGAAACGCCCTGATAGCTCCTTCCCCGAGCTCTCAGCTTCGTTCGAGCAGGGGAGACCCCATTCGAGGACGCTCCGGCGCCTTGCAGCTGCACGCACCGAACGCCGCTCCCTGATCCGGCCGAGATCTTCAGCACCCTAGTCCCGGCGCCGCGCCCATACATCGGTGTGCGGCGCCGGGTCCTGAGGCGCCGGGCGGGCTTGCCGGATTCCGGCGACCAGCTCCACCTCGTACCCCGCCGCGTCCTCCAGATACGCGGCGATGTGCCCGTCCCCGCCCGCGTGCGGGTAACGGTCCGGGAAGAGCGGCCGCCAGCCGTGCTCCGGGGCCCCGGCCACCAGTGCGTCGAGGGTGGCCCGGTCCCGGACGTGGAACGCCAGGTGGTTGAGCCCGGGGCGGCGGCGGTCGTGCGTCCCCCCGGTCAGATCGGGTGACTGCTCGACCACCACATAGCTGTCGCCGCGCCGCCAGCTCCGCCCGTGTTCCCAGCGCTGGTACGGGACATGGCCCAGCGCGCCGAGCAGCCAGCCCCATCCCTGCTCGGCCGCCGGCAGATCGGGCACCCACAGTTCGATGTGGTGCACCCCGCCGGTGCGGGCCCCGCCGGCCGGCAGCGGGACGGCGCGGCGGATCGCGTGCGGCTGGTACGCCACGGTGTCGCCGTCCTCGTGCCAGTGGATCAGGAAGTGCTCCCCCGCGCGGTAGCCGTCGAGCCCTGCCCTGCAGTAGGCGACGATGTCGTCCGGAAGGGCGTCCAGCGGGAACCACGCCAGCTCGGAGCACTTGTCCGGTTCGCGGTTGTACGGCGGGCGGCCGGGGTCGTACTCCGCCTCGAAGAACCAGCCGGTCCTGGGGCTGCCGCCGGGGCCCCGGTGCTGCATGACCAGGGCGACCCGCAGCTCGTCCGCGCCGAGTTCGACACCGATCTCCTCGGCGGCCTCGCGGATCATCGCCTCGCGGACGTCCTCACCGTCCTCGACATGTCCGGACGGGCCGTTGAACAGCCCGTCCGCGTAACCGGTATTGGCCCGGCGGGCGAGCAGGACCTCCGGGCCGCGGCGGAGGATCAGATGCACATCGACGACCTCGGTGTGCCGGTGCGGCGGTTCGGCGCGGGCCACCAGAGCGTAGCGCTCGTCGTCGACCTGCTTGCCCCACAGGGCCGGATCGTCGGAGAGCCGCTCGTGGTGGATGCGTTCGGTGAGCCCGGAGAGAAGTCCGGTCAGCCGCTCGGCGGAGGGGCCGACGCCGCCCCGGACACCTTCGATCAGGATCAGCCGGCCGCCGGGCCGCAGCAGGGTGAACCAGTGGCACAGGACCGCCGCCGGATCAGGCAGCAGAAACACGACATGTCTGGCCATGATCACATCGAACTGCTGCTTTCCGACCGGTGGTTGGGCCGCGTCCCCGAGGAACACCCCGGTACCCGTCCCGGCAAGCTTGGCCCGCGCCTGCTCCACCATGCGCGGCGACCGGTCGACGGCGGTGACCCGGTGTCCCTGCCCGGCGACGAGCAGCGCAAGGCTTCCGGTGCCGCATCCCAGGTCGAGCACCTCGGAGCGCTCACCGGGCAGCCAGCTCTCCAGCCGCTGCGCCCAGGCATGCCGGACCGCCGGGTCGAGCAGCCCGTGGTCGGGCTCCTCGTCGAAGGAGTCGGCTGCGGAATCCCAGTCGATCGTCGTCATGAGCCGATCGTGCCATCCCCCACTGACGGAGTCGATCAGCCGGCCAGCCGCTTGCGGTAGTGGAAGCGGTCGTACGCGCCGTCCACACGGCGCTCCACCAGCTCGTACCCGTAGCGTGGGTAGAGCTTCTGGTTCTCCCACATCAGGGCGTTGGTGTAGAGCCGGATCTCGGGGAGGCCGAGACTGCGGGCGTACGCGTCCACGTGGGCGAGCAGCCGCCGGCCGACTCCCCGGCCGGCCGCGTCCGGGTGGACGGCGACGGACTCCAGGAAGAGGTGGTCGTCGTGCGGTACGAGGACCAGGACGCCGACGACGTCCAAGACCCCTGTCACGTGCACCCGGCCCGCGGCGACATCCGCCGCGTGGTCCGCCTCCATCGGTGCGGGTACGAGACCGATGCGTTCGATGTAGTGCCGGTAGGCGGCGTCGGTGACGGCCCGCACGGCGGGGACGTCGGCCGGGGTGGCGAGGCGGATCTTCTCGGAAGCTTCGGCGGTCATGTACACACCGTACGGCCGGTTGTTCTCAATCCCTGCTGAGCGGGTCCTTGAGACGGTCTTGAGGAGCGGCTACGAAGGACCCGCCGAGACGGGTGGCGACGGCAGTGCCCGTTACCTGGCCAACGACGGTGCGGCCGCGCTTGCCGTGGGTTCGGCCGCGTTGTTCGCCTCGGTCCGCCGCCGGGCCGCCGCCGCGACCCGACGCGGAGACTGAGCACCTGGAGCGAGCCCGGGGCCCTAGCCGATGACCGAGGCGCAGGTGGTCGGGGTGGCGTGCGCCGGGTCCAGGGCGTTCGCCACCTCGTGGTAGGCGATCCGGTCCACGGTCCCGATCGCCACATGCTCGGACAGGTCGACCGGGCACAGGTCCTGGAGCAGCACGTTGTGTACGTTCGGTCCGTCCAGGTACTGCGTGCGGTACGGGGTCACGACCTCGTCGTACCTGGTCGCGATGACCGTGTACCGCACCCCGGGCACGGTGTCGCCGCCCGCGTTGAGCTTGGTGATGAACGGGGATCCGGCCATCTGGTCGGCGAGACCGGGGGTGTTGGCGTTCAGCAGGTCCTCGGCGCCCGGGAAGTACGGCAGCAGTTTCGTCAGGCCGAGAAGAGTGGTGCCGTGGTTGTCGGGCGCGAGCCCGACCAGGGCGTTCACCTTGGCGGCGCCGCCGAGGAACTTCAGGTAGTAGTTGGGCATCATGCCGCCCTGGGAGTGGCCGACGATGTCGGCCTTCGGCGCTCCGGTGGAGGCGAGCACCTGGTCGACGAACGTGGCGAGCTGACCGGCCGACCTGTCGATCGGGCCGAGGCCGTTGAAGAGCGGCACGCCGGGCAGCTGCCCATAGTCGAGCGAGTAGACGCAGTAGCCCCGGTTGACGAGGTAGGGGGCGAGAACCAGCCAGTTGTCGATCGAGTTCCCGAAGGTTCCATGGACCAGGACGACAGGGCGGGGATGGGCTGCGGAGGGCTTGCAGGAGTAGTCGTTCCAGCCACGGGAGGTGGCTGTGGCGACGGTGGGGGTGGCTGCAGCGGCAGTGGCCGTGGGGGTGGCGACTGCCGCGACGGCGAGGAGCAGTGCGGCGAGGGTTCTCCGCGCACGTGGGGTGCGCGGCGCACGGGTCCGGGGCAGCATCGTGTGGTCTCCTTGCGGCTCAAGGGAGTTGCGATGTCTGTGCACCCTGCGGCCCGGACCACAAGTTCTGACTGCTGAATTTCCTATGTGCTCATGCCAAATTACGGGTGAGTAAGGTGGCGTGGGAAGTTACGCGTCGGTAAAAACTGATGAGTAATCAACCATGCGACGCCAACGGATCGATCAGGCCGCGAGCCGCCCCGGCATCACGGCCCGCGGGCCGAACCTGGCCCGCAGCCGGTCCGCCACCGCCTCGATCCGGCGCGCCCGTTCGTCCACCGGGTCGAACGACAGCTGGTGCGCGGCCCGTTCGGCGTCCGTCAGCCCCTCCGCACGCAGCCCGATCCCCCGCACCCGGGCCCGCTGCAGTCCGAACGAGTCATGGATCCGGTACGCGAGTTCGGTGAGCGCCGCGGAGTGCGCGGTGGGCTCCCGGAGCGTACGACTGCGGGTCAGCGTCGAGTATCCGGTCCGGTCGGCATAGCGCACGGAGACCGAGAGCCCCCGGCACACCTGCCTGTCCCCGCGCATCCTGGCCCCCAGCTCCTCGGTGAGCGACATGAGCGCGCGGCGCTGCCGCTCCCGGTCCAGCTCGTCGCGCGGGAAGGACCGTTCGGCGGCGATCGACCGCGCGGCGGCGCCCGGTACGACCGTCGTACGGTCGATGCCGCGCGCCCGCTCCCACAGTTCACGTCCGGTCCGTACGCCGGTGATCCGCTGCAGGGTGCCGAGCGGGGCCGCAGCGATCCGGCCGACGGAGTCGAGCCCGTACCCGCACAGGGTGCGGGCCGTCGCCGCCCCCACACCGTCCAGCGCGGCGGCCGGCTTGGCCGCGAGGAACTCCGCTCCCCCGCCCGCGGGGACCACGAAGGTCGTTCCGGGCGCGGCCTGCCGTGCCGCCATCCGGGCCAGCATCGGGTTCTGCGCGGCCCCGATCGCGCAGTCCACGCCGTGCAGGGCGAGCGCACGGATCCGGATCACCGAGGCCAGCCCCTTCACGTCCCGCCCGAAGTAGCGCAGCGCGCCGCGCACATCGGCGAGCGCCCCGTCGGGCGGGACCGCCTCGACCACCGGGGTGAACGCGCCGAGAAGGGCGAGCAGCCCCTCATAACCGGCGCTGTCCGGGAGGCCACCGCCGACCTTGCGGAACCGCAGATACAGGATTCCCGGCGCATCATGTGCAGTGCTCATCCCGCGCTCCCCGGACTCTGGTGCCACAACTTCCTTCCGGTGGCGACGCCTTCGCCGGGCGGCTGGAGGTCGGACCAGGGGTTCATCTCGTACCCGGTGGACATCTGGATGCGGCGGCCGTTGTCGGCGGGAGCAGGCTCGGGAGCCTCGGGGGCGCCCTCCTCGGACGAGGGTTCCTCCGCCAGCCGGGCCGCGACCGCGTCGAGTCCGCCGGTACGCCGCAGCTCGGCCAGTTCCGCCAGGTTCCAGGCGGCCGCACCGACCACGCTCAGGCTCTGCGGTCCGCGCCGCTGCACCACTCCGCGTACCAGCAGCAGCCAGGAGTGGAAGACGGTGTGCGCGCATGCGGCATGGCTGTCGTCGAAGAAGGCCAGGTCGACCAGGCCCGTACCGTCGTCCAGGGTGGTGAAGATGACCCGGCGGCCGGAGCGGACCGGCGGTGTCTGGGTGGCCGCCTTGGCGCCCGCGACCAGCACGGTGTCCCCGTGCCGCGCCTCGCGCAGCCGCTTGGCGGAGACCGCGCCGAGCTCCTTCAGGAACGCATGGTGATCGCCCATCAGATGGCGGGAGACATCCATGCTCAGGACGCCGAGCTCGGCACTGAGGCGTTCGGCCTCGTTGAGGTCGGGCAGGCCGATGGAGCCGGTCCTGCGCCCCTCGCCGAGCGGGAGCTGCGCGCCACCGGAGCCGGACCGCGCCCCGGTACCCCGCTGGGCGCGGTGCAGTTCGGACAGATGCAGCAGCAGATCACGCCGGTTGGCACCGAACGCGTCCAACGCGCCGACCTGGGCCAGCCGTTCAGCGGCCGGCTTTCCCGGCCTGGCCCGCTGCCAGAAGTCCAGCAGCGAGGCGTAGGGCTGCCCGGCCTCGATCCGGGCGACCTCGGCCTCACTGATGCCATGGACGTCCGACAGCGCGAGCCGCACCCCCCAGACCTCTCTCCCTTTCCCATCATCAGACACCAGTTCGATTCGATGGGCGGCCGCCGACCGGTTCACATCCAGCCCCAGCACCGGCACTCCGCGCCGCCGCGCGTCCGCGAGCAGCAGCCGCTTCGGATACATCCCCGGGTCATGGGTGAGCAGCCCGGCGTAGAAGGCCGCAGGGTGATGCGCCTTGAGCCACGCCGACTGGTACGTCGGTACGGCGAAGGCGACCGCGTGCGCCTTGCAGAAGCCGTACGAGCCGAACGCCTCGATGATCTCCCAGGCGCGGGCGATCACTTCGGCGCTGTACTTCTTCGCCGCCGCCTGCTGCGCGAACCACACCTTGATCCGGCCCTGCACCTCGGGGTCGGAGAGCCCGCGCCGCACCCGGTCGGCCTCGTCCCGGCCGCAGCCGGTCATGATGTCGACCATCTCGATGATCTGTTCATGGAAGACGACCACTCCGTACGTCTCGCGCAGCGGCCCTTCCAGGTCGGGGTGGGGGTAGCGGACGGGCCTCCGGCCGTGCCGGGCCTCGATGAACGGCCGCACCATGTCGGCGGCGACCGGCCCCGGCCGGAACAGCGAGATGTCGACCACCAGATCGTGGAAGGTGGCGGGCTGGAGCCTGCCGACCAGGTCGCGCTGGCCCGGCGACTCGATCTGGAAGCAGCCCAGCGTCTCGGCACTCCTGATCAGCCGGTACGTCTCCGGGTCACCCTGCGGAACGGCGTCCAGGTCCACGTCCTGCCCCGAGGCCCTCTTGACCTCCGTGACCGCGTGCGCCATCGCCGACTGCATCCGTACGCCCAGCACATCGAGCTTGAGCAGCCCGAGATCCTCCACGTCCTCCTTGTCGAACTGCGCCATCGGGAAGCCATCGCCGCTGGTGGGCATGACAGGCGTACGGCGCAGCAGCGTGGCATCCGAGAGGAGGACCCCGCACGGGTGCATGGCGATGCCGCGCGGCAGGCCGTCCAGCGCCTCCACCAGTTCCCAGAGCCGCCCGTACTTCTCCTTCTCCGCCGCGACAGCCCGCAGCTCGGGCAGCTCTTCCATGGCCGCGCGGGCATCGCGGGCCCGGATGTGCGGGAAGGCCTTGGCGAGCCGGTCGGTCTCGGCCGGGTTCATGGAGAGCGCGGCGCCGACGTCCCGGATGGCGTGGCGCACCCGGTAGGTCTCGGGCATGGCGACGGTCGCGACCCGCTCGGTGCCGAAGCGGCCGATGATCGCGCGGTAGACGTCGAGGCGGCGTGCCGATTCGACGTCGATGTCGATGTCGGGCAGCACGAAGCGACGCTTGGAGAGGAAGCGTTCCATCAGTAGCCCGTGCTCGACCGGGTCGGCGTGAGCGATCCCGAGGAGATGGTTGACCAGGGAGCCCGCGCCGGAGCCCCGGGCAGCAACCCGTATCTTCATCGCCCTTACGTCATCAACGACTTGAGCAACCGTCAGAAAGTAGGAGGCGAAACCGTGGTAGGCGATGATGTCCAGCTCCTGGTGCATCCGCTCCCAGTAGTCGCGCCTGCGGTCGTAGCCGCGCAGCACCATTGCGGCGGCGGCGCGGGAGGCCAGCACCCGCTGGGCGGTGCGCCGCCCGGCGCCGACGAGATGCGGTTCGGGGAAATGGACGGTGCCGAGGCCGAGGTCGCTCTCTGGGTCGACGACGCAGGCGTCGGCGGTGCGCCGGGTCTCCGCGAGCAGCCGCGCTCCGCCGCCCCGGCCGAGCCCGGCGGCGGAGGCGATCCGCTCGGCGGTCTCCGCCATCGCGCGGGCATCCTTCAGCCAGCGCTCATCGCTGTCGAGCGGGGCGCGGCGGGGGTCGACGGGGACCAGCCCGCGGGCCGCGTCGAGCACATCGGCGACCGGGCCCTGCCCGGCGTCGGCGTACCGGACGGCATTGGTCAGCACGGCCCGCACCCCCTGCTCGGCGGCGAAACCGACGGTACGGGCGGCAAGCCGCAGCGATCCGGGTCCGGTGCCTTCGCGTCCGTGGTGGACGGCTTCGAGGCGCAGGTCGTCGCCGTAGATCTCCCGCCAGGGGGCGAGCAGTGCGGCGGCCCGGTCCGGGCGGCCGGCGGCCAGCGCCCTGCCGACGTCGGAGGCCGGGCCGAGCAGCACGGTGAGCCCTTCGGCGGGCAGCTCGGACCGGCCGACCAGGGGCTGTCCGGCACCGGCGGGCGCGGGGGCATGGGCGGCGGTGACGAGACGGCACAACTCCGCCCAGCCCTGCGCACCGTCCCGGGCGAGGAAGGTGACCCGGGGTGCGGATTCATCGACAAAGGCACCGCCACGGACCGGGGTCCGCAGCCGATGCGCGCGCCCGCCTTCTCTCGTATGCTCCGCCGCCGCAGGGCCCACCGCGAGCTCCACCCCGAAGAGCGGCCGCACCCCGGCCCTCTCGCAGGCCTTGGCGAAGCGGACCGTACCCGCGAGCGTGTCGCGATCGGTCAGCGCGAGAGCGTCCATCCCCCGCTCCGCGGCGCGCTCCGCCAGCCGCTCCGGGTGCGAGGCCCCGTACCGCAGGGAGAACCCGGAAACGGTATGCAGATGCGTGAACCCTGGCATCTGCACCTCCTGGACCGATCCGCACTCACCACCCCTCGCTCTCCACCATAGACCAAGTTTCGAACATTCGTACGATACCCGGAGCGCGGGACATGCACCCGGCCCCGGACCGGCGCTCCGGTCAGCCATTCGGCTCAGTCCCACCTGCACGAACGGCCGACGCCCCGGACCGTGGGGGCATGACTTTCGCTGACGAGGTGAAGAACGCCGTCACTCCACGGGCCGCACTGCTTGTGATCGGTGTGCTCGGACTGCAGCTGCTGTTCATCGCGTCCTACGTCGGGGCGCTGCACAAGCCGAAACCGACGGACGTACCCTTCGGGGTCGTCGCGCGCCAGCAGATGTCCGCACAGCTGATGGCCGAGCTGAAGAATCTCCCGGGCGGTCCGCTGGCCCCCCGTACGGTCGCCGACGCGGCCACGGCCCGCGAGCAGATCCTGAACCGTGAGATCGACGGCGCCCTGATCGTCAGTCCCAGGAGCACGACCGACACCGTGCTGGTCGCCTCCGGCGGGGGTGCCGCGCTGGCCGACACCCTGACGAAGATCATCACGAAGGTCGATCTGACCCAGCAGCGCACAGTGCGGTCCGTGGACGTGGCCCCGGCCTCCGACCAGGACTTCGACGGGCTCTCGTCCTTCTACCTGGTCGTGGGCTGGTGCGTGGGCGGCTACCTCTGTGCCTCGATCCTGGCGATCAGCGCCGGCTCCAAGCCCGCCAACCGGCAGCGCGCGGTGATCCGGACCGGCGTCATGGCGCTGTACTCCATCGTGGGCGGGATCGGCGGCGCGATCATCATCGGCCCGATCCTCGGCGCCCTGCCCGGAAGCTTCTGGGGCCTGTCGGGGCTGGGGGCACTGACCGTCTTCGCGGTCGGCATGCTCACCCTCGCCCTGCAGGCCCTCACCGGCATCGTCGGCATCGGCCTGGCCGTCCTGATCGTGGTGATCGCGGGCAACCCGAGCGCCGGCGGCGCCTTCCCGCTGCCGATGCTCCCGGACTTCTGGCGAGCGATCGGCCCCGCGCTGCCGCCCGGGGCGGGCACCTGGGTGGCACGCTCGATCGCGTACTTCAAGGGCAACGCGGTCACCGGACCACTGCTGGTGCTGTGCGCGTGGGCGGTGGCGGGCACGCTCGTCACACTCCTGATGGCCATGCGCCGCACACCGGATGATGACGCCGGTGACACGGCGCCCGTGGGCTCGACGGCCGCCTGACCCAGCGGATCGTGGCAGCGCGAGCGCTCATCGGCATCCGGGAACCGCGCGCTGCAAAAACGTCCGGCCGGGTCTCCTGTCGCATCCTGAAGGATCGTGAGGAGATCCGGTGTCCGCTCGGCGTGACCTCCGTCGAGGGCGTCGGCGACTATGCCGTCCGGATCTGCCGGGGCGCCGTCGAAGTCGGTGAAGAGCGCACCGCGCCGACGCCGTGGTTCCATCCCTCAACGGGCGGTACGGGCGCCGTGGTCGGCCCCGGTAGGAAGTCACCGCCGCGGCTCGCGTACGCGTCCGCGGCCCGGGGCCGGGCCGGCTCGACCAGTGGTGGAGGAACGGGATCCGTCGACGTGACCACGGCCGTGGGCGTCGGCATGAACCGGGCGGCGTCCGGGTGAGGAACTGCTCGTCGCATTGACCGGCACTCCGCTTCCCTGCCTGCAGGCCATCGATGAGGCGCACCGTCATCCGGACTGCCTCACCGGCGTCCGCGAACGTCTGGACCACGGCGACATCGCCGGTGCGCTGGCCGTCATCGAAGGCCTGCTGGGCCCCGACGCAGTGCTGCGCAGCGGCGCCCTGCGGGACAAACTGGAGGCGGCCGCCCTGCGGCGGATCACCTACGGACTGTTCAGGCTCGAGGTTGCCGCGATCTCCCGTGCCGTGGGCGGCCGTCGCGACCTGATCACCGTCCTCCCGTGCGACGCGGCGACCCGGGTCGTGCACCCGCTGTGCCGTGCCGAGGGAATACCGCTGGTAGACGGTGGGGGTACGGATCTGCGCACGGGCTTCGCAAAGGCGCTCCGAGCGCAACCCCGACCAGACGTCATCGTGGTCCTGACCGACGGGCAGACGCCCTGGCCGAGCTCGCAACCACTGTGCCGGACGGTGGTGGGTCTGTTCCCTCGGCAGCAGGCAGCCGGGTCGTGGGACGAGGACGATCCCGATTACGTCCCGGACTCGCCACCCGCGTGGGCACGAGTGGTTGACATCGGGGCGGCTCCCGCTGCTCGGTGAGCCCCCCAGGGGATCCACTCGATCATGCCGCCCATGCGCTCCGCGCCCAAGTAGGTGCAGAGGCCGCCGCCAAGCCATTCATCCGCCCTGGGTACTGTCCGCTTGTTCGAAACGAGCCCTGAGTCAGGGGCTGCACGCGGGAGGGGCGTCATGAGTGGTCCGGAATCGGTCGACAGTACGTGGAAGCTGAGCGACGAAGAGGGCGGGGTGCTCGCAGGCCGGTGGTGGAAGTGGGCCCTGGCCGCCCCTGACGGTCGCAGTCCGGTCGAGGACACAACGGGCGAGCACGCCGCCTGGAACCAGCCGGACGACCTCTGGTTCCTGGCCGGCACCTACGGCGGCCACGTGGTGCGACGCTGCGCGATCCCCTCGGACCGGCCGGTCTTCTTCCCTGTGCTCAATATGCAGCACACCAGGTCGTACTCAAGGATCCCCCAATCCTTGACGGTGGCAGAGGCCACGGCATCGCTCAACAGCATTCCGTTGCCGCTGCGGGAGTTCTCCGCGCCGTTCAGGACGGGGCTGACCCAGCGCTACGCGTGGGGCATCTGGGGTGGCATCGCGTCGCTGACTCCCGGTCAGTACGTACTGGAGATCAAAGCCAGGGCTACAAACGGTTTCTGGGTCGACACGACCTACCACCTGGAGTCGAAGGCCTCCTGATCCGGACCACTCTGCGAGTGGTCCGGCGCGGGGCGGGGAGCGGTGTCGGGCGCTGAGCTCTGGCTGTGGGGGTGATGGCCCTGGACAGGGCTACCGGCGCCCGCCTCCACCCCCGTAGCTCTCCGAGAGCATCACTTCCGCCCAGACCCGTCTCGGTGCAGGCGTCGCGAACTGTGCAGCCCCAGCGGCTCGCATGGGCGTCGATCAGGAGAAGGCCGCGACCCGAGTCGGCATCGGTGGGGACGGGGACCGGGTGGCGGCTGGGGCGGGAGGCGGTCCGAGCGGGTGTCTGATACCTCGACGCGGACCACCTGAGGCAGAAGCAGGAGCGGCAGACGGAAGTCGCGACCGGGAAGGCTGCCGTGGTGATCGCGTTGGCCGCGAGCTCGGTGGTGAATGTCAGGAGTTCACTTCTCGACCACTCTCAAGCGCCGGACGGCAACTCGTCCGGTTATCACCTGCACCACCACCGCCGGTGCATCAAAGCGCCTGCGCACAGAACTGTCACTGACATGACATACGATGCGCACATCTGTTCACAACCCTTCCGCTTGAGGATGCCTACGTCATGTCTCTCGGTGTCACGTCCCGTTCCCTGCGCGGCATATCCGCTGTCGTAGCCCTGATCTCGGTCGGAGCGGTGGGATGCTCCGAAGCCCTCGACAGCGCAAAGACCGGCGCCAAGAAAGTGGTCCGCCAGCGATCGGTCTTCTCGCTCGCGACCGGCGACTGCTACAACCCGAACAACGGGACATCCAAGGGCGAGGAGTTCAGCGTCGAGGTCGTGCCGTGCAAGGAACCGCACAAGGGCCAGGTCGTCGGTGACTTCAAGATCGACGGGCAGTCGGCGTATCCCGGTGAGGACAAAACCGCACAGATCGCCGACGAACGATGCCCGGCCGAGGCGCAGAAGTTCACTCCTGACGCCTGGGCCCTGCCCAAGGGCGTCGACGTCTACTACTACTCCCCCACCAAGGAGAGCTGGGCGACGGGCGATCGGGCCGTGAGCTGCACGTACACCAAGGAAGCGGGCACGTTCTCCGGTTCGTTGAAGAGCAAGCCCCTGAACGCCGACCAGCTCGCGTACCTGAAGGGCTCGAACGCCGTCTACGAGGCCCTGTGGACGAACCAGCCCGAAGCGGATCACGCCGAGGACGACTTCACCGGCTACAAGAAGCAGGCCAAAGCCGTTGCCGCCGCACTCGGCAGCCACCTCACGGCCCTGAAGGGCATTCAGCAGCCGGAGACCGCCAAGCTCCGGGCACAGCTGGAGAAGACCGCCGGTGCGTGGGAAAAGGCCGCCTCGGCCGGTGACACGGACGCCTTCTACCTCGCCTACGACCGGGCCTTCGACGGCATCAACCCGGACAAGACGCTCGCCGCCCGCAAGGAGCTGAAGCTCGCCGCCACCGTCCCGGCCGACGATGCCAAGGTCTGGTCCGACTGACCCCGTCGGGTCACGTCGACCGGCCGGGCCCTTGCCGGACGGCGGGGACACCGCCGGATCCGGCACGTCGGCCTGCGTAGGGCCTTCGGTCCCGGCATCCTGGCTTCGGCCATGTGCCGGGACCGAAGAACAGCCCCGGAGCCTGAGCAGAGATCGCCTGGCCCAGCTGTCCTCCGCGCCGCACTCAGGGGGAGCAAGTCACCTCCGCCCAAACCGTTTTGGTGAGCGCGTCGCGGACGATGCAGCCCCAGCGGTCCGCGTACGCCTCGATGAGCAGCAGACCGCGGCCCGATGCCGCGTCGGCGGACACGGGTCCCGCTGCCGGGATGGGCGGCAAGCGCTCCGGGCGGGTGTCGGTCACCTCGATACGAACGGCGTGGGGCAGAAGGAGAAGCGTCAGCCGGAAGTCGCGTCCGGGGAGGCGCCCGTGGGTAATGGCGTTGGCGGCCAGCTCGGCGGTGACGAGGGCGACGGTTCGAGCAGTCCCGGAGTCGTACGGACTGCCGCACCACTCGGTGAGCTGCTGGACCGCGAGGGTACGGGCCAGCCGGGCGCCACGCGGGGTGCTGCTGAGGCGGAGGCTGAACTCGGGGGCTGGGCCGAGTGGTTCATGGGTGCTTTCCTGTTGCTTCACGACGCCATCGTGGGACTCGGCAGAAGTCGCCGACCAGGTGCGACGGCCGTACGGGATATCGGTCGTACGAGCTGAGCGGAGAAGCTCCACCCTGCGTTGTACGGGTCTTGTACGGGTGCTGTACGGGGCGGGGACCGTGTCCCTGGAAACGGGCCTTCCGTTGAACCTTGCCCAGCTGTAGTCGAGTTGCGGAGCGCTACGGGTGGCTGCGGGCGGGCGTGAACGGTGACGGAAGGGCGTGAGGGCAATGCGGGATACGCGGAACAGTCGCGCGGCGAAGACCAAGGAGAACAACGACCTGCCGGGGGTCTGGGTGGCCTACGGCAAGCTTCTCCAGCACCTGCGCAAGCGGGCCGAGTTGAACCAGCAGGCGCTCGGAGATGCCATCGGCTACTCCCTGGAACAGGTCGCCTCGGTCGAGCAGGGACGGCGACCGGCAAAGGAGGCGTTCACCGTCGCGGCGGACCGGGTGCTGGCTTCGGGCGGGTTGCTGGAAGTTCTCCAGGCCGATGTGGACCGGGCGAAGCTTCCGCAGTTCTTCCGCAACTTCGCCCTCATCGAGGCGGAGGTGCTGAGCCGCTTCTCGTACGACCCGCTGCTGGTGCCGGGCCTGTTGCAGACGGAGGCGTACGCACGGGCCGTGTTCGGCGGCCACTGCCCGCCGTTCAGCGAGGACATCATCGACCAGCACACGGAAGCGCGGCTGAGCAGGCAGAAGCTGCTGACGCGGGACCCGCTGGCGGAACTGTCGTTCATCATCGGGGAGGAGGCGTTGCGTAACCCGGTGGGCGGCGCGGAGGTGATGCGGGGGCAGTGGCAACGCCTGTTGGAGGTGGGCTCGTTGCGGACGGTGGAGGTTCAGGTAATGCCTGCTGGGCTCGGATTCCATGCGGGTCTGGACGGACCGTTCGTCCTGGTGGAGACAAAGGAGCTCCGCCGCCTCGGGTACATCGAGTCCCAGGAGGTCGGATGTGTCGTCAGTGATCCTGCAGAGGTCAGCTCGTTCGGGTTGCGATATGGCAAGCTGCGATCGCAGGCCCTGAACGTCGAGGCGTCTGCGCGGCTCATCGAACGGCTGGTGGGAGAGACATGAGCATGGAGCAGGTAACCGGAAACGTTGACGAGCTGCGCTGGTTCAAGAGCAGCTACAGCGGATCGGGCGGCGGCGACTGCGTGGAAGTGGCCGCCGCCCCCGGTGCGGTGTATGTACGGGACTCGAAGGTCACGGGTGGCGGACCTGTGCTGCGGGTCGGACGGGGCGAGTGGGCGGCGTTCGTGACGCTCGCGCGGGGGTAGCGCCGACGAGGCTTCCTGATCGGAATCGACGGGCTCCCCCGCATCACGTGAGGTGATGCGGGCGAGCCCCGGCAGGCCTGATCGAGAACTGCCCGAAGAAGCCGCACGATTACGCGCCCCCCTAACGCCCCCACGGTTTCCCAACACGCAGTCCCGGTAAGGGCTCTGATGAGCCATCATCGAATCGGGCGGGAAAAGTCGGGCACGCGGTGCCCGCACCATACGGAGGAGGCACCAAGTGCGTAGTCGGGTGCGCGCAACGGACGGGCGGCAGCTGGTGGTGGAGCATCTGGGAGACCCATGCGGCAGACCGGTCTTCCTGCTGCACGGAATGCCCGGCAGCAGGCTCGGTCCGGCTCCGCGCGGCATGGTGCTGTACCAACGCAAGACCCAGCTGATCACCTATGACCGGCCGGGCTACGGCGACTCCGACCGGCTGCCGGGCCGCTGTGTCGCCGATGTCGTTCAGGACGTACGGGCCATCGCGGATTACCTCGGGCTGGAGCAGTTCGCCGTGGTGGGCCGATCCGGTGGTGCCCCGCATGCCCTGGCCTGCGCCGCGCTGATGCCCGAGCGGGTCACCCGTACCGCCGCACTGGTCGCGCTGGCCCCCTGGGGCGCCGACGGCCTGGACTGGTTCGACGGGATGGCCGCCTCCAATGTGCTGGCGTACTCCACCGCGGCGGCCGATCCGGACGGGCTCGCGGAGTCGTTCATCTCGCGGTCCGCGGTGATCAGGAAGAACCCGGTCAGGCTCATCGACGATCTGCGCCGGGAGCTGACCGACTCCGACCGGATGGTGGTCGACGACGCCGGGGTCCGCACCATGCTGCTGCGCAACTACCGTGAGGGGCTGCGCACTTCGGCATGGGGCTGGATCGACGACGCGATCGCGTTCAGCCGTCCGTGGGGGTTCGACCCTGCGGACATCCCGGGTCCGGTGATGCTGTGGCACGGCGAGAAGGATGTGTTCTCGCCGGTGGGCCACTCCCGCTGGCTGGCCGAGCGCATCCCGAACTCCACCGTCGTGGTGGAACCGGCGGCCGCGCACTTCGACGCGCTGCACGTCCTGCCCACGATCCTCAACTGGCTGCTGGAGCCGGCTGCCTGCTGAGGAACGGACCCGGGAGAGACAGTAAGACGCAGGGAGAGACAAGGAGAGACAGGGAGCGTCCGGTGGCGGCCGGACGCTCCCGTGGCTCATACCGCCGTCGGTTCCAGTTCGCGCTCGAACCGGCGCTCGTCCCGGGCGATCCGGGTCATCGGGTGGTCTTCACCGAGCTGCCGCGACAGCTCGTCGGCCGTCTCCGTCCTCAGCCGCAGCGCCTCGTCCTTGCGCCCCATCGCATCGAGCGTGACCGCCATGTTCGACATCATGGCCAGGGTCTCCGGGTGATGCGCCCCGAGGACGTGCCTGAGCTGTCCTGACACCTTCCGTTCGGTCTTCAGCACGATTTCGAGATCGCCCCGTTCGGCTGTCGCATTGGCCAGATTCATCACGCAGAACAGGGTGTTGGGGTGCTCGTGCCCGTACACCTCCCGCATCGACGCGACCACCCGGGTCAGCACCTGCTCCGACTCCTCCACCGCGCCGGCCCCCAGCAGGTAGACGCCGAGGTTGTTCAGGGCGGCCAGGGTGTACGGGTGCTTCTCCCCCGGCACCTTCATGTACTGGTCGACGACCTCCTGCGCGGTGTCCCTGGCCTCGGACGCCTCGCCCGCCGCGAACAGGTCGGCCGCCAGATTGAGGTCACAGGCCAGCCACTCCGGGTTGGCGGTGGTGTACTTGGCCCGGTACCGGGCACGGGTGGCCACCGTGAGCCTGCGGGCGTCCTCCAGTCTGCCCGCCCGGCGCAGCGACACCGCCAGGCTCTTCGCCGCGCTCAGCGTGCCGGGGAAGGACCGGCCGAGCGTGGCCTTGTAGCTGTCGTACGTGCGGCTGAGGATGCCGACCGCGTCCTCGTACCGCCCGACGTCACGCAGGTCACGGGCCAGGTTCATGGCCGAGGAGAGGCTGTACGGGTGTTCCGCGCCGAGCACCTCGACCCGCCGGTCGAAGACGTCCTGGTCGATCTCCCTGGCCTTGGCGTACTGCCCGATGGAGCGCAGGGTGAACGCCAGGTTGTTGGCCGCTGCCAGGGTCCTCGGATGCGAATCGTGGAAGATCTGGTTGAACCCGTCGGTGGCCTCGGTCGCCAGCTCGATCGCCATGGTGTACTCGCCGAGCGTGCCGAGGTCCGTCGCCAGACTGCTGGTACTCATGTACGTGTGCGGATGCTCCGGTCCCAGGACCTCCCGCTGCGTCGCCAGGGTGATCTCGTCGAGCTCCCTCGCCTCCACATAACGGCCGCGCGAGCGGTAGATGTTGGCGAGGTGGAAGCAGAGGTAGAGGTACTGGATGTCCCGCTCCCCCAGCGTCTCCTTCCAGATGGCGCGCAGCTCCTCGCCGAGGGCCGCGGCGGTCCTGAAGTCACCTCGCTTCCAGAGATAGCGGACCCGGTCGATCAACAGCCTGCGGGCCTCGGGCTCCTTGCAGTTGCGGGCGTCGGACGGGACGAGGTGCGGCCAGAGGGTGGCGAACTGCGGCCAGGTAGCGGGGTTGTCGATCGGCTCGTCCTCATCGGGCCGGGCACCCGCCAGGATGCGGTGGACGGCATGCCGGGCGTCGCGCTGCTCCTCCTCGCTGAGCTGTGCCCGGATGACGGCCTGGACGAGACGGTGCACCTGGATGGAGTTGGAGACCTGGTCGACCTTGGCGAGGGCGAACCGGCCGATCTCCCGGATGACCCGGCCCAGCACGAGCTTCTCCTGGAGCGCGGCGTCGTACGGCTTCAGTGCCTCGATCATCTCCTTGCTGTACAGGAGGTTCCCCGAGATCGGCTCGGGGGCGAAGAAGGCACAGAGCTGGAGCAGCCGCACCGCGGCGGGCGAGCGCTCCTTGAGCCGTTCGATGGAGATGTTCCAGGTCGCTGCGACCGGCTGCGGGTAGCCGGCCGGCTGGTTGAGCGCCAGGACCTCGGGGGCCTGCTGCGCCAGCTGTTCCAGATAGGTGTCGATCGGGGTGGCGGTCTCCGCGATCCAGGCCGCCGCCTGTTCGACGGCGAGCGGCAGGTCACCGACGGCGGTGGCCACCTGGGCGGCGTCCTCGTCGCTCAGCCCCGGGGCCCGGCGCTGGAGGTGCTCGATGGACTCCTCGCGCAGGAAGACGTCGACGGGCAGTGCGTCGCCGTGCTGGGACCAGGCCTGGTTCCGGGAGGTGACCAGGATGTGTCCGGAGCCGCCCTGCGGGAAGTAGCGCCTGAGCCGTTCGGGGTCGTCGGCGTTGTCGAAGACCAGCAGCCAGCGGTCCGAGGGCACGCCGCGCCGCAGCAGGTCCACGGCTTCCTGGGAGGCGGCCGCCATGTCGTCGCCGCCCTGGGCACCGAGCCGGACGGCGAGCTCGGCGAGCCCGGCCACCACGTCGTCGGTCTGCTCGGACGATATCCACCAGACCAGGTCGTAGTCGGCCATGAAACGGTGCACGTACTCCAGGGCGACCTGGGTCTTGCCGACGCCGCCGAGTCCGTACAGGGTCTGCGGCTGCGGCAGCACGACGGCCATGCCGCCGCCGAGCTGGTCGCGCATCCGCTCCAGGACCAGGGAGCGGCCGGTGAAGCCGGGGTTGCGCGGCGGCGCGTTCCAGATCCTGGGGACGGTACCGGGGAAGCGGGGTCCGGGCGACACACTGTCGGTCAGTTGTACGGGCCGGTCCAGGGCGCGCAACAGGGCGGCGGTGGCATGCACCTCGTCGAGCCGGAAGAGATCGACGGGGTTGCGGTCGATGTAGGGCGCGGACA
Source organism: Streptomyces sp. NPDC088246 (assembly GCF_044741025.1). NCBI lineage: Bacteria > Bacillati > Actinomycetota > Actinomycetes > Kitasatosporales > Streptomycetaceae > Streptomyces > Streptomyces sp. NPDC088246. The sequence continues at coordinate 218,968 of NZ_JBIURV010000006.1, forward strand.
GCCGTACGTCACCGACCCTGAGCGGCAGCAGATGACGCCGGCCACCGCCGGGGTCCTCCGCCACGGCACGCTCCCAGAGGTTCACCGCACGCTGCGACTTGAGGTAGGCGCTGGAGAGCAGCACCACGGTACGGGCCGCGTTCCCCGCGGCGGCAGCCGCCGGTTCCGGGGTCTCCCGCTCGGCGGACACATCGCGCGGTACGACGCGGAACCCGGCCCGGGTGAGCACGGATTCGATCCAGTCGGCCCACATCCGGTTCTCCGCCACATAGCTGAGGAAGAGATCGGCGGGCAGCGCGGGCCTGCGCCGGGTGAACGCGTCACGGATGCGCAGCCGTACCTCTTCGCCGACCGGCGGCATCGAGGTGATCTGCTGGTCGGTGATGACGGAGGTGAGCCGTTCGAAGGCGGAAAGCAGGGAGTTGGTGAGACCGGCCTCGTCGCCGAAGGTCGCGAGGGTCTCCTCGTAGGCGTAGTAGGGGCGGTACGGAATCTCCACCGCGCCCCAGTAGGCGGTGAGTTCGTCCCCGGACAGATCGCGCGGCAGCCGGTCGAACTTCAGCCGGGCCAGCGCCCGTCCGGCATCGGCCTTCTCCTTCTCGCCCTCGTCGATGCGCATCGGGACGGGGAAGATGGAGATGGGGCGGCCGGTGTAGCGCTCGGAGATCTGCCGGGCGACGGAGGCGGCGCCGTCTATGGACTGGTCGCTGAGGGTGAAGCAGTCGACGAGGACGTCGGGCAGGTGGACGGTGCAGATGTCGGCGATGTCGCTGAGGCCGGTCCGGCTGTCGATGAGGACGTAGTCGTAGTTGGCCTTCATGTCGTCGCGCAGGGCGTCGAAGAAGTGGCCGCCGCCGAGCCGGTCGTAGAAGTTGTCCCAGTCGAAGGTGGAGACGGTCGCGGAGTATTCGCGGTTCTGCCGCCCGGCGGAGACGAAGTCGAGGGTGCCGCCGTGCGGGAACTCCCAGCCGAGCGCCTCGGGTGTGAGGGAGACGGCGTGCGGCTGGATACGGGCGTAGTCGCGGTGCCAGTCGTCGGCGCGCTGGACGGGGCTGGTCGCGGCCCACGCGTACTCGGTGATCAGATCGATGACGCCGGTGGTGGCACCGAGTGTCGACGGATCGAGGAACGGGTGGAAGAACCGGTGGAGCCCCGGTGCCTCCAGATCCCAGTCGACGGCCAGTACCCGTTTTCCGTTGGCGGCGAGTATCCAGGCGGTGTTGGCCAGAGCCATGGTGCGCCCGGTGCCGCCCTTGTACGAGTAGAAAGTGACGATGCGCCCGTCACGACTGGCCGTCATCCGTGTCCTCCGCATCCGTCGCAGGGTCGTGTGTCTCGGGGGTGTAGTACGTCTGTGCCATCGGCCCCATCAACCGTGTCCGTTCGGTGTGCCCGCCGCCGGTGGCAGGTGGGTAGACCGCCGCATGTCTCAGGTACTGCTGGGCCGCCACCTCGACCACCTGCGGCAGGATCTGCCCGAAGGCCTCCATGCTGGGTACGCCCTTGGCAGCGGCGCGGCAGTAGGCCCGCCCCTGGCGCATCTTGGTCGGCATGGTCTGTTCGAGCTTCTCGGTCAGTTCGGCCTCGGCCGCCCTGCTCTCGTGGTCCTCGCGGTTCCACGGCACGACCATCGTCACCCAGGGACGGTTCTCTGCGTCGAAGGCGGCGAGCCGTCGGCGACGGTCCTCGTCCTGCAGGGCCCACCGGTCGACGAGCAGGATCTCCGGTCTGCTGGGCGGCTGTTTGCCCTCCGGGTGCCCGGACTCCTCGTCGAAGGAGGAGATGGTGGCCTGGTAGTTGAGGGAGCGCACCAGGTCCTCGGCGACATAGGCCAGGGGACGGGCGGCGGCCGGGTGGTAGGGGTTCCAGTCCTGCGGGTTGTCGCCGTAGTAATCGGCGTTGCGCCCCTCGGGCAGGTCGTGCCGGGTGGGAGCGGCAATGGTCACCTGCATGGGGCGGGGGCCGCCGGCTCCGCTGTTCGGCGGACCGAAGGCGCTGGGGGCCAGCCGGTAGTCGACCGGGCGGCCGGTGCCGATCCGTATGGTGTCCGCGACGTTGACGATGCGCTTGGCGAGTTCGTACACCGCGCGCTCGTACTCCTCGGTGAAGAGCTTGAGTTTGATCAGTCCGTAGAGTCCGTCGCTGACGTAACGGTCCCCGAAGTCGCGGTGGTTGAACTGTAATCTCTCGGCGGGCCCCGGGAGTTGGCTCGGTGGTACCGGCACCCAGAGCGCCGGGACGATCGCCTCGGCCGGCTGGTTGGAGCGGGCCCGGTAGTGAATGGCGCGCTGGGCGAAGGCGTACCACTCCTTGCCGCACATCTCACTGGCGAAGTAACGCGGCGAGAACAGCGGAACGAACACCCGGCAGGTGGCGAGCACCTCGCCGAGCCGCTCCGACCAGCCCTCGCCGGAGCGTATCTCGCGGTCGATGAACCCGGCGGGCGCGCCCGCGGGCAGATCGGTCATGGCCATCACATGGCCGCAGAGATCCTGGAAGAGCCGCTCGACCCACATGTCGGGGTCCGTTCCACCGCCGTACCCCGGTGTATGTGCATAACTCAAGAAGAAGTACGGCCGATGGTCCGCCGCTCGCTGCTGCGTTGTTGCGTGCACACGACCCCCGTCCTGTGTGAGCACCCGCACCCGAGGATTGAAGTGAATGCGAGCGAATTCATCATTCCGGAGCGGACGTTGCTCCACCCCCATGGCGTTCGGTCATTCAACGCCGGTTTTCAGTCATACGTTCCCAGGTTCAGTCGATCATTCCTTGATCGAATCAGGTCTGCGTCTGTTCCTCCCAGTTGTCCTGTGCGTACCGACGGCCCCGACTAAACCGGAATGCGAGCCTCAGAGCTCTTTTCGCATCTGATCCAGCAGCCGCTTTCCACTGATGGTCAGCTCGGCGGCACCCTCCAGCGTGTCGAGGGCCTGCGGTACGCCCTCCAGATAGCTCGGCTCGAAAGCCCCCAACGCCATCCGCTCATAGGTGTCGGCCAGCAACCGGGAAAATGGAACTGGTTCTTCCTGCCAGGGCATCCGATGTTCCCAGGAGCCGTCTGCCGCGTAAAGATCCGTGACATCGCGAAGCGCCCGCAATTCGGCCCGCCGGAAGCCCCGCAGCAGCGCGAACGCCAACTCCTCCGCGCTGCCGTCCGGACAGACCCCCAGAGCGCCGTATCCGTGCCGCCCGACGGCGGGCTCCGCCGGGGCCAGACGGGTCAGCGGTGTGAGGGTGGTGAGGCGGCCCGCCATCTCCCCGGTACGCCCGGGCGCCTTCGCCTCGATCAGCGTCCACGCCTCGCCGGTCCTGGCCTCCAGGCCCGCGGCGGCCCGGTCGTCGAGGGCGTCCGCGGCGGGCACGGAGAAGCATGTGCGGTACGGGTCGAGGTCGTCGAGCACGAGGCCGGGCGTCGAACCGGGCGTCGCGAGCCGGCGCAGCGGCCGCCAGCCGGGTCCGGCCACCTCCGGCCGTACGACCCTCAGTTCGGCCGCGTCACTCCCTTCCTGCCGGACCAGGAAGCCGTCCTCGGTTGCCCGCACCAGCGCCGTGCCCTGCTCCCCCGCATCCGCGATCCGCAACTCGCCGAGACCGGGCAGGAAGATCCTGCCGCCCGAGAAGGTCACCCGTACGGGCAGATCGAGGCCGCCCCGTACGGCGGCGGCCGCGAGATACACCGGCATCCGACGCGCCACCCGCATGGCCCCGGACCGCTCCTGGGCCAGCTCCATCGCGTACAGCAGCCAGCTGCGGGTGTAGGGGTGGGCCAGCACCTCGTCCAGACCGCGGGCCCCCTCCTCGGACGCGTCGATGGTGGCGGCCAGCTCCCAGACGGCCGCCCACTGCTCGCCGCCGCGCCGTCCGATGTCGGCGTTCAGCCGGGCGAGCAGGGTGCGGGTGAGGTCCTGCTGGGCGGCGAGCAGCTCGATGGGCTCGGCCACCGCGGGTGCGACAAGGGCCGCTGCGCTGCGCGCCTCGATGCCGCGCACCAGGGCCTCCAGATCGGCGCAGTACACGGACGGGTTGTCGAATGCGCCGGACGGCCCCGTGGAGCGGTACCGGTGGGTGTAGAGGCCGCCTCCGCACGAACGTACGACCGGGCATCGGCGGCAGGTCTCGCTGACGCCGGCCAGTCCGAGCTGGCGGGCCCGCACCCCGGGGTGGGCCGCGACCTCGTCGAAGGTGTGGGTGAAGACATCGAATCCGGTGGCCGCCGCGCCTTCGTAGGCGCTCTTGAGCGAGTCGACCTGCTCCAGCTGGCCGTCGGTCTCGACGACGACGAGGTCGGTGGGAGCGAGCCCCAGGGACTCGGTGAGGCTGGGGCCGCCGCTCAGCGTGGACAGCACCGAGGAGAAGAGCCGTACCGGCACCGGGCGCCCCTGCTCCTGCCAGCGGTCGAAGACCGCGAGAAGCCAGTCGGCGTAGGCGGTGGGTGAGCCGTCCGGGCGGGGCGGCGGCTCGTCCCAGGTGGCGTGCGGAAGCAGGAAGTCGATGAGCGGCGGGTCGAGCTCGGTGAGGGCGTCGAGGACCGCGCGCGGGTCGTTCTCGATGTCGACGGTGCACAGGAGCCCGAGGTTGAGATGGCGGTAGCGCTCCTGCTGGAGCAGCTCGACGGCCTTGAGAACCAGGGGGTGGCTGCTGCGTCCGTCGGCATAGCGGCGGTGCCGGTCGTTGGCGGCCCGGTCGCCGTCCAGGGAGATGCCGACCTTGACGTCGAACTCGTCGAAGAGGTCGAGAAAGCGCGGGCTGAGCTGGAGTCCGTTGGTATGGATACGGAGGTCGAGCTCCGCGATGCCTTCGAAGGCGGAGGTCAGCTCTTCGCAGACGCGCCGCAATCGGGCCGGGCCTGCCAGTAGAGGCTCCCCTCCGTGCAGGATCACTGACACGGAGGGCAGTGCATGTGTCTTGGCATGCTCGGCCAAGCGCTGAGCAGTCCGGAAGATGACATCATCAGAGATTGTTCTCGGACGGGTTCGCCAGCTCTGATCTGCATGTTCATAGACATAGCAATGGTCACAGGCAAGATCGCACCTGCTGTGAACCTTGAGAACGACTTCACGGAAAGGGACCAGGGGTCCTGTCATTCCGCCAGTCTAGCCAGCCCGAAGGGGTGGTCGGGGCATTGGTTCGGAGCGCCGAGGCGTCGGTTCAGAGTGCCGAGTTGAAGGTCGATGCCTGGGTGGGGCGACCGGCTGACGCGGCATGCACACGACCGAGCTTCCGGGCAGCAGTAGTGCCGCGGACATCGATCTCGGCGAGCGGCACACGATTCTTCTTCGCAACAGCGAAGGAGGGGGAGGATTCAGAGGTCTTCACGGCCGTCCTTGAGGGGATTTGTTCCGATGGAATGGTTCCAGACAGGAATGCAGCAACGGTATCTTCACCATTGCAGTGTCCGGCGGCACGACTTTACTCTCATGGCCTCGGTTGGCAACTGAGGACGCCCACTTGGGACAAGAGCGTCATGTGGGACCGTCCCGGATCGAACGGAACCACCGATTCCACCATTGAGGTGACGACATAACCGCAGACGGGAGTGAACATGACGGCGATTCCCGGACCGCTGCAGAGCATGGTGTTCAGGAACGCCGACCTGCCGGCGCTGTTCCATCACACGGACGCGATCGCCATCGCAAGCCAGCGGGAGGCCGTGAACACCACCCGCGTCCAGCTGATTCTACTGGTCATCGGCGCGATGCCGGCCGCGGTGCCCTGGCACCTGGAGATAGGTGACTCGTTTCAACTCACCGATTGCATAGGCGTGTTGGCCTATACGGGTGTCCTGATCACGATGTACCTCACCGCCCAGCGCAAAGCAAAGTCGCAATGGCAACTCAACCGCTCGGCAGCAGAGTTCATCAAGTCGATGTGCTGGCGTTACTCGGTGCACGGCTCGCCTTTCGACACCACCACCCAGCACCCCGAGGCGGTGTTCGCGAATCGTCTCGAAGAAGGTCTTCAGGAGCTCCGGAAGGTGGGGTGGGCCGACCCCCGCGACCTGACGGCGGATTCGGGCGGGCTGATAACGGACTCCATGCGCGAGTTACACAACAAGGCATTCACCGTGCGCAAGGAGACGTATGTACGGGACCGGCTGATCGAGCAGCGCAGTTGGTACCGCAGGCGCCAGGAGGTGTCCCGGCGGGCCACGCTCGTCTGGTCGACCACCATTGCCGCACTGGCGGCGCTGGCCCTGGTGTTCGCGCTGCTGCGGACGTTCTCCGTCACCCAGTCCTTCGCCCTGACGGGGGTGCTGTCGGCCGCCGCGGCGGCCTGTCTGGCGTGGAGCGAGATGCGCCGCCACCACCCGCTGATCTCGGCCCACTCGCTGGTGGAGCAGGATCTGGAGGCGATGCAGGTGGCGATGGAGACCACACTGACCGAGCGTCAGTGGCCGCGGGCGGTTTTCGAGACCGAGCGCATCGTCTCCCCGCAGCACACCGACTGGCTTGCCCGGCATCAGATGTGACAGGTAATCAGTCACGGTGGACGCGAGGTCACACACGAAGACGGCCGCGGGAACCGGTCAGGTGCGCTCCACACCCTCGCGCCAGATCACTGTGACCGGGCGGCCCAGGCTGCGGGCGTACGTCACGATGTCGCCCGTGCCGCCGAAGCCTCGGGCCGGCCTTCCGTCCCACACGGCGAGCAGCCGGTCGCAGTGGTCTGCGATGTACGCACCCGCCGCGTAGTACGCCTCGTCGGTGGAGTGCGGGTAGTCCAGCCGGACTTCCCGGACCGCCCGGTCCTTGAGGGCCCGGTAGCGGGCGAGTTCGGCTGCATCGGCGAAGCAGGATTCGTAGTCGCCGCTGGGGATGACCACGGTCAGATCCGCGCCGCGGGCCAGGGCGAGGTCGGCGAAGAGCTGGTCCGCCCCCACCGCCAGGCTGGAGAGGGCTTCCAGGGAGCCTTCGAAGCTGCAGAGCGCCGCCCGTAACCCGGCCAGCACATGGGCATGGGCCTCCTGCGGAATGCTGCGATGGCCGGTCACTCCGATGCGTTTCACGGACCTGGAACCCCCTGAGGTGTCTGCCGGGGGTTCCCGGAGGGCATCCCTCCGGAAGGCACAGCATCCGCCCCCGTTTACTCCTGCATGACCGACCTGCCCCACATCCTCTCAAAAGCCGCGGGGTGAACGGGAGCCCCCGCCCAGGATTCGGGCGGGGGCTCCGTCTCGGCCGACTGCGTGTTCCAGGGCCGGACCGGGGTGTTGGAGCGTCAGTTCAGGGTGACCCCGTACGCGCTGAGCGCCTCCGTGACCGGCTGGAAGTACGTGGTGCCACCGGAGCTGCAGTTGCCGCTGCCGCCCGAGGTGAGACCGATCGCCTTCGAGCCGGAGTAGAGCGGACCGCCGGAGTCGCCGGGCTCCGCACACACGTTGGTCTTGATCATGCCGTAGACGATGTCGCCGTTACCGTAGTTGACCGTGGCGTTGAGGCCCGTGACGCTGCCGCCGTGGACGCCGGTGGTGGAACCGCGGCGGGTGACGGACATGCCGACCGTGGCGTTGGCCGCTCCGGTGATGGTGACGCTGCCGACGGTGCCCGGGTGGGCGAGCGAGGCATTGTCGTACCGCACCAGGCCGTAGTCATTGGTCGGGAAGCTGGATCCGACCGTCGGGCCGATGCTGGTCGAGTTGGAGGAGTTGGTGTACCAGGGCGGGTTGCCGTCGGTGCAGTGACCGGCGGTCAGGAAGTAGTAGGTGCTGCCGCTGTGAACGTTGAAGCCGAGGGAGCAGCGCCAGCCGGGAGCGTAGATCGCGTCGCCGCCGGAGAGCAGTTTGCTGAGCTTTCCGGCGGTGCGCTCGATCCGCACGGCGCCGGCGTTGGCTCCGACGGACTGCTTGATCTGCTTGATCTCGGCCTGCGAGACCCTGCTGTCCGCGGTGACCACGAGGGTGTCGGTCGCCGGGTCGATGCTCCAGGCGGTCCCCGCGACATCGGCGCCCAGCACGGCGTCGCTCGCGGCGGAGAGCTGTTTGGCGCTGAACGTGGTGGCGGTGTCGGCCTGGGCCGTGGGGACGGCGAGCGCGGCGACGGCGACCAGGCCTGCGGCGATGGCGACAGCCCTGCTGCGTCTTGCGGTGCCGCTGAGGGGGGTGGTGCGCTTGATCCTCACTTTTCATTCCTCCCGAAAGGAAATCGGGGGTCCGCCTGTGGGGTGGTCGGACCCGTGAGGCGCAGTCGTTCGCACGGCATGCCCGCAGTGCGGAATGCCGTGTTCCTGACAAGCGCTGCTCGGGAGTATTCAAGGCGTCAACTTCTGGCGCAAGAGGGCCTTCTGGCCTGAACTTGTCCGGCTGTACGGGCGTCCCCGGCAGCACATGGACTGCCGGGGACGTCGTCCCGAGGGATGTGGCGTTGCGTCAGCCGTCGACGCGGTTCCGCTCCCCCGCCTCGACGGCGATGGAAAGGGTGTTGCCGGGCGGCGGGAAGGGGCAGATGAAGTGGTCCGCGAAGGCGCAGGGCGGCAGCAGCGCACGGTTGAGGTCGACCGTCACACTGCCGTCCTCGGACGGGGCCGCGGGCCGCAGGAACCGGAAGCGATAGCTGCTGTTTCCACTGGTGGCATCTGCGAAGACCGCCCAGAGCGAGCCATCGGGCTCGACCGCGACCTGCAGTGTGTGCTCCGTGCCGTCGATCTCGAAGACGATCTCGCCCGCGAGTCCGAGGCCGCGCTCGACTCCGTCGGCGTTCTCGACCCGGACCGTACGGGCGCTCTCGTACGGGCGGAAGGTGCCCGGCAGCGCCCAGCGGGCGTCGTACGGGGTGGCCTCGATGTCCCGGAAGGTGCGCCGCGCCACGGAGTCCGGGTCGAAGTCCCGTACCGCCCAGAGCCCTTCGCGACTCAGCACGACAAGCCGCCGCTCGCCGTGCGCGACGCGGGACTCGCCGATCGGGCCGCGGTCGGCGGTGAGGCGGACCCGGCCGGTGAAGGGCTTGCCGTCGACGCTCAGGCCGTCCGCGGCGGCGGCGCTGAGCACCAGCTCCTCGCCGTCCTCCCGCCACTGCCCGGGCACCCCTGGAATGTGGCCCTCCGGGTAGTCGGAGAGCCAGTGGGTGCCGGTGAGGGAGAGCGGTCCGTACGGTGCGGCGACCGTGGCGGTGCGCTCCTCGTGCCAGTGCTTCCAGTCCTGTGCCGCCTGCCCGGAATCGTGCGGCTGCTGTGCGTCCGTGCTCATGCGATCAACCTTTCCATACCGGCTCGGCGAGCCCGAGATGCGACCGCAGGGTGGGACCCGTGTACTCGGAGCGGAATACACCGCGCTCCTGGAGGAGCGGGACGACCCGGTCGACGAAATCGTCCAGGCCGCCCGGCGTGAGATGCGGAACGAGAATGAATCCGTCGGCAGCATCGGCGGCGACGAACTCCGTCAGCTGCGCCGCGACCGTCTGAGGGCTGCCGATGAAGGACTGCCGCCCGGTCGTCTCGATGACGGTCTGCCGGATGGAAAGACCCTTCTCCTTCGACAGCGCACGCCAGCGGGCCGCGACCGCGAGCGGGTCTCCGTGCCTGACCCGGCCCTGGGCCGGCGAGGACTCGGGGTCCGGGTCGGTCTCGGGAAGCGGTCCGTCGGGGTCGTACGAGGAGAGGTCACGGCCCCAGATCTGTTCCAGGGCCAGGAGCGCGTTCTGCGGGGAGACCTGCTGGAGGCGGATCTCGGCCGCCCTCTCCTGGGCCTCGGCATCGCTGTCGCCGAGTACGAAGGTGACCCCGGGCATGATCTTCAGCTCGTCGGCTTCCCGGCCGTACTTGGCCAGCCGAGCCTTGACGTCGGCGCAGAAGGTGCGGCCGGCCTCCAGGGTGCCGTGCCGGGTGAAGATGACATCGGCGGCGGACGCGGCGAACTCGCGGCCCTCCGGGGAGTCCCCGGCCTGGATGACGACCGGATGGCCCTGCGGGGAGCGCGGGACGGTGAACTCGCCCTCGATGCCGAAGTGCTGCCCGTGGTGCGCGAACGGGCGCGGGGTGCCGTCGGGGGCCCAGGTGTCCCACAGTTCACGGGCGGTGGCGACGAACTCGGCGGCCCGGGTGTATCGGTGGGCCCGGTCGAGATAGCCGCCGCGCCGGAAGTTCTCCCCGGTGAAGGCGTCCGAGGAGGTGACGACGTTCCAGGCGGCCCGGCCGTCACTGAGGTGGTCGAGGGTGGCGAGGCGGCGGGCCAGTTCGTACGGCTCGTTGAAGGTGGCGTTGACGGTGGCGGCGAGGCCCAGCCGCTCGGTGACGGCCGCCAGCGCGGCCAGCACGGTGAGGGACTCGGGGCGGCCGACCACGTCCAGGTCGTGGATCCGGCCGTTGTGCTCGCGCAGCCGCAGCCCTTCGGCGAGAAAGAAGAAGTCGAACTTGCCGCGTTCCGCCGTGCGGGCGAGGTGTTCGAAGGAGGAGAAGTCGATCTGGCTCCTGGAACGGGGGTCCGCCCAGACGGTCGTGTTGTTCACACCCGGGAAGTGGGCGGCGAGATGCATCTGCCTCGGTGCGGTGCTCATGCTCGTCCCCCTTCGAGGGCGTACCGGTTGGCGGGGCGGGCCAGCCCCAGGTGCTCGCGCAGGGTGCCGCCGGGGTAGAAGGTGCGGAACAGGCTGCGGTGCTGGAGCAGGGCCACCGTGCCGTTGACGATCCGTTCGAGGTCGCGCCCGGGGGTGATGGGTGTGAGGTGGAAGCCGTCCGCCGCTCCCCCGCGGTGCCACTGGGTGATCAGTTCTGCGAGGTCGACCGGTCCGCCCCGGTAGTACGAGCCGCCTGCGGCGAGCGGGGGTCCGCTCTCCAGCCCCGGTTCCGGGGCGGTCTCGGCGTCGCCGAGGTCGACGGTGAGCGCGACCAGGACCCGCAGGGTGTCAGGGTCGCGTCCGTACGCCGCGGCGCGCCGGCGCAGATCGGTGCGGATCGCGGCGGCCCGCTCGGGGGCGGGGGCACGGACGAGGACGACATCGGCGTGGCGGGCCGCGGTCTCACGGGCCGGCCCGCCCGCTGCGTCGACGACGGTGACCGGGTGTCCCTGCGGGGGCCGGGGCACGATGGCCGGGCCGCGGACCGTGAAGGAGGCACCCTCGAAGTCGACGTAGTGCAGCTTGTCCCGGTCGATGAAGCGTCCGGTGGCGACGTCCCGGATCTCGGCGTCGTCCTCCCAGCTGTCCCACAGCCGGGCGCTCACGTCGGCAGCCTCACCGGCCTCGCGCCACAGTTCGTCGGCGGGTGCTGCCGGACGCCGGCCGAACAGCCGGGCCTCGGCCTCGGTCGTCGACACATCAACATTCCAGCCCGCCCGGCCGCGGCTCACCCAGTCCAGGGTGGCCACGGCGGACGACACATGGAACGGCTCCGTATGGGTGGTCGTGACGGTCGGCACCAGACCGATCCGGTCGGTGGCGGGCGCGACCCGGGAGAGCACGGCGAGTGCGTCGAGTCCGGGCCTGGCGAACGAGTCGCCGAGGGTGACGAAGTCCAGGGCGCCGCGCTCGGCGAGCCGGGCGAGGCCGATGTAGTGCTCGTGGGTGTAGTGGGGCGGACCGCCGATCTCGGCGGCCAGGTGAAGAGGTGCGGTCGAAGGCATGGGTGTCACCTCTCGGGGCTCAGTTCTTGGCCTTGGGCAGGCCGGGCGGGTTGATCTCGGACTTCGCGACAGCCTCGTCGGAGAGCCCCCAGCGCTTCAGCACCTTGGCGTACGAACCGTCCTGCACGACGTGGTCGATGGCGGCCGCGTACGCCTCGACCAGACCGCTGCCCTTCTTCGTGGTGGCGGCGATCTCGCCCTGGAGCCCGTCGCCCGCGCCCGACAGCGTGCCGACGATCTCGGACTGGCCGACCGAGGCGACGTGGTAGTTGGTGGACGGGCTGGGGCCGAGGTAGGCGTCGATGCGGCCGGACCGGAGGGCCAGGTAGTAGTCGGTGTCCTTCTGGAAGTACTTGATGTCCACCGGCTTGCGCCCGGCCTTGACGTTCTGCTCGCTCCAGTCGACGAGGATCTTCTCCTGGTTGGTCCCGGACGAGACGGCGATCGTCTTCCCCGCCACGTCCTTCGGCTCCTTCACCTTCCAGCCGGAGCCCTTCCTGGCCTCGAAGGCGATGTTGTCGAGCCGGTAGGTCGCGAAGTCGTACTTCTCCTTGCGCTCCTCGGTGACCGTGACGTTCGAGAGAACTCCGTCGAACTTGGAACTGTCGAGACCGACGAAGAGGTTCTCCCAGGAAACCTCCTCGAACTGCGGCTTGAGGCCGAGCGTGTCCGCGATCAGGGTCGCCATGTCGATCTCCGAGCCGATCCGGGTCTTGTCGTCGGTCGCGTAGAAGCCCAGTGGCGGCGAGGCATCGGCGCTCGCGCCCAGCCGCAGCGTGCCCCGCTTGCGGATGGCCTCGGGCACCTTCGCCGCGATGGCGTCGACCTTCGCGCCTCTGATCCGGTGCTGGTCGGGACCGATATTGATACCGGTGCCCTGCTGCCCCTTCTGCTTCGCCTCACTGGTGGCGGCGTCACCGGCACCGCAGGCCGTGAGCAGTCCTGCGGCCGTGAGGGTGGCGAGTGCGGCGGAAAGGGTGCGGCGGACGGACACGTGCGTACTCCTTGAAAAGAACACTGAAGGGAACATGGGCGGAGTCACAGAACCTTGGAGAGGAAGGCGCGGGTGCGCTCGTGCTCCGGACGGTCGAGTACGTCGCCGGGGGCGCCCTGCTCGACGATCCGTCCCTCGTCCATGAAGACGACGGTGTCGGCGACCTCGCGGGCGAAACCGATCTCGTGCGTGACGACGATCATCGTGGTGCCCTGGAGCGCCAAGTCCTTGATGACGTCGAGGACTTCGCCGACCAGCTCGGGGTCGAGCGCCGAGGTCGGCTCGTCGAAGAGCAGCAGCTTCGGTTCGAGGGCCAGCGCGCGGGCGATGGCGACCCGCTGCTGCTGCCCGCCGGAGAGCTGCTTGGGGTACGCCCCCGCCTTGTCGGCGAGCCCGACCCGGGCGAGGAGCTTCTCCGCGGCGGCGACGGCTTCCTTCTTCGGGCGGCCGAGGGCGGCGACCGGGGCCTCGACGATGTTCTCCAGCACGGTGAGGTGCGGGAAGAGATTGAAGTTCTGGAAGACGAAGCCGATCCGGGTGCGCTGTCGCAGGACCTCGCGCTCGCGGAGCTCGTACAGCTTGTTGCCGTCCCTGCGGTAGCCGACCAGGGTGCCGTCGACGCTGATCCAGCCGTTGTCGACCTTCTCCAGGTGGTTGATGGTGCGCAGGAGCGTGGACTTGCCGGAGCCGGAAGGGCCGAGGACGACGGTCACTTCTCCGCTGCGCACGGACAGGTCGATGCCGCGCAGCACTTCGAGGCTGCCGAAGCGCTTGTGGACGGAGCGGATCTCGACCATGGCGTCCGCGGATCCGGTGGTGTCGGTGGTGGTGCTGCTCATCGCGCGGTCCCCTTGGCGTAGTGACGTTCGACGTAGTACTGGAGGACGGAGAGCACGGTGGTCAGGAGGATGTACCAGACCGTCGCGACCATCAGCAGGGGCACGACCCTGCCGTTGCGTCCGTAGACGACCTGGACCTGGTAGAAGAGTTCGCCGATCGCCATCACGGAGACGATCGAGGTGCCCTTGAAGAGCGAGATGATCTCGTTGGCGGCGTTCGGCAGGATGGAGCGCATCGCCTGCGGGAGCACGATCCGCCGCAGCTGCCGGTGCCGGGGAATCCCGAGCGCGGCGGCGGCCTCCAGCTGGCCGCCGTCCACCGCCAGTACACCGCCGCGGACGATCTCCGCCGCATAGGCGGCCTGGTGCAGCGCCAGTCCGAGGACGGCCGCGCTCATCGCGCCGACCAGGTTCATCGTGTCGAAGGAGAAGAAGCCGGGCCCGAACGGGATGCCGAACTGCAACTCCTTGTAGAGATAGGCGAGGTTGAACCAGAAGAGCAGCTGGACGATGAGCGGGATGGAGCGGAACGCCCAGATGTACGCGTAGGCGACCGCGCTGAGGAACGGGCTGGCCGACAGCCGCATGAAGGCGAGGACGATGCCCAGCGCGAAGCCGAGGACTGTGCCGTAGAAGGTCAGTTGGAGGGTGACCCAGACGGCCTTGAGGATGGTTCCGGCGGTGAAGAACTGGACGAAGACGTCCCACTCCCAGCCTGGGTTGGTGACCAGGCCGTGCAGGAACTGGGCGAGTACGACGGCGGTGGCGGCGACGGCGACCCAGCGCCAGGGGTGTCGTACGGGGACGACGGTGAGCGCGTCGTGGTCGGCGGTGGTGGGCGCGGCGACATGTGGTCCTGTCGCCTTGCCGATGGGTGGATCGCTGGTGAGGGACATGAGGCGTCCTTGAGCTGCAGGTGTACGAGGGTGGGGTGGGGCTTCGCGCGGAGCCGGGGTCAGGCGCCGAGGGAGCCGTCGCTACAGGCGAGGTCCCGGAGGAAGGTGAGCGCCGTGCGCGCGGTGGCGTCGTTCTGCCGGAAGGCCGGGCCGCCGGTGCGCGGCCGGGTGAACGCTCCGCCGGCGCGCGCGGTGGTGAACGGGCCGAGCGCGAAGCGGCGCGGGTGCGGACGGCCGTCGCGGCCCAGGATCCGGCCGTTGTCGGGGTCGACCGAGAGCAGCCCGGTGCCGGTGGCGGCGGCCCCGTCCTCGTACAGAGCCTGGAGCAGTGGGCTGCGGGTGCGTTCCAGCGAGGGGTCCGGCAGCCGGGCCTCGACCAGGGCGCGGGCCTCGATTTGCTGCCCGGGCACGGTGGCGCTGCCGGCCCGGAAGACGCCGCGCCGTTCATCGGCCTCGACGGTCATTCCGGCACCGAGGAAGCGGACGACACCGGCCCGGGAGAGCGCGAGGAGCTGGTGCAGCCGGGGTCCCGGCGGGCCGGAGGCGAGATAGCTGAAGAAGCCGTGCCACCAGCCGCCGATGTCACCGAGCCGGATCAACTGCCCGTAGGCGGACAGCAGTCCGAGGAAGACGGCGAGGTCCGGGCTGTGGGCGGGGTCGTGGCGGCGTTCCAGGTCGGCGGCGATGTAGCCCCGCAGCCACTCCTGCAGTGTGTCGTACGAGGGGTGGCGCACCCCGTCCAGGGGGTGGTCGAGCGCTTCCAGGTCGAGCCGGTCGGCGGGGTCGGGGACGGCGGCCGACACGAGGGCGCGCAGCTCGGGGCCGGCCGGGTCCGCGGCGGCGTACTTCGCCTCGAATTCGGGCCAGTCGCCCGTCGTGCGCTCGGGGTGGGCGGTGAAGAGCCGGTGGTAGTGGGCGTATCCGAGCTCCTTGTCGACATGTGGCCACACATCGCGCCGGAAGTCGACCGGCTCGTCCGTCTTCAGCAGCGCCTCGGTCCGGTCGGGGCCGAGGAAGCGCGGCAGCGGCGGCCGTTCGCCCTGCCAGGCGTAGCCGATCTTGGAGTGGTACGGGACACCCCGGCGCGATCCGATGTGGAGCACGGGTTCTCTGCCGGACGGCACGTACTCGCCGTTCTCGTACCGTCCGCCACGGCCCTCGGTGAGCAGCACCATCAGATCGACGAAGGCGAGTCCGAAGCCCCGGACTATGACCGGTTCGCCCGCGGGCAGGTCGGTCAGATCGGTGTCCGCGGTGAAGTCGGGCGGCAGGTGGACGAGTCCGTGCCGGTTCGCGAAGTTGGCCAACTCGACTTGTTCAGGCTCTGGTTCGGCGTCGAGGTGGCCGATGGTGACGGCGACGAGATCGGCGGGGACCGGCTTGTCGTACCCCTCCAGCCAGACGCGCTGACGGCCTTCGCGCGGCCCGGTGACGCGCACGGCCCTGCCCCTGTGCCAGTGGACCGTGATGTCCTTCGGAAGTGCGGTCACGGCCTGCTCGTACACCCAGCGCAGATAGACGCTCTGCAGTCGCCTGCTCGGGAAGTCGCCCGCCTCCAACGCCTTTATCTCAGACAGGAGTTGTGGATCGATGCCGCCCTCGTCCGGGAGCGCGAGACGCCCGTCCCGGATGTCCGCCGCCCAGGTGTGGAGCGCGGGCCCCGGGCGTATCGGCCCTTCCTGCTGGACCGTTTCGTCGGTGAACATCGTGACGTCCTCGGCCATGGAGTTCATCCAGAGCAGCGGCGACTGGTCGTGCCGCCAGATCCGTCCGCCGCCCGGCGGGTACGGGTCGACGAGATGGATGTCCAGCGGGCGGCCCTCGTACAGGCCGGGGGCGTTGGCGGCGATGCGCTCGATGAGGCCGGTGCCACGCGGCCCGGCGCCGATGACGACGAGCGTCGGTGACCGGCTCATCGGGCACCGGCCGTGCCGCGCGCGTAGTGCCGCTCGATGTAGTGCTGGCCGATGCTGAGCAACGAGGTGACGACGGCGTACCAGATGGTGGCGACCAGCAGCAGCGGGATGACCTGGTAGGTGCGGTGGTACACGAGCTGCACCGAGTACAGCAGGTCCTGCACGGCGATGATGCTGACGATCGAGGTGCCCTTGAGGGTGCCGATCAGCATGTTCCCGGCGGGCGGGACGATGGAGCGCATCGCCTGCGGCAGCACGATCCGGCGGAGCCGGCGCCAGGGTCCGAGGCCGAGCGACTGGGCGGCCTCGATCTGTCCGCGTTCGACGGAGAGGATGCCGCCGCGGACGACTTCGGCGGCGTACGCGGCCTCGTGCAGGGTGAGCCCGATGACGGCGACCGTGACGGGGCCGAGGAGGTTCACCGTACGGACGCCGAGGATCTCCGGGTAGAGCGCGCCGATGTTGAACCAGAACAGCAGCTGGACCAGGATCGGGGTGGACCTGAAGAGCCAGACGTATCCCCAACTGACCGCTCGCAGAACGCGGTTGCCGGAGAGCCTGAGGACGGCGAGCAGCGTGCCGAAGGCGAAGCCGAGCACCATGACCAGCGCCGTGAGCCAGAGGGTGAGACCGAGGCCGCGCAGGACTGCGGTGGTGGTGAAGTAGTCGGCGACGACATCCCATTGGAAGGCTTCGTTGCGGATGACGGAGTTCAGCGCCAGGGCGAGGAGCGCCAGGGCGACCACGGCCGCCGCCCACTGTCCTGTCCTGCGTACCGGGACGATGCGGAGCCGGTCGGCATCAGCGCTCTTCGTGAGCGGGGCGGGGGGAGACGGAGGGCGGGTATCTGTCTGCGCGGACATGCGAAGGCTCCGTGGATGCAGAGATCGAACACGGGGCGCGCCTTCAGCAGAAACACAACGTGGACCGGGCCCCTCAGCACCGGTCCGCCTCCGAGGTAAGCGCTGTTCACTGCGTGTTGTCAACCTTGTCCACACTGTGAGTCGTACGTCTCAGTTCAGTTGACGGACCGCTGGATGCCTGTTCCACTTGGGCCATGCATTCGCAGCAGTGGCTGGTCAAGCGCTCCCACATCGACTTCGGTCGCGTGTGGTCCTCCTCCTGTTGAGCTGACCCCCTGCGTCTTTTCGCGTCTCTGCCTCGCGCCGTGTGCGGCGCCTGAGCACTGTTCCCTGCGTGCCTTCACGTACACAACACCGCTCCGCCCTCCCCTCGCTCCGCCGTTTCCCCGCTCCGCCGAATTCCTTCGCCACGACCGTGGTGTCGCTGCGCGCTGCCCTGCTGCCGCGCTTTCGTGCCTGTTCACGGCCGATGAACCTGGAGAACCACGCCTCATGTCCCGAACCCGGCACTCCGCTGCCTTCGCGCTGATCACCGTCGCCACTCTCGCCCTCACCGCGTGCGGGTCCGGCGATCCGGCGGCGGCACCGGCCGGCGCCGCCGGGACCGCGGCAGCCAAGGGAAGGATCCCGACGACGGATGTCGTGTCGTCGGTGCGCAAGGACGAGGCCGCGGCGAAACTGCTGCCCGCCGGTGTCCGTGCCTCCGGCACCTTCACCATCGCCTCCAGCATCGGCAGTCCGCCCGGCGCCACCTACCTCGAGGACGGCAGGACGGTGGCCGGTACGGACATCGACCTCGCGGACGCGGTGGCCAGGAAGCTCGGGCTGAAGCCGAAGCGCGAGGTGGCCTCCTTCGAGGCGATCCTGCCGGCGCTGGGCAGCGGGAAGTACGACGTGGGCACCGGGAACTTCGGGGTGACCGAGGAGCGCCGCAAGGCGATCGACTTCGTCACGTACATCAATGACGGCCAGGGCTTCGCGGTCCGCGACGACAGCAAGCTGAAGAAGGTCACCGATCTCACCCAGCTCTGCGGCCTGACCGTGGGCACCGGCGCGGGCACCACCTTCGAGGTGACGCTGGAGGAGAACAGGCACCTGTGCTCCGACGCGGGCAGGAAACCGTACGAGGTGAAAACCTACAGCGACCAGGGCGCGATCTGGGGCTCGCTCCAGCAGGGCCGCAGCGATGTGGTGATGTCGACCATCAACGGGCTGCGCTACGCGGTGGAGCAGCAGGAGGGTGTGCGCTTCCTCAATGAGTTCAAACGCCTCGACGTCGGCTTCGCCTTCAAGAAGGGCACCCCGCTGGCGCCCGCCTTCCAGGCCGCGGTGAACGGCCTCAAGGCGGACGGCACCTACGACCGGATCCTGAAGAAGTGGGGCATCAGCGCGTCGGCGATCAAGACCTCTCAGATCTCGCCGCCCGAGATCAAGTGATCCGGCCCGGGCCGGGGCGGCCAAGTCCCGCCCGGCCCGCGAGGCCGGACACCTCGCCTCAGCAGCTGCAGTCGCACCCGCAGTCGCAGGATTCGCAGCAGTCCCCGCAGTTGCTGCAGCAGTCACAGGCGTCGCAGCAGTCGCACTGACTGCACAGTCCCTCGCGGCGCTGATGGGTCCACAGGTCGTTGAAGGTGCCGCAGCACATCTGGCAGGTGCAGGCCAGTCCCGCCCACACCAGGCAGCCCGCGATCAGACCGCGCCGGTCGCGCGGGGGCTCGGGCGGGGGCTGCGGCGGGCCGACGGGGCTGCCGGGGCTCGGCGCGTACGGATTGCCGGGCGGCGGCCCGAAGGACCCGCTCCGCCGCACACCTGACGGAGGGACAGCTCCGTCCACGGCCGGGCCGCCTGCCCGGTGCGAGCATGCCGTGGTGCCGAACGCCCGGTCCACCGACTGCCGCAGTTCGTGCACCAGCAGCACATGGGCCAGCTTGTCGTCGGTGAACTCCGCGTCGCGCAGCGCGTCGTCGCAGAGCCGCCGGGCCTCGGCCCGCGTGGTGCCGGTCGCGGAGGGGGTACCCCCTGGCCCTTTAGGCCTTGGGGGAGGGTTCCAGGCACCCGACGCGGCGTCAGCTTCCTGGTCCTCCACGGCATCCAGCAGATGCGCCAGGCGTCCGAAGAGGCGGCCCGCCTCGGCCAGCGGCTCCGCGTTCTGCGGCTTGCCCGCGAGTATCGCGGTGTGGGCGAAGGCCGCCGAGGTGACGGCCTCGGTGGGCTCGGTGACCATGAGCAGCGGGGTGCCGGGCCCGGCGAGCAGTTCGATGCCGGTCTGCCGGTCGACGGCGTCGACGAGCAGCGCCGTGTCGAAGCCGAGCTGTGCGGCGGTGCGCGCGCCGGCCCGGTCCCAGCCCGCGTCGACCCGGCGCGCTGCGGCGGCGACCGGGCGGCGCTTCAACAGGCCGTCCCGGTCGGCTACGTGGTCCCGCACCTTGGCCGATGCCAGCACCAGGGAGACGGCGGCGGCCGGCCTGGCTCCCTCGCCGCGGGCGACCGGAGCGGTCCGCATGGCGCGCAGCGGGCAGGGCCCCGCGGTACGTCGCCATCCGGTGGTGCGCTCGGCCTGAGCCTCCGTCAGAACCGAGACGATGAGACCGTCATAGTTCGTGACGATCCGGGCGAATTACCCGTGGTCGGAACGGAGTGCCAGACAGAGCCCGCAGAGATGGGCCATCCACTCGGTCCTGAGCCCCTCGGACAATGCGGTGGGAACAGGGCCTGACGATTCCGAACACGACGATCCCCCGAGAGTCGTTCACCTGTGCGCCGCGCTCGTGCGCATGCGCGACGTGCATCGTATCGAGGGCTCCGTTCACCCATACGTCCCCCATGTCACCCGTACGGAGCGGTGCATCATATTTTCTTTCTTTCAGGCCCCTGATGTGGGAGGAACCTTGACGAACCGCCACATCTTCTGCACCAGTACCGTCACGAATCCCCTGCGCGCCGACTATCCACTTGGCGCACGATCCGCATCATGGACGACCATAGGGATACGAAAGAGATGCGGAACACCACGGAACCGCGGTGAGAGGAGGCGTCCATGGGATCGGTGCGCAAGGCGAGTGCCTGGCTGGGCCTCGTAGAGGACAACGACGAGCGGTACTACGACGACGACGAGTACGCCGAGGGTGCACGGACCGGGACCGGTCAGGCCTGGGTGACCGACCCCCGGGTGCAAGTGGCCTCCGAGGCGGCCGAGGAGACGGGCCGCCGGATCGCCACCGTCACCCCGGACAGCTTCCGGGACGCGCGAGCGATCGGAGAGCTCTTCCGGGACGGCGTCCCGGTGATCGTCAACCTCACGACCATGGACCCCACCGACGCCAAGCGCGTCGTGGACTTCGCGGCGGGGCTGACCTTCGGACTGCGCGGCTCGATCGAGCGCGTGGCCACCCGGGTCTTCCTGCTGACCCCGGCCGACACCCAGGTGGTCAACGGCGAAGCCGTCGGCCGGCCGGCCGACGGCTTCTTCAACCAGAGCTGAGCAGGGCGCTCGCCGGACCGGTCTACCGGAACGCGTCGAGGCCGGTGAGCGCCTTGCCCAGCACCAGCTGGTGCATCTCCACGGTTCCTTCGTAGGTGAGCACCGACTCCAGATTCGTCGCATGGCGCATCACCGGGTACTCCAGCGAGATCCCGTTGGCACCGAGGATCGTGC
Organism: Streptomyces sp. NPDC088246; assembly: GCF_044741025.1. Taxonomy (NCBI): domain Bacteria; kingdom Bacillati; phylum Actinomycetota; class Actinomycetes; order Kitasatosporales; family Streptomycetaceae; genus Streptomyces; species Streptomyces sp. NPDC088246. The sequence goes on from NZ_JBIURV010000006.1 coordinate 239,682, forward strand.
GCGAGGTACGGCAGATCTCGATCGCCTCCCGCACATTGTTGAGCTTTCCGAAACTGACCTGTTCCGGGCGGAGCCTGCCCGCGTCCATCCGCCGGCCCAGATGGTGGGCGAGCAGGATGCCTTTGTGCAGTTCCACGGCCATGTCCGCGAACTTGGCCTGGGTGAGCTGGAAGCCACCGATCGGCCGGCCGAACTGCTCCCGGGTCTTCGCATAGTCGAGGGCCGACTCGAAGCTGGCGCGCGCCGCGCCCATCGCTCCCCAGACGATGCCGTAGCGGGCATGGCTGAGGCAGCTGAGCGGGCCGCGGAGACCGGTGACCCCGGGAAGTACGGCATCGGCCGGCAGCCGTACCTCATCGAGGACCAGCTCGCTGGTGACCGAGGCGCGCAGGGACCACTTGTGCTTGATCTCGGGCGCCGAGAAGCCCGGGGCGTCGGTCGGCACGACGAATCCGCGGATTCCGCCGGCCGCGCCGGCCTCGTCGGTCTGCGCCCAGACGACGGCGACCCCGGCGACCGAGCCGTTGGTGATCCACATCTTGCGGCCGGTGAGCACCCAGTCCTCGCCGTCGCGCTTGGCGTACGTCCGCATCCCGGCCGGGTCGGAGCCGTGGTCCGGCTCGGTGAGGCCGAAGCAGCCGATGATCTCGCCGGCCGCCATACCCGGCAGCCACTGCTGCCGCTGCTCCTCGGAGCCGAAGCGGTGGATGGCGTACATGGCGAGCGATCCCTGTACGGAGACGAGGGAGCGGATTCCCGAGTCAGCCGCTTCGAGCTCCAGGCAGGCCAGTCCGTACTGAACGGCGGTGGCGCCCGCGCAGCCGTACCCCTGCAGGGACATGCCGAGGGCACCGAGCGAACCGAGCTCGCGGGCCAGCTCACGGATGCCGGGCAGCTCGCCGTTCTCGTACCACTCGGCGATGTGCGGCAGGACACGGTCGGTGGCCCAGTCGCGGACGGTGTCGCGGATGGCGAGGTCCTCGGCGCCGAGCAGATCGTCGATGCCGATCGGGTCGGCGGGGTCGAAGGGCGGGAGCTTCGGGGACTCAGTGGTGGACATGAGGGTGCCTCCGGCGGCTCGCACGATACTAAAACTAGCAGTGTTAGTTATGGTGTCGCACCGACGTTACGGCTCAGTGGCCCGCCCGTCCAGAGCCGGTCGCCTCGGCGGGTCGGCGCCGGGCGGACAGCGGGCGCGGCCGCTGCGTGGGGCCCGCGGCGGGCGCCTCGTGCGTTCCGTGGAATTCCGGCGCCTCGCTCCGCCCCGGCGACTCACGGACATCGTCGGCCTCCTGGGGTTCACGGACACCCGGCGACGGGCACTCCATCACCCGCGGCAGCCGCAGCGCGGCGAGCGCTCCGACCAGCAGCAGAGCCGCACTGACCAGCAGCGTGACATGCAGCCCGGTGATGAAGGAGTGGCGGGCCGTGGAGCGCAGCACCTCGCCCAGCGGGCCACCCAGCCGGTCCGCCACCTGGTATGCCTCGCCCAGCGAGTGGGAGGCGGCCGCACCGTCCACGGCGGGGACGCCCGCTTCGGGAAGCTTCGCGAGTCCGGGGGCGTAGGCGGCGTTCATGACGCTGCCGAGCAGAGCGATCCCCATGCCCGCGCCCAGTTGGTAGGAGGTCTCGCCGATCGCTGCCGCGCCGCCCGCCCGGTCGGCGGGGGCCTCGCTGAGCATGGATTCGTACGCCCCGAAGAGCGTGGACTGAAGCCCGAAGCCCAGTGCGACGAAGGCCGCGGTCAGCAGGCCGGGCCGGTCGTGCTGCCCCATCGCGGTCAGGGCCAGCACCGAGGCGGCTGTGAGCACGAAGCCCCAGCCGACCATCCGGCGCGGCCCGATGCGGCGCAGGGTGTACGAGCCGGTGGCGCCCGCGGCCATGGCCGCGAAGGTGAGCGGCAGCAGCCGCAGACCGGTCTGAAGCGGGCTCAGACCCAGGACGAGCTGGAGGTACTGAACGGCTATCAGTTCCAGCCCGACCAGAGCCAGCATGGCGAGGATGATGCAGCCCACCGCGGTCGAGAAGGCGGCCCCGGAGAACATCCCGATGTCGATCAACGGATGCGTACGGCGCTTCTGACGGCGCACGAAGGCTATGAGCAGTACGGCCCCGATCAGCAGCGGGGCCAGTGTGGCCGGGCTCAGCGGCCCCTCACCGGTGCCCGCCCGCTTCACTCCCAGGACCACACCGAGCACTCCGGCCGCGGCCATCAGCGCGCCAAGCACATCCCACGGGCCGTCATTGCTGCCGCGTGACTCGGGGAGCAGCAGGCGGCCGACCGGCAGGATCAGCGCCATCAGCGGGATGTTGATCAGAAAGACCGAGCCCCACCAGAAGTGCTCGACGAGGAAGCCGCCTATGACGGGTCCGGTGGCGGCGCCGACGGCGGCGACCGCGGTCCAGACGCCGATCGCCACGGCCCGTTCGCGCCGGTCGGGGAAGACCTGCCGGAGGATCGACAGCGTCGCCGGCATGATCATCGCGCCGCCGACGCCGAGCAGGGCACGCGCCGCTATCAGTACGCCGGGGCTGTCGGCCATCGCGGCGATCGCGGAGGCGACGCCGAAGAGGGCATAGCCGAGCAGCAGAATGCGGCGTCGGCCGACGCGGTCGCCGAGGGTGCCGAAGAGGATCAGCAGCGAGGCGCAGACCAGGGGATAGGCGTCCACGATCCAGAGCAGACCGACGGCACTGGGCCGCAGGTCCTCGGTGACGGCGGGGACGGCGACATGGAGCACGGTCGAATCGAGCGCGACGAGCAGCAGACTGAGGCAGAGGACAACAAGGACGACCCATCGATTGGCACCGTCGGCGGCTGAGCGCAGCCGGATTCGGGCTGTGGTCGTCCCGGACATGCATGTACCTCCCAAAAGGTCCCTCGCGCTCGGCAGGCCAGCCGGGGATGCAGCGGTTCGCTGCCCCTCGGGGCCCGGCATCGACGGGCGAGTGATCCGTCAGCGTACGCGAGTTCGGAGCACTCACACGTGGTCCACCTCATACCCCGATGGGCCGTGGAGTGTGGCGTACGCCACGCCGAGCCGCCGCTCGGGACCCGCTCGGACCTGCACGAACCCGCGCGGACGGCTTTCGCACCCGGCACAGAAGGTACTCGGCGCGACTCCTGGAGCGTGCGCCGGGCCCGCACCGAAAGCGTTCGGTAACCGGACGAACACCATCCGTTCCACCCCTCAGGGAGGTCGGAGAAATTCATACCGGCACCCTTGCGCTTTTCCGTCCGCACGCAAACACCCTTCCGAAATGAGTGCGAAATCAATAGCGCAGAGACCCACCGATATGCTTCTTCGGGGCGGGAATTAAGGCCCGGCTGAGACATAGTCCACATCACATCGTCATCACAAAGAGACCGGATCGACCTGTTCGCGCGCTAACTCGCTGTAACGTCGATTGGGTGCGTACCGACATCTTTGCCCGCCTGGACCGGGAGCCGGAGCCGCCGAAGATAGAGCCACCGCGGATGAGCCGTCACCGCATCGCTCTCTTCTGCGGGACGTTGGCGTTCTATCTCGCCATCGTCGTTGCCGTGCTGGTCTCTTCCTGGCTGGTGGCTCTGGACTGGAAGGTCATGCTCTTCCGGCCGTATCAACAGTGGCCGGAAATCCATGCCTTCCTCGACTACTACATCGTGCTCGGCCAGCGCGGACCCACCGCCACCATGGTCGCCTGCTGGCTCGGCTGGCGCTCCTGGCGGCAGCACACACTGCGGCCCCTGCTGACGCTCGCCGCCGCACTGCTGCTGCTCAATATGACGGTCGGCGCGGTCAAGATCGGCCTGGGGCGGCTCGGTCCGCACTACGCGACCCAGATCGGCTCCGCGGAGCTCTTCTCCGGCGGCGATATATTTCCGTCGGGCCACACCGCCAACGCGGTCGTCACCTGGGGGATCCTCGCCTACCTGGCGACCACCCCGCGGGCCAGGCGCTACCTGTCGGCCACGTCGGCGATCGTCTCGCTCGGCGTCGGACTCACCACCGTCTACCTCGGCACGCACTGGCTCAGCGATGTGCTGCTGGGCTGGGCGGCGGGACTGCTGATCCTGTTGGGCCTGCCCTGGGTCGAGCCGCTGATCACCCGGGCCGAGGCCTGGATCTTCGCCCAGCGCGAGATCCTGCGGGGACGCGGCCGTCCCGTTCCTTCCATGCCCGTCGCAGCCGGAGGGCCCCGGACCGTACTGCTCCCGCAACCGGACGGCGGCGACGCCGTGGCGGAGAGCCCGGTGCTGGAGCCGGTCGCCGCGGGAGGACACACAGCGACCACAACGGGCACGGTCACGGGCGCCCGCTCGCGTGCACACCCGGCGCCCCCGGCGCATCTGGTGCGCTCGGAGCGGACCCCGGTCACCCCGGCCGGCAGCCGCCGCCCGCCGCACGCGGACCGTACGCCACGCGGCGGCACCACCCCCGCCCGCCCGATGACCGGCGGCTGAACCCCCCGGGAGCAGCGGGACCGGTACGCACAGCCGCTCCCCCGCACGGTGAAGGCCCCGACTTCGGTCGGGGCCTTCGCTCATGCCCGGGCCCGGAGCCCGGGGCGCAGGGATCCTCAGCCCACCCAGCAGCGGGTGACGACGGCATCGGCGACCTCGAAGTTGATCCGTCCGCTCCGGAACTCCATGGTGATGATCGCGCCCGGCGGCAGGGATCTGACGGTGCTCCAGCCGTGCCTGCGGGCCCGCTGCTCGGCCGCGTCGACGGAGAGGCCGACGTACGCACCGGGTGTGTCGTCCGGCTGGGCGGGAGGAGTCGGTATGGGTGCCATGCCTCTCACCGTAGGCGGCCGCGGACCACGACGGAAGCCGGGGCACCGGCCACCGCACGGCATCCTCACGTCCCTCGGCGGTCACGCTTGTGTCACAGGATCACGACACGCGTGCCGCTCGGATCACGCCACCCGAGCATGCGGCCCGCTACCGGACACACAGTAACCACACAGGCCGGAAAACAATCACACGGAAGGCCCGAAAACAAAGCGGAATATTCCATGTCGAACAGCCGGAATTCCCGGGTCGAATAGCCTGCGTAAATGAGCGTGCCACCGAGAATTCACGCTTCCTTATGGCAGCCTTATCTTTTGGTCACAAAATCCGTACCACGGGCCGGGGACAGCCGCCCACCGCCGCCCGGATAGCGGACAACCCGAGCCGTCCCTGTATGGCGACGCCGGAGGAGGCGCTCAGCCCAGGGCCCGGGACAGCCGGTCCCTGGCCGCCCTGATCGCGTCATTGAGCTCCGGCGGTTCGACGACCTCGAAGTCGATCCCCAGCAGCATGACGTGGATGACCAGCACATCGAGACTCGCCGCCCCGGCGCGCAGCAGGCAGCTGTCGGCGCCTTCCGCCTCCAGCACCCCTGAGGACGGCGAGATCCGTTCGGCCGCGCGCTCGATCCCCACCTTCAGCCGGATCACCGCGTGCGTCGCGTACACGGTGGTCGAGATTCCCTTCGCGACATAGGCGGCCAGATCCTCGGCCGGTGCGTCGCGGGGGACGAATCTCGGGCCGTGCGGCGGCGTGGGCGTGATCCGGTCCGCGCGGAACGTGCGCCAGTCCGCGCGGTCCAGGTCCCAGGCGACGAGATACCAGCGGCGCTCGGTGCACACCAGCCGGTGCGGTTCGACGATCCGGCGCGATACGGAGCCGGAGTGGTCCCGGTACTCGAAGCGCAGCCGCTCGCTGTCCCGGCAGGCTCCGGCCAGTTCGGTGAGGACACCCGGATCGGCGGTGGACGCGCCGGGTCCGCGAAGCAGCGGCACGGTGAAGGTGTTCAGCGCGTTCACCCGGCGCCGGAGCCGGTTCGGCAGCACTTGTTCGAGCTTGGCCAGGGCGCGTACAGAGGTCTCGCCGATGCCTTCGACGCCATGGCCCGCCGCAGTGCGCAGCCCGACGGCGACGGCGACGGCCTCCTCGTCGTCGAGGAGCAGCGGCGGCAGCTGGGCACCGGCGCCGAGCTGGTATCCGCCGCCGGTGCCGGGGCTGGCGTCGACCGGGTAGCCCAGTTCGCGCAGCTTGTCGACGTCACGGCGGACGGTCCGCGGGGTGACCCCGAGCCGTTCCGCGAGATCGGCGCCCGACCAGTCCCGGTGGGCCTGGAGCAGAGAGAGCAGGCGCAGCAGTCGTGCCGAGGTCTCCAACATGGGGCGAGTCTGCCAGGGGTTGCGGACAGCCTGCGTCCGCAACCCCTGCCGACGGTCTACCGGGCTTGCGCCGGATCCGGTACGAGCCGTACGCAGAGATCGTTGTCGGCCGAGTAGCAGGGGACGGCGCGGACGCCCTCCCCTGCGCTGCGGCCCGGGTAGACGAAGCTGTTCTTGCGGTCCCAGACGTCGTCGAGGATGCGGGAGATCCGTACGCCGTCGGCCGGCTCCCCGGCGCCCGTCCCGGGGAGCAGCCAGAGCGTCCACAGCTGCTGCTCGGTAACCGGCCCGGTGCTCAGCCGGTCGAGCGGAAGAGTGAAGGAGAACGTGCCTTCCTTCCCGGCCACCGGCACCCGGCAGACCCTGTCGGGGGCGCCGGCCAGTCGCGCCTCGACGCGGGCGTCTTCCCCGAGGCGGGTCCCGTACAGCGTGCCCTCGACGGTCATCTTGCCCCCGTCGAAAGTGACCGGCCCGGCCTCGGCGTGCGGTGAGCGGACCCAGCAGCGCACGGCGAGCCGGCCGTCGACGGTCGGGTACGGGATACGGACCGCGATCCGCCCGGTCTCCGGGGTGCGGTCCATGAGGAGCCGCACATCCCTGATTCCGGGCTCGACAGCCACCGCTCCGTCGTCGTCCGCGCCCGGCTCACGCACGTAGACGTCCCAGCGGCCTTCGGCGGGCGCCACGGTGCCCGGCAGGACCGCTCGCAGCCGTCCCCCGCCGAGCGGGCTCAGGGGCAGCCGTACGGTGTCGCCGTCGCCGCCCGTGCCTTTGGCCCCGCGCAGCCGCAGAAGCAGTTCGGGCGTCTCCCCGGCCTCGCGGCGACGGAGGTCGAGGTCGAAGGTGATCCCGCCGTCGGGGCCTGCGGTGCAGTCGGCTCGTGGCGTCTGTCGCTCTGCGGAGACGGTCATGCGGGCTTCCCCTTGCGGATGACATCGGCAGCCTTGTAGCGCAGGGCGTACGCCCCGTCCAGCACGGTGCCGCGGGCTCGGTGCAGTGTGGTGCGCAGAGCGCCGTGCGAGCGGTCGCGCGGGGCTCGGGAGGCGAGTTCGGTGAAGAGCCGCTCATGGCGTTCGGCGATCCGTGACGGGTCGAACCGCTGAGACGCGGCCAGTGCGGCGCGGCCCGAGCGGTGCCGCGCTTCGTCGTCGCCGATCAGACCGAGCAGGGCGTCCGCCACCGCCGTCGCGTCACCGACCGGCACCAGCCGTCCGTCGGTGCCGTCCTCGATGATCTCGCGCGGGCCGTGCGGGCAGTCGGTGGCCACGACCGGCAGGCCGCAGCGCATCGCCTCGACGATGGTCATGCCGAAGGACTCGCGGTCCGAGGTGACTGCGGCGATCGCCCCCTTGGGCCACTCGGCCTCCAGCGGGTTGACCGGCCCCATCAGGAACACGTGGTTGTGCAGGCCGAGTTCACCGATGAGTGCGAGCAGCGTCTGGCGTTCGTTCCCGGTCGCGTCGCCGCCGCCGTAGATGCGCAGCCGCCAGTCCGGACGGACGGCGACCACGTCGGCGAACGCCCTGACGAGCAGGTCGTACCGCTTGACCTTGTGCAGCCGGCCTGCGGCGATCACCCACTTGCTGTCGCCGTCGGCGGGCGCGATCCCCGGCTCGGGCACACTGTTGGGAATGGCCTCGATCCGTACGCCGGGCAGCTTGAGCCCGGTCCGGTAGGCGCGGGCGTCGGCCTCGGTGACTGTGGTGACCGCGTCGAGCAGGGCGTAGCGATGCCCGATCTCGCGGCGCAGCCGGTAGCTGTGGCTGTCGAGGGTGAGGTGCTCCTGCCCGATCCGGACCGGACCGAGCCGGGCCTGCCTGCTGATCTGCACATTGAGCCCCGGCCTGGTTCCGACCACGACATCCGCGTCCAGGGAACGCAGATGGTCCGCCACCCGCGCGTCGGTCAGCCTGCTGTACTGGCGGTACCTGCTGTCGCCACGCGGGAACACGGTCGCGGGACGGGCGTGCTCGGCCGCGTCGCCGTCGTATGACGGGCTTTTCTTCCGCAGGTCGACGAGATGGCTCATGCGCACGCCTTCGGGGGCGCCCAGCGCGGGGATGTCGCGGTGCCGGAAGACCGACACGATCTCGATGTCGTGGTGCCCGGCCAGCGCCCCGGCGAGATTGAACGTCGTACGGATCGTGCCCCCGACTCCGTAGGCGTTGTGGAGCAGGAAAGAAATGTGCATGAAACGCCATATCTCCTGGTTCGGCTGGTCGGCGGGGGGACGGCACTTGCCATGACGGCGCAGACCGGCCGGCGGTTCATTCCGGGCACCGGCCAGTTTCAGCCACCCTCATACTCAACCGTTTTCCTGATTTGTCGATGTATCGGTGAACCGCCCCATGGCCGAGTCGACCACATCGCCGTACGACAAATCGGGAGAAACCGGTCGTAATTGGCCCCTCGGGTCCCGAGATTCACCCTCTGCGTCGGACGGTTCGATTACGTTCCCTTTCTCGCGTGACCCCTGCCGCAGATCGCCCGTTGTCTTCTGCATGAGCCGGGAACCGCCCGGCGCACGCACCGAGTTCGAGGAGCCACCCGTGCCGCGCATGCTCGACGTCAGCGAGGACGTACGCGCCGAGATCGGCGACGCCGAAGCCGACCGGCTGCTCGTCGGCGACAACACCCCAGGCAGTTACGACTGCACCTCCTGCCGCACCCCTGGTGACTCCGAACAGGAACGCACCAGCACGGTGCTCTTCGTCGGTGACGAAACCGCTGTCCTCGCCTTCGCCCACGCGACCTGCATCCCCTCGCAGGTCGTCCAGGTCGCCGAGGAGCAGCTGCAGGGCGCCGTACGCAGCATCACCGGCAACGACGCGGAGCACCCTGAGCACCTTGAGTACCCGGAGGGCCTCGGCCCCGAACAGGCCGTCCTCGGGATCACCAGCGGCCTCGTCCTGATCGACGACGAGCTCCACCCGGCCCTCGTCGTCGAGCCGACCGGCGCGATCGCCCGCCCGGGCACGGACGGCAGCCGGGGCGACGAATTCCTCCAGCTGCTGCTGGAGCAGGGTTTCCACCCGGTCCACCGGATGGACCAGGTGCCCGCGGTGCTGCACGGCTGGTCGGTCCTGCTCGCCATGGGCCAGCTGCACGCCGTGCTCCAGCCCGGCACCGGCGGCGGCGCCTCGGTCGCCTGGTGGCAGGCGCACGCGCCGCTCCAGGTCACCGAGGGCTGGCGGACCGCGGCCAACAAGTCGCAGACCGTGCTCGTCTTCGCCGCCCCGGCGGGGGCGATCGGCCAGCAGCCCCGCGAGGACCTGCTGCGCGACGCTCTGGACAGGGCCGCCGCCGGCGGGCTCCTGGTCGCCGCGGCAATGCCGCTGGCCGGGACCTGATCATGGCCGTCGGCTCTTCGCACCCGCGGCGAACAGCTATTTCTCCGCCGGGCCCGCATCCGACGGACAATGGGGTCGTTGGCACATACGTGCACTCATACGACTCCTCCCACCAGCGCCCGAGCCCGATCCCTGCCATGCGTCCCTCGCAGGAGCCATCGGGCGGTCAGTCCCAGACTCCGATCTACGACGCGCTGTACTCCGAGTACCGCCGGTCGTTCCGGGCGCTGCCGGGTGATCGTAGCGGCGAGGAGCATCTCGGCTTCATGGCCTTCGGCGCCGGGCTCTTCGGCAGCCGCGTCCCGCTCAGCAGCCACTCCGGTTTCTCCGGCCTCACCACTGGACTCTCCAGCGGCCTCTCTGTACCCAGCGGGGCCACCGGACACGGCAGCGGCCCGAGCACGCACACCGGCAGCCTCGGCTCCTGGCAGCGGGTGGGCCGGCACTCCGGGCGGGCCCAGCCTGCGGCGCTGCCCCCGGGGTCGGGATCGAGAGAGGCCTGACCGTACGACGGAGCCCCGGACCGTTTCGTATGTGAAACGGTCCGGGGCTCCGTCACGGGGCCTTGTGTGCTACTTGTTGCGACCGCGCTTCTCGCGGACCCGCACCGAGATGTGGATCGGGGTGCCCTCGAAGCCGAACTCCTCGCGCAGCCGGCGCTCGACGAAGCGCCGGTAGCCGTGCTCCAGGAAGCCCGAGGAGAACAGTACGAAGCGCGGCGGCTTGGTGCCCGCCTGGGTGCCGAAGAGGATGCGGGGCTGCTTGCCGCCGCGGACGGGGTGCGGGTGGGAGGCGACGATCTCACCGAGGAAGGCGTTCAGCCGGCCGGTGGGGACGCGGGTCTCCCAGCCGGCGAGGGCGGTCTCGATCGCCGGAACCAGCTTCTCCATGTGCCTGCCGGTGACGGCGGAGACGTTGACCCGCGGGGCCCACGCGATCTGCGCGAGCTCCGTCTCGATCTCTCGCTCCAGGTAGTAGCGGCGCTCCTCGTCGAGGGTGTCCCACTTGTTGTACGCGATCACCAGGGCGCGCCCCGCCTCCACCGCCATGGTGATGATGCGCTGGTCCTGGACGCTGATGGACTCGCTGGCGTCGATCAGGACGACGGCGACCTCGGCCTTCTCCACGGCGGCGGCGGTGCGCAGCGAGGCGTAGTAGTCCGCGCCCTCCTGGAGGTGGACGCGGCGGCGGATACCGGCCGTGTCGATGAACTTCCAGGTGATGCCGCCGAGCTCGATCAGCTCGTCGACCGGGTCACGGGTGGTGCCCGCCAGCTCGTTGACGACGACGCGGTCCTCCTTCGCCACCTTGTTCAGCAGCGAAGACTTGCCGACGTTGGGGCGGCCGATGAGGGCGATCCGGCGCGGTCCGCCGATCGCGGTGCCGAAGCGCTGCGCGGGGGCCTCGGGAAGTGCTTCGAGTACGGCGTCGAGCAGGTCGCCGGTGCCGCGGCCGTGCAGCGAGGAGACCGGGTGCGGCTCGCCGAGGCCCAGCGACCAGAGTGCGGTGGCGTCCGCCTCGCCGCTCTGTCCGTCGACCTTGTTGGCGCACAGCACGACGGGCTTGCCGGCCCGGCGCAGCAGCTTGACGACGGCTTCGTCGGTGTCGGTCGCGCCGACGGTCGAGTCGACCACGAAGACGACCGCGTCGGCGGCCTCGATCGCGTACTCGGCCTGGGCGGCGACGGAGGCGTCGATGCCCAGGACGTCCTGCTCCCAGCCGCCGGTGTCGACGACCTTGAAGCGGCGGCCCGCCCACTCGGCCTCGTAGGTGACACGGTCGCGGGTGACGCCGGGCTTGTCCTCGACGACCGCCTCACGGCGGCCGATGATCCGGTTCACCAGCGTCGACTTGCCGACGTTGGGGCGGCCGACGACGGCGAGCACGGGAAGCGGTCCGTGACCGGCCTCGCCGATCGCGCCCTCGACCTCTTCGGCGTCGAAGCCCTCCTCCGCGGCGAGCTCCATGAACTCCGCGTACTCGGCTTCGCCAAGCGCTCCGTGCTCGTGGTCCGAGCTGTCGGAGTGAATCTGGTCGTTCATGAAGTCCGTTCCTCTTTGCATCATCATCGATGGGCCACGACCACGCGGCCCACTACTCAAGTCTTACCTAGCGACCGGTGAAACGCCTGGCCTCGTCCAGGTGAGCGCTCAGGCGCCCCTGGATCCGTACCGTCGCCTCGTCCAGCGCCCTCCGCGTCCGCCGCCCACTGCTGTCGCCCGCATCGAAGGCATCACCGAAGACGACGTCGACCCGGCTGCGCAACGGCGGCAGTGCCGATATCAACCGTCCGCGGCGCTCGGTGCTTCCCAGTACGGCCACGGGCACGATCGGCGCCCCGCTGCGTACCGCGAAGTATGCGAGCCCGGCACGCAGGGAGGCAAAGTCGCCCTCGCCCCTGGTGCCCTCGGGGAAGATCCCGAGCACCCCGCCGTTCTCCAGCACGCCGAGGGCGTGGGTGATGGCGGTGCGGTCGGCGGTCGTGCGGTCCACCTTCAGCTGACCGATTCCGCGCAGGAACGGGTCGAGGGGGCCGACGAACGCCTCTTTCTTGATCAGGAAGTGGACGGGCCGGGGCGCGGTGCCCATCAGCATCGGACCGTCGATGTTGTGGGAGTGGTTCACCGCGAGTATGACGGGTCCGGAGGCGGGAACCCGCCACGCACCGAGGACGCGGGGCTTCCACAGCCCGTACATCAGCCCGATGCCGATCCCGCGCCCGACCGCTGCGCCGCGCAGCGTGGGCGAGCCCGTGGCTTGGGTCACTTCGCGGCCCGCTTCTCCTCGACGAGGGTGACGACGCACTCGATGACCTGCGGGAGGGTCAGCTCGGTGGTGTCCACCTCGACGGCGTCGTCCGCCTTGGCCAGCGGAGAGGTCTTGCGGCCGGAGTCGGCCGCGTCCCGCTTGATCAGCGCCTCCTTGGTGGCGGCGAGATCGGAGCCCTTGACCTCTCCGCTGCGGCGGGCGGCGCGCGCCTCCGGCGATGCGGTGAGGAAGATCTTCAGGTCGGCGTCGGGCAGCACCGTGGTGCCGATGTCGCGGCCCTCGACCACTATGCCGCCCTCGGCGGCGGCGGCGATGGAACGCTGCAGCTCGGTGATCCGCGCACGCACCTCGGGGACCGCGCTGACCGCGCTGACGCGGGAAGTGACCTCCTGCGTACGGATCGGTCCCGAGGCGTCCTCGCCGTCGACGGTGATCGTCGGGGCGGCCGGGTCCGTGCCGGAGACGATGACCGGCTTGGCGGCGGCGGTCGCCACCTCCATCGCGTCCCGCACGTCGATGCCGTTGTTCAGCATCCACCAGGTGATCGCCCGGTACTGGGCGCCGGTGTCCAGGTAGCTCAGGCCGAGCTGGGCGGCGACGGCCTTGGACGTGCTCGACTTGCCGGTGCCGGAGGGCCCGTCGATGGCGACGATCACTGCGGCCGGGGCCGTCCGGGCGGCGGCGCTTGCGGTTTCCACGGTGGTGGACACCTTCCTGGTACACGGGGCGGGCGGGACGGGGGCGCGCGAACCCGCCCCGCACAAGGTTACCGAGTGTCGGAGCGGTCCTCTGCACCCCTGTGGACAACCGCCTCCCGGGCCCGCGGCCCCAGGCCTACTGGCGCAGCGACCAGCCACGGTCGCGCAGGGCCGCGCTCAGTTCGGGGGCCGCGCTCGGCTCGACCATCAGCTGGACCAGGCCCGCCTGCTGCCCGGTGGCGTGCTCGATGCGGACGTCCTCGACGTTGACCCCGGCCCGCCCGGCGTCGGCGAAGATCCCGGCCAGTTCGCCCGGGCGGTCACTGATGAGCACGGACACGATCTGGTAGGAGGCGGGGGCCGTCCCGTGCTTGCCGGGCACCCGGACCCGGCCCGCGTTGCCGCGGCGCAGTACGTCCTCGATGCCTTCGGCGCCTTCGCGGCGCTTGTCGTCGTCACCGGACTGCAGACCGCGCAGCGCCCGTACCGTCTCGTCCAGATCGGCGGCGACCCCGGCCAGCACGTCGGCGACCGGGCCGGGGTTGGCGGAGAGGATCTCCACCCACATCCGGGGGTCGGAGGCAGCGATCCGGGTGACGTCCCTGATGCCCTGACCGCAGAGGCGTACGGCGGTCTCGTCGGCCCCCTCCAGGCGGGCGGCGACCATCGACGAGATCAGCTGCGGGGTGTGGGAGACGAGGGCGACGGCCCGGTCGTGCGCGTCGGCGTCCATGACGACCGGTACGGCGCGGCAGAGCGCGACCAGTTCCAGAGCGAGGTTGAGGACCTCGGTGTCGGTGTCACGGGTCGGGGTGAGGACCCAGGGGCGGCCCTCGAAGAGGTCCGCGGTGGCGGCGAGGGGGCCCGATCGCTCCTTGCCGGCCATGGGGTGCGTACCGATGTACGGCGTGAGGTCGACGCCGCGGGCCTCCAGCTCGCGGCGCGGGCCGCCCTTGACGCTGGCGACGTCGAGGTAGCCGCGGGCCACGCCGTCCCGCATGGCGGTGGCCAGCACCGAGGCCACATGGGCGGGCGGCACGGCGATGATCGCCAGATCTACGCGGCCCTCGGGCGCCTCGTCCGTACCGGCGCCGAGCGCGGCCGCGGTGCGGGCCGATTCGGGGTCGTGGTCGACGAGGTGGACATGGATGCCGCGCCCGGCCAGGGCGAGGGCTGCGGAAGTGCCGACGAGGCCCGTTCCGATGACGAGGGCGGTTCTCACTGGGCGATGTCCTTGCGGAGGGCGGCGGTGGCGCCGAGGTACACGTGCGCGATCTCGGACTTGGGGAGGTACGTCTCGACGTGCGCGAGGATGCGCACCACACGGGGCATGGCCCCCACGATGTCCAGTTCCTGGGCGCAGATCAGCGGTACGTCGACGATACCGATCCCGCGTGCCGCGGCGGCCGGGAAGTCGCTGTGCAGATCGGGGGTGGCCGTGAACCAGATGCTGATCAGATCGTCCGCGACGAGGTTGTTGCGCTCCAGGACAGCGGTGAGCAGGGCGCTGACCCGCTCGTCCATGTGTCCGGCCTCGTCCTGATCCAGCTGGACGGCTCCACGGACCGCTCGTACCGCCACGTCGTGCTCCTCGCTCTTTCGTACGTGTCGCGCCTGCTGTCCGCCTGCGTGATCCTTCTTCACGGTCAGCCTAGAGGGGCGGCGCGGCGGGCGGCCGGGGTGCTCTCCCAGTGAGACGGGGCGGTGGCGCGCGTGGCAGAGCGCGTCGGCCGGAGGGCTCCGCCTGGTGGCGAAGGCCCTCCGGCCGCGCAGGGTGTTCCGGAGGAACACTTCCTTCTGCCCGGTGAACGGCCCTTGCGGCCGCCCCGGTCTCAGAGCTGCTGTTCCCGGACCAGGTCCTCGATCGAGCGGCCCTCCGGGACCTCTCCCGACGGGGTCAGTCTGTCGACCGCCGTCGGCAGCGACCGGGCGATCTCGTCGGCCGCGTGTTCCGTGGAGACCCCGGTCTCCCGGGCGACCTTCTGCAGGGTCTCGTCCGGCAGCGCCTCGGCGATCTGGGCGCCGCTGACCGCCTGGTTCTCACCGGTGCCGACCCAGGACTGCGCCTGGTCGACGAGGCCGGACTTGGTGAGCATCCCGATCAGACCTTCGAGCGCGTTGCCACCGCCGCCCGTACCGCTTTGGCCGTTGCCCAGTGCGCCCAGCAGCGCGCCGAGGATGTTCCCGGCGCCGCCGGATGCGCCGCCCTGGCCGCCACCGCCCAGCAAACTGCCCAGCAGGCTGCCGAGGTCGTTTCCCGCCATGGTTCTGCCTTTCCGGAGGGGATGATTTATCGACAATGTCGATCAGAACCCGGGCTTCTGCCACTTGAGCGGGGCGGGTCCACCGTCACACAGCGGTCGCCGGACCGGCCCGGCGGACATCGGCCAGAAGCGCCGCCTCCGCGACATCCGGATGTTCGCTGTCCCGCAGCGCGGCCAGCTGGTCCGGCCAGGGATCCACCCACCGGGTGTCACCGCCCGCCCGGACCACCACCTCCACCGCGGCCGGCCCCGCAACGGCCGACCCCCGCGCCCGCAGCGCAGCCACCACCGTGCCGATCGCCGCGATCGGCAGCACCGGCCGCGGCCCCCGCCACTCGTCCCGGATGGCATCGAGAGCGGGTCCGGCCTCTCCCCCGCGAGGGCCGGTCAGTCGAGGTCGCGGCGGACGACGGCCAGGAACAGCACCAGTCGGCGTTCATCGGGGTTCCCGGCGTCCAGGACCGTGTGCGCGGCGCGGTAGGCGGCGCCGTCCAGGGAGCTGGTGTGTTCGGCGATGGCCCGCATACGGGCCGGGTGCGACAGGTGTTCGAACCTGGTGTACAGAGCGGTTGCTTCTTCTCCGGAGTACGGAGGTGTCGTCATCGCGCTCACCGGAGGGTGGTGCGGCGAGCCTTTCCGATCACCGTCATGGCGGTGATCGTGGCACCGCGGATCTTCCGGTGCAACACGTTTTCGCCCACGTAACCTCGCCGGCATGATCACCCCTGACTCCGAGGCTCTCGTACGCGACCACACGGTCTACTCCTGCGTGATGGGCTCACGCGCCTTCGGGCTCGCCACGGACGGCAGCGACACCGACCGGCGCGGCGTCTTCCTGGCGCCGACCCCGCTGTTCTGGCGGTTCGACAAGCCACCGACGCATGTCGACGGCCCGGCAAAGGAGCAGTTCTCCTGGGAGCTGGAACGCTTCTGCGAGCTGGCCCTGCGCGCCAACCCCAATGTGCTGGAGTGCCTGCACTCGCCGCTGGTGGAAAACGTCGACGCCGTGGGCCGTGAACTCCTTTCGTTGCGAGGGGCGTTCCTGTCCCGGCTTGCCCATCAGGCCTTCGTCCGCTACGCGTTGGGCCAGCGCAGGAAGCTGGAGGCGGACGTACGACAGTACGGGGCGCCGCGCTGGAAGCACGCCATGCATCTGCTGCGGCTACTGACCAGCGGCCGGGATCTGCTGCGCACGGGCGAGCTCGTGATCGAGGTGGGGCCGGCCCGGGAGCAGCTGCTGGCGGTGAAGCGCGGCGAGGTGCCGTGGCCGGAGGTCGAACGCCGCATGACCCGCCTGGCCGAGGAGAACGACGAGGCGGCCGGGTGCTCCCCGCTCCCCCCACGGCCGGACCGGGCCCGCGTGGAGGACTTCCTGATCCGCACCCGCCGGTCGTCCGCTCTCTGGCCCGACCAGGGGTGAACGGCCCGCCCCCGCCGGTGGGCGGACCGTTCACCCCTGGTCGGGCGGACGTTCAAGCCCGTCCGGCGATCGAGGACAACGACGCCCACCCCGTCGACCGCGCACGCACCACAAGATCGTGCAGCCCGTCGAACCCACCGGCCACCTCGGGAAGCCTGGATTCCGCCTGCGCCTCGTCAAGCACCCCGTGCAGCATCCCGACGTCCCGGGACACCACTGCGCCGTCCGCGCCCTCCGCTCCCTTGTGCTCGGCCTCGCTCTTCGCGGCGATCAGCTCGGGCAGATACGCCGGAGCGGCCACCTCCCCGAGGAGCGTCGGCAGATGCGCCCGCACCTCACCGCTGCGCATCAGATGGATACCGGTGAGCAGCGCCCGGAACGTGTACAGCAGCGGCTTCAGTTCGCCCGTCCTCTCGAAGAGCCGCCACTGGGTGTGGGCGAACCCCCGGTAGTGGTGCGCGTGATTGCGGGTGAGCACATCGGGTGCCAGATCCACCAGTTCCGCGTGCAGCTCACTCGTGTGCACAACGAGCGGAGACAGCAGCTGTTCCAGCACGTAGCCGTTCGGTTTCAGCATCAACCGCACGAACTTCCGCAGATCATGGGTGACCAGGTCCATCTCGACCCCGCCCCTGTCCCACATCCGCGAGCGTGTCTCCTCGGGCTTGCGCAGCCCGAGGAGTTCGTCCGCGGGAAGGAGATGGACCCCCCGAAGGTCCACATCCGAGTCCCTGGACGGGAACCCGTACAGATGCGCTCCGGAGACCGTGGCGAACACCAGCGGGTCGCGCTCTTCGGCGAGCACCGGGCCGAAGTCCGTGACCGGCAGCCCGGCCTCTTGCAGGTGCGTTTCCGTACTCATGGATCAAGCGTCCCAGAGCGCCCCCAGCGACAGCAGATCGCTCCGGTACTCGATCCGCTCCGACCACTCCTTGGGCCAGGCCCCCGCTCCCAGGTGCGCCCCGGCGAGCGCGCCGGTCAGGCAGCCGAGGGAGTCCGAGTCGCCCCGGGTGCAGGCGGCCCGGCGGAGGGCGGTGACGGGCTGATCGGGGAAGAGCAGGAAGCAGTGCAAGGCAGTGGCGAGGGCCTCCTCGGCGATCCAGCCGTCGCCGGTGCTCTCGCAGGGGTCGGTCTCCGGGGACGGGTCGCGCAGGGCTTCCTGGACGCGGGCCAGGGCGGTGAGGCACTCGTCCCAGCCGCGCTGGATGTACAGCTCCGGGGAGGAGTCGCCCGCGTACCGCCAGAGGTCGCCGAGCCAGCGCGTGAGGTAGCGGCTGCTGTTCTCGTACGCGTAACTGCGCAGCTGCCCGATCAGGCCCATCGGCTCCGCTCCCTGCGCCAGCAGGTACACCGCGCGGGCCATCAGGTCGGACGCGGCGAGGGCGGTCGGGTGGCCGTGGGTGAGGGCGGCCTGCAACTGGGCGGCGCCGGAGCGCTGTTCCTCGCTCAGCCCCGGCACGAGCCCGACCGGCGCGACCCGCATATTGGCGCCGCAGCCCTTGGAGCCGGTCTGGCTGGCCTCCTGCCAGAGCCGGTCGCTGTCGAGCAGGCGGCAGGCGGTCATGCAGGTGCGGCCGGGGGCGCGGTTGTTGTCGGGCGAGTGGTACCAGTCGACGAACTCCTCGCGCACCGGGCGGACCAGCCGCAGCGGGGTGAGCAGCCCGCGGTCCATGGCGGTACGGATACCCCGCCCCAGAGCCAGCGTCATCTGGGTGTCGTCGGTGACGATCGCCGGCTTCGGCAGTCGCATCTGGCGCCACGGCCCGCACTTGGCAAGGATCGACGGCACGTTGTTGAACTCGGTCGGGAAGCCCAGTGCATCGCCGAGCGCGAGCCCGGTCAGTGCGCCGGTGGCGGCCTGTTTGGTGATGGTCCTGGTCACGATCACGTGGTTCTTCCTTCCGGTCTCAGGAGTGGAGGGTGCAGGGCGGTAGCGGCACCCGCCCGGTAGAGCGCGGCCGGTTTCCCCCGTCCGCCGGTGCGGCGCGGCGATCCCTCCACGGCCTGGACGAAGCCGGGCGTGGTGAGGACCTTGCGCCGGAAGTTGGGCCGGTCCAGCTCGACACCCCAGACCGTCTCGTACACCTGCTGGAGTTCCCCCAGGGTGAATTCGGGCGGGCAGAAGGCGGTGGCCAGACAGCTGTATTCGAGTTTGGCGCCGATCCGGTCGTGTGCGTCGGCGAGGATGCGGTCGTGGTCGAAGGCGAGGGGTCCGGGGGCTTTGGCATCCCACCACTGGGCGCTGGCCGCGTCGCCGCCGCCGTGCGGTTCGGGCAGGTCGGGTACGAGGGCGGCGTAGGCGACGGAGACCACCCGCATCCTCGGGTCGCGGTCCGGATCGCTGTAGGTGCGCAGCTGTTCCAGGTGGAGGGCCGAGACGGTGCCCTCGGTCAGCCCGGTCTCCTCGGCGAGCTCCCGGCGGGCGGCGTCCTCGGCGGACTCGCGGGGCAGAACGAAGCCGCCGGGCAGCGCCCAGTGGCCCTTGTACGGGTCCGCGCCCCTTTCGACGAGCAGGACGTGCAGCCGGGTGCCACGGACCGTGAAGACGGCGAGGTCGACCGTGACCGCGAAGGGTTCGAAGGCGTACGGGTCGTAGCCTGCGGGGACACCGGCGCTCATCGGTGCTCCGGGAGGGGTGCGGCGAAGTTCCAGCCGGCGGCGAGCAGGGTGTCGACGGCGGCGACCGCGGTGGCCAGGCGTTCCTGGTGGGTTCCGGTGAGCTCGATGAACTGCCTTCCGGTGCGGGTCAGTTCGGACCGGAAGCGGTCGGTCATCCAGGGCCGCAGCTCCTCGCCGTCGCGCAGCCCGTCGTCCTCGAAGGCGACGCCCTCGTGGTCGGTGAGCAGCCACAGATGGTGGGCGACCCGGTCGGCGGTCTCCTCGACGAGCGGGTTGCGGCCGCCGATGTACCGCTCGTGCCAGACGGTGGTCGCGAAGGAGTCGGTGTCGCAGAAGAGCACCGGCGACCCGGTGCGCGCGGCCGCCTCCTCCTTGGCGTTCTGCACCTGGGCGATCCGCGGGAAGTCGTCGGTGGTGAAGGCGACGTCCTCCCACTGGGCCCCGGGCCACCGGGTGCGCAGCGCGGCCAGCTTCTGTTCGCTGAACTCCCGCCCGTACTCGGCGACGTAACGGGTCTGTGCCCAGACGCCGCCGCGCCGCCGGTAGTGGTCGGCGAGGGCACGAGCCATCGTCGTGGTACCGGTGGACTCGGCGCCGAGGACGACGATCCGGCGGGTGAGCGCGGCCCGTACGGGCGGTTCGAGGAAGTCCCAGCAGCCGACCGGGTCCTTGCGGACGGCGGTGCCGGAGACCGGGAAGACCGTGCGGTCGGGGTCGACGCAGACGGACTCGGCGCCGAACCGGCGGGCCAGTTCGTCCCCGTACGACTCCGAGGTGAAGACAGCGTCCACCGGCTCGGGCACGGCCCCGGTGAAGACGGCCATGTGCGCGTCCCAGATCACCGGGTCGTGGAGATCCATGCGGATGTCGTCGACGGCGCCCACGACCCGTACGTCGGGGTGCACCTCCCGCATCCAGGCCACCCGGTCGGCGAGCGGTACGGACTCGACGGAGGCGGCGCAGACCAGGACCGTCAGCCGCTCGCAGCGGTCCTGCGCGGTGCGGACGAGGTGGTGGTGGCCGGCGTGCGGCGGATAGAACTTGCCGAGGACGAGCCCGTGCGCGAAGCGCTTCACGCCGCTGCCCCGTGGAAACCGACCACTCACAGCGACCCCCCACGCCGCCGGCCCACGACGGCCTCGTACCCGGGTGCGGCCGCCACCTCCACGGGCTGCCGTTGCTGCGCGGCGAGATCGCGCTGCCAGTTGCGCAGGCCGATCAGGCACAGCGTCAGGAAGCCGACGTACAGCAGGGAGGTCAGATAGAGCTCCTTGTACGCGTACAGCGGGATGTACACCACATCGGCGGCGATCCAGAGCCACCACGACTCGACGAGCTTCCTGCACTGCCCGTACGTCGCCGTCAGGGACAGCGCGGTCGTCAGGGCGTCCCAGAAGGGCACGGTCGAGTCGGTGGCGTGGTCGAGCAGGACGGTGAGGGCGAAGGCCCCCACCACCCCTGCCGCGAGCAGCCAGGCCCACTCGGTGCGCGTGGTGCGTCGCACCGGCAGGTCCCGTGTCCCCGGTCCACCCCCGTGGGTCCAGGTCCACCAGCCGTACGCGGCAAGGGCGATGAAGACGATCTGGAGGCCGGCGTCGGCGTACAGACCGGACTGGGCGAACAGCAGGATGAAGAAGAGGTTGTTGGCGATGCCGATCGGCCAGTTGGCGAGGTGCTGGCGGGCCACGAGCCAGACGCACAGCGCTCCGCTGCCGAAGCCGAGCACCTCGGTCCAGCTGACCGGAGTGTCGAGGACCGTCACCAGAGGTTGCTGCAGGGGATCGAGGAATTCCGCGAGACTCACTACCGCCTCCTTAATAGTCAGTCTGACTATAAAGGCGGAACGGTCGCAGCAAAAGGCCCGCGGCCGATTCCTGTTCGAAAATCGAAAGCAGGAACCGGCCGCGGGCCTCGGAACGGACGGAGCCGGGTTACAGACCGACCTCGCGCATCAGCATGCCCACCTCGGTGTTGGTGAGGCGGCGCAGCCAGCCGGACTTCTGGTCGCCCAGCGGGATCGGCCCGAAGGACGTCCGTACGAGCCGCTCGACCGGGAAGCCGGCCTCGGCCAGCATCCGGCGGACGATGTGCTTGCGGCCCTCGTGGAGGGTCACCTCGACCAGGTAGTTCTTGCCGGTGTTCTCGACGACCCGGAAGTGGTCGGCGCGGGCGTACCCGTCCTCCAGCTGGATGCCGTCCTTGAGCCGCTTGCCCAGGTCGCGCGGGAGCGGTCCCTGGATGGCGGCCAGGTAGGTCTTCTTCACCCCGTACTTGGGGTGGGTCAGCCGGTGGGCCAGCTCGCCGTGGTTGGTGAGCATGATGATGCCCTCGGTCTCGGTGTCCAGCCGGCCGACGTGGAAGAGCCGCGTCTCACGGTTGGTGACGTAGTCGCCGAGGCACTGGCGGCCGTCCGGGTCCTCCATGGAGGAGACGACACCGGCGGGCTTGTTCAGCGCGAAGAAGAGGTACGACTGGGCGGCGACGGTAAGACCGTCGACCTTGATCTCGTCCTTGTGCACATCGACGCGCATGCCCTGCTCGACGACGATCTCGCCGTTGACCTCGACACGCGACTGCTCGATCAGTTCCTCGCACGCACGGCGCGAGCCCATGCCGGCCCGGGCGAGGACCTTCTGCAGCCGCTCGCCCTCCTGCTCGGCGCCCGGGTGGGTCTTGGGCGTCCTGATGTCGGGCTTGTTCGCGTACCTGTCCCGGTTGCGCTGCTCGATCTTGGCGTCGAGCTCACGCGGACGGGACGGGGCGCCGTACGGGGCCCGCCGGCCGCCGCCCTTGGAACCGCCCGACGCGGTCTTCGGGCCGCCCTTGGCGCCGCCGCGGGCGGCCGCGCCGCGGCCCTTGCGGGTGCCGCCGTCGCCGCCGGGCTTGTCGTTGCCCACGTCGTAGCGCCGCTCCTCGGGCCGGGGCCGACGGGGGCGCTGCTCCTGCTTGTCGTCGCGCTCGGAGCCGGGAACCCGGGGGTTCGGGTTGCTGTTCCTGCCGCTGCCGCTGTTGTTCCTGCCGCCGCTGCCGCCGCTCCTGCTGCCGCCGCTCCTGGCTCCGCCGCCGCTGCTTCCGCTGTTCCTGCCACTGCTTCGCATCAAAAATCCGTCTTGTCGTCTGCGTGAGTATCCGGGGTGTCCGGTGCGTCCGGATCGAACGACGGCACACCCTCTAGCGTCTCAGCCTCGATCGCGTCCGCCTCGGGAAGGAAGGGCGCGAGCTCCGGGAGCTCATCCAGGCCACGCAGGCCCATCCGCTCCAGAAAGTAGTTCGTCGTCCTGTACAGGATCGCACCTGTTTCGGGTTCCGCGCCCGCTTCCCCGACGAGACCCCTCTGCAGCAGGGTCCGCATGACCCCGTCACAGTTCACACCGCGGACCGCGGAGACCCTCGACCGGCTGACCGGCTGGCGGTAGGCGACCACCGCCAGGGTCTCCAGGGCCGCCTGCGTGAGACGGGCCTGCTGGCCGTCCAGGACGAAGCCCTCGACGGCCGCCGCGTACTGCGGGCGGGTATAGAAACGCCAGCCGCCCGCGACCAGCCTCAGATCGAAACCGCGGCGCTGCACCGTGTACTCGTCGGCCAGTTCCCGCAGCGCGTCGGCAACGGCTCTGCGGGGCCGCTCCAGCACCTTGGCGAGGTGTTCCTCGGTGGCGGGCTCGTCGACGACCATGAGGACGGCCTCCAGGGCGGGCTTGAGATCAAGATCCGCGACGGTGGAGCCGGTGGTGTCCTGCTGACTCATGCCTTCACATCCTCGGAGACATCCTGCACCTCGGTGTCGAACTCGTCCGTCACGACGGGCTCGGTCCCCTCTCCCCCCGCCCAGCGCACCAGGAGCTCCCCGAGCGCCTCGTCCTGGTCGAGCGCTACGGCCTTCTCCCGGTACAGCTCCAGCAGCGCGAGGAACCTGGCGACGACGGTGAGGGTGTCCTGGGCGTCCTCGGTGAGCACCCGGAAACTGATCTCCCCCGCCTCCCGCAGCCGCGCCACCACGATCTCGGCCTGTTCCCGCACGCTGACCAGCGGCGCGTGGATGTGGTCGACGTACACCTGCGGCTCGGGCCTCGGCTGCATCGCCTTCACGGCCAGCTTGGCGAACCCCTCGGCCCCGATGCTGATGACGACCTCGGGCAGCAGCTCGGCATGGTGCGGCTCCAGCCCCACGGTCCGCGGAAAGCGCCGCCCCTCCGACTCCAGCCGGTCGCTGAAAATCTCCGCGATGCGCTTGTACGCGCGGTACTGGAGCAGTCGGGCGAAGAGCAGGTCCCGCGCTTCGAGCAGCGCCAGATCCGCCTCGTCCTCCACCTCGGCGGCGGGCAGCAGCCGGGCGGCCTTCAGATCGAGCAGGGTCGCGGCGACGACGAGGAACTCGGTGGTCTGATCCAGATCCCAGTCCGGCCCCATGGCCCGGATGTGCGCCATGAACTCGTCGGTGACCTTGGACAGTGCGACTTCGGTCACATCCAGCTTGTGCTTGGAGATGAGCTGCAGAAGCAGATCGAACGGCCCCTCGAAGTTCGCCAGCCGGACAGTGAACCGCCCGTCATCGGCGGGGTCGGGGGGCGAGCCGGCGGTTCCTGCCGGTACGACGGACTCGGGGGGCGAGCCGGGCGTTGTCGGTACGGCGGGCTCGGAGGGCGTTACGGGCACCTCGGGTGCGGCGGTCCCGGCGGACGCTGTCGCGTCGGCCACCGATGGAGCCGGGGACGCTTCCGCAGCTTCGGGAAGAGACGGGGTGGCGGCGGATTCACCGTCGATGCCCCCGCCCCCCGCCGGCCCCGGCGCAGGCCGACCGCCCGGGCCGCGGCCCAAGGGGCGGCGAGGGGTACGGGCGGGCTCGTCGGTCGTCGGCATGAAGGTCCAGGGGCAGCAGGATACGGGCGGCGGGCAGTGGCCCGCACGGGGCAGGCCGGACACCCTGCCGACGGCGGCACTCCGGGCAGGCTACCGGCGCCCCGCCGATCAGCGGCCGCGCAGCCGCCGTACGAGGATGCTCGCGTCGCCCCGCGACTCCAGGTCCGCGAGAACCACCGCGACCGCCTCGCGGACGATCCGCCCGCGGTCGACCGCGAGCCCGTGCTCCCCGCGGAGCACGAGACGGGCGTGTTCGAGGTCCATCAGTTCCTCGGCCGAGACATAGACGGTGATCTTCTCGTCGTGACGCTCCCGGCCGCTGGGCCTCCGGTTCGCCCCGCGCCCGCCTCCGCGCCTGCGCTGCTGCTGAACGGCAGGAGCGGGAACCGCCTCCTGCGCGGACGACTGCGCGGGCGACTGCGTGGACGGCGAGGACTGCTGAGGCCTGCGCCCCGACTGCCCTGCCACCGCGCTCCGGTCACCGTCTGCGCCGCGGCTGCGCGATCCCCCCGCGTCGGCGTCGGCCGCGGAGTGCTCCTCCCGCGAAGGGGCCGCGGTGCCGGCTGCGGCCTCCGCCGCGCCCGCCCCGGATCCGTCGGCCGCGGGATCGCTCTCCCCGGCCGGACCGGGCACCCGGGCCTCGCCGTTCGCCTTGCGCCGCCGGTCCGCGGGGGACGAGGCCTGCAGCCCCATCCCCCCGGTGGTACGGAACAGTTCGTCGGCCCCGGGCAGACTCACTCGGCGTGACACCGGGCGAGCACCTCCCTGGCGAGCTGGCGATAGGCGGCGGCACCGACCGAGTTGGAGGCGTATGTGGTGATGGGCTCACCGGCGACCGTGGTCTCCGGGAAGCGCACCGTGCGCCCGATGACCGTGTGGTAGACGTGATCGTCGAAGGCCTCGACGACGCGCGCGAGGACCTCGCGGCTGTGCACCGTACGGGAGTCGTACATGGTGGCGAGGATGCCGTCGAGCTCCAGATCCGGGTTGAGCCGCTCCTGGACCTTCTCGATGGTCTCGGTGAGCAGCGCCACACCTCGCAGCGCGAAGAATTCGCACTCGAGCGGCACTATCACCTTGTGGGCCGCCGTCAGGGCGTTCACGGTGAGCAGCCCCAGCGAGGGCTGACAGTCGATCACGATGTAGTCGTAGTCGGCCATCAGCGGCTTCAGGGCGCGCTGCAGCGTGGACTCCCGGGCCACCTCGCTCACCAGCTGCACCTCGGCAGCCGACAGGTCGATGTTGCTGGGCAGCAGGTCCATGTTCGGGACCGCGGTCTTCAGCAGGACCTCGTCGGCCGACATGCCCCGCTCCATGAGCAGGTTGTAGACCGTGAGGTCGAGCTCCATCGGGTTGACACCGAGCCCGACCGACAGGGCTCCCTGCGGGTCGAAGTCGACGAGCAGGACGCGGCGCCCGTACTCCGCGAGTGCGGCACCCAGGTTGATGGTCGACGTGGTCTTGCCGACGCCGCCCTTCTGGTTGCACATCGCGATGATCTTCGCGGGACCGTGATCGGTCAGCGGGCCCGGGATCGGAAAGTAGGGCAGGGGCCGACCGGTCGGGCCGATCCGCTCGCGGCGCTGGCGGGCAGCGTCGGGCGCGAGGGTGGCCGCGTACTCCGGATCGGGCTCGTACTCGGCGTCGGGGTCGTAGAAGTGCCCCTGGGGCACCTCGTCGAAGTCGGCGAAGTGGGCGGTCTCTCGGCCACTCTCGTTGCCGGCCATGGCGTTCACGTTTAGGCCGTCCATCATCTGGGGGGCTGTCGTCATGTGCTGGTGGGTGGCGAAGGTGCGGACAGCGACGGAGCCGACAGCCTCCAGCCCGTTCGGGCTCTGGCCCCGTGCAGGCATCCCTGGTTGAACACCCCCGGGAGTAAATGTCGACTCATTCACAAGTCGTCTTACCTCCTTGGACGTGACCAGGAAACTTATCGATAGGTCAGCGTGGCACCATGCCGACGATTGGCGACTCTATGGCGTGTCACCGCTCCGCAGCAACACAATCCGCCGGACCCGGCCCGATGTGTCGGCAATCGAACACCTCCCTGTCAAGGGCACGCAGCCACCGGGGCGCACTTTCGGCGGGTGCGCGAATCGGTTGAAGGGCTACGTTCGAGACGAGTTGAACGGCGGCCCCACAGAGGCCGGGCATGCGTCCGGCCGGACCTTGCTCAGCAAGGTCCGGCCGGACGCATCAGGTTGACGGGAGATGTTGACCCGTCAGCCGAGAAGCGAGCTCAGCTCGACGTGCTCCAGGCCGTGGGCCTCGGCCACCTCACGGTAAACGACCTGCCCGTCATGGGTGTTGAGACCCTTGGCGAGTGCGGCGTCACGGCGCAGCGCCTCGACCCAGCCGCGGTTGGCGAGCTCCACGATGTACGGCAGCGTGGCGTTGGTGAGGGCGTACGTGGAGGTGTTCGGCACCGCGCCCGGCATGTTCGCGACGCAGTAGAAGACCGAGTTGTGGACCATGAAGGTCGGCTCGGCGTGCGTCGTCGGACGCGAGTCCTCGAAGCAGCCGCCCTGATCGATTGCAATGTCGACAAGTACACTTCCGGGCTTCATCTTGGCGACGAGCTCGTTGGTGACCAGCTTCGGGGCCTTCGCACCGGGGATCAGCACGGCGCCCACGACGAGGTCGGCCTCGATGACGGCCTTCTCCAGCTCGAAGGCGTTGGAGACGACCGTCTTCACCTTGGTGCCGAAGACCTTGTCGGCCTCGCGCAGCTTGTTGATGTCCCGGTCGAGCAGCGTGACGTGGAAGCCGAGACCGACGGCGATCTGCGTGGCGTTCCAGCCGGAGACACCGCCGCCGATGACGACGGCCTCGGCGGGCGCCGTACCCGGGACGCCGCCCGGCAGCACGCCGCGGCCGCCGACCGAGCGCATCAGGTGGTAGGCACCGACCTGCGGGGCCAGCCGGCCCGCGACCTCGGACATCGGGGCGAGCAGCGGCAGCGCGCGGTTCGCGGTCTCGACCGTCTCGTACGCGATCGAGGTGGTGCCGGACTCCAGCAGCGCGTCGGTGCACTCACGGGAGGCGGCGAGGTGCAGGTAGGTGAAGAGCGTCTGGTCCTTGCGGAGGCGGTGGTACTCCTCGGCAACCGGCTCCTTGACCTTGAGCAGCAGGTCGGCGGCGGCCCAGACCTCGTCGGCGGTGGGGAGGATCTGGGCCCCGGCGGCGACGTACTCCTCGTCCGTGATGGAGGAGCCGGCCCCGGCGTTCTCCTCGACGACGACCTGGTGGCCGTGGCGTACGAGCTCGTTCACACCGGCGGGCGTGATCGCCACGCGGAACTCGTTGTTCTTGACTTCGCGGGGGATGCCGACCTTCACGTCGATCACGGTCCTTGGCTCAGGGGGTTATCCGGGCATAGCTATACATACCCGGATAGACACAGCGTAAATGGAGACACCGCGAACGCACGCGGTAGAGCCATTCTAATGAAGGGCTTCGCGCTGTCTAGCCTTACAAAGCATTAATTTTCACTCACCGCACTACGGATTTCGTAGGCCGCGCCCCCCTTGCCCAGCAATCTGTCGGCCAGGCCCCGGTGCAGCCGGGCCGCAGCCGAGTCGCCCAGCCGGTCGAGCGTGTCGGCCAGCCGCAGCTCCAGCGCCGCCTGCAGCCGTACGTCCCCGGCCCGCCTGGCCCACTCGACGGCCTCCTGACAGGTGTGCAGCGACTCCTGCGGCCGGCCCGCGTACTCCTGCACCCGGGCCGCCTCGCTCAGCGCCCGTGCCTGGGCCGGCACATCGCCGAGCCTGCGGTACCCGGCCGCGGCGGCCCGCCAGTTCCGCAGTGCCTCGCCGTACCGGCCGGCATAGGTGTGGACGGCGCCGAGCCGCCCGTACAGCCGCGCCTCGTCGGCCCGCTCGCCCTGGGTGAGCCGCTGCGCCAACGCCCGGCCGTACCAGTCGGAGGCCCGCTGGAAGTCCCCCAGCTCGACGTAGGCACCGCCTACGGATTCCATCGCACGGCCGGTGGCGTACGGATCCTTCGCGGCCCGTCCGGCGTCCAGCGCGGCCCGGTAGCGGGTCAGCGCCTCCTGCGTACGGCCGGTCCTGGCATCGAGGTCGGCGAGGTTGAGCAGTGCGGCGGCCCGTTCGCGCGGCAGCTCGCGCCGCTCGGCGACTGCCAGAACCAGACCGTGCAGTCCGTACAGCTCGGGCGCGGCCGCCTCGGTGCCCTGGTGCACGGCCAGCGCCCGCACCAGTGCGGCCACCAACCTCCTTGCCAGGGTGTCGAGTTCACCGTCCTCGACGGCAAGCCTGGCCGAGGCCAGCAGGGCGGGGCGGCGGATCCGCAGCCATTCGGCGGCCGCATCGGGGTTGGGGAAACGCAGCGAGCGAGGCAGCCCGGCGAGCTTGCGGCGGGCCGGGGAACCCTCGGGGTCGGTGACCGCCCGGCAGGACTGCAGCAGCCGTACGGTCCGCTCCAGCATCCGGGCCCTGGCGAGCTGGACCTCCGCCGGCCGGTCCTTGTCCGCCAGCAGCGCCCGCAGCAGCGGAGCGAGGCAGCCGGGCACCTCGTACTGCGGCTGGTCCGCCCCATTGGTACGCAGCAGTCCCAGGGCCACGAAGTCGTCGAGGGTCGCCTGGGCTGCGGAGACGGAGCAGCCGGCCAGGGCGGAGGCCGTGTGGGCGTCGGCGAGTCCGGCGGGGGCGAGGGCGAGCAGTCGCAGTACCCGGGCGGCGGTCGGCGGCAGGGAGTCATGGACCAGCCGGAAGGCGCGGGCCAGCGGGCGGGCACCGGTGGACTGCTCCGTGTCGTCCGGCAGCTCGCGCAGCTGTTTGGTGACATCGGCGACCGACGCCATCGGGTGGGCGGCGAGCCAGCCGCCGACCAGGACCAGGGCGGCCGGCAGGCCGGCGCACTCCTCGGCGAGGGTCTCGGCGGTCCGCGGGTCGACGGTGATCCTGACCTGGCCGATGATGCGGGCGAGCAGCCGGACGGCGGAACCCGCGTCCAGGCCGCCGATGGTGCAGGGGCGGACACCGGGGATACCGGTCAGCGGACCCGCGGAGGTGGCGACGACCAAGGAGTCGGGGTTGTCCGGCAGCAGCGGGTCGACCTGTTCCGCGTCCACGGCGTCGTCGAGGAGCAGCAGGGCGCGGCGCCCGGCGAGCGCCTCGCGGACCATTTCGGAGAGCTCGTCCCCGTCCGCGCCGGGCGGCCCCGTCACACCCAGCTGGTCGAGCAGCTCGCGGGCGGTGCGCTCGGTGGGGACGGGTGCGCCGCCGGGGTCGGTGAGCCGGGCCCGGAGCAGGCCGTCGGGGTGGTCGCCGGTGAGGAGCAGCCGGCGGGTGAGCTCGCCGGCGAGTGCGGTGCGTCCGGAGCCGGGGCGTCCGGCGATCAGCAGGACCCGGGCGCGGGCGGCCTTGCGACCGGCCAGAGTGTCCAGTCCGGCC
This sequence comes from Streptomyces sp. NPDC088246, assembly GCF_044741025.1. NCBI lineage: Bacteria > Bacillati > Actinomycetota > Actinomycetes > Kitasatosporales > Streptomycetaceae > Streptomyces > Streptomyces sp. NPDC088246. The sequence continues at coordinate 269,226 of NZ_JBIURV010000006.1, forward strand.
CGCTCGATGTCGGCTCGCAGCTCTTTCAACTCGCGGTCGCGGCCGAAGAATTGGGGTGGGACGGCGCCGGACGGCCCTTCGGTTCCCGCTGCCTTGGCCGGGCCGCTGGTGTCCACCGCCTGATCCGTCACGGGCCACGCTCCACTTCGCTGCACGCGTTGCCCGCCGGGACTCCGGTCAGGGCATTCCGAGCGTAGTTCAGGCGTGTGGACGAATTCCGTGGAGCGTGGCGCAGAGGTCCCCCGATCGGATCAGCATCTTTTCCGATCGGAGGGCGTCGGTGAACCGTTCAGCGGCCCCTACGGGCTGCCGGATCTCGAACGATCCCTGCGAACGCGGGGCCTCGGACGGTCCTTACGAACCGTCGGACCGCTGACCGTCAGGCCTCGAACGGGCGGGCCGGCCACGGCGCCTCGGCCGGACGCAGCGACTCGATCCCGTCACCGGCGAGCACCGTCGCGAGCGAAAGGACGCCCACCACAAGGCAGTTGTTGTGCAGATCCCCGGCGAGCACCCCCCGTACCAGCTCCTGGAGCGGCACCCGGGCCAGCTCCATGTCGGCCTCCTCCTCGGAGACCGCGAAGCGCTCCCCGTCGGCCTCGGAGAGATTCCGGGCCAGGAAGATCCGTACGGCTTCGTCGCAGCCGCCCGGCGTGGTGTAGACGTCGGTCAGCACCCGCCAGTCCTCGGCCTTGACGTACGCCTCCTCGTAGAGCTCTCGCTGGGCAGCGTGCAGCGGATTCTCACCGGGGATGTCGAGCAGTCCCGCCGGGATCTCCCAGAGCTTGTGGCGCACCGGGTGGCGGTACTGCCGCAGCACGACGACCCGGCCCTCTTCGTCGAGCGCGAGCACGGCGACCGAGCCCGGGTGGACCTGGTAGTCGCGGCGTACGACCGTGCCGTCGGGCATCACCACTTCATCGGTGCGGACGCTGGTCTTGTTGCCGGTGAAGGGCGTCTCGGTCGCGGTGACCTGCCACTCCTCGGGCGTGTCCTGGAAACCCATCTACGTCCTCCCACAAAAAACAGAAACCGGGGCACGCATCCTCAGTGGATCCGTACCCCGGTCAACGTTAATGCCTGCGTACCGCCGGACTACTTGCCCGACGTGGTGCCCTGCTTGCCACCGGCCCCGGCACCCGTCTTGCGCTCGACGGCCGCCTTCACCAGGCCCGCGAAGAGCGGGTGCGGGCGGGTCGGGCGGGAGCGGAGCTCCGGGTGCGCCTGGGTGGCGACCAGGTAGGGGTGGATCTCGCGCGGGTACTCGACGTACTCGACGAGCTTGTTGTCCGGGGACGTGCCGGAGAAGACCAGACCGGCCTTCTTCTCCAGCTCGGCGCGGTAGGCGTTGTTGACCTCGTAGCGGTGGCGGTGGCGCTCCTCCACGTACGGCTGGCCGTCGTACGCCTCACGGACCAACGAGCCCTCGGCGAGCTTCGCCGGGTACAGGCCGAGCCGCATGGTGCCGCCCAGGTCGCCCGCGCCCTCGACGTACGCCAGCTGCTCCTCCATCGTCGAAATGACGGGGTGCGAGGTGGCGGCGTCGAACTCGGTGGAGTTGGCGTCGGGGATCTCGGCCAGGTTGCGTGCCGCCTCGATCACGATGCACTGCAGGCCGAGGCAGAGGCCGAGCAGCGGCACCTTGTTCTCACGGGCGTACTGGATGGCGCCGATCTTGCCGTTGACACCGCGGTCGCCGAAGCCGCCGGGGACGCAGATCGCGTCGACGTCGGAGAGCTGCCTGGCGGCGCCGGCCGGGGTCTTGCAGTCGTCGGAGGCGACCCACTTGACCTTGACCCGGGCCTTGTTCGCGAAGCCGCCGGCCCGGATGGCCTCGGTGACCGAGAGGTAGGCGTCGGGCAGGTCGATGTACTTGCCGACGAGCGCGACGGTGATCTCGTGGTCGGGGTTGTGGACGCGGTCCAGCAGGTCGTCCCACGTGGTCCAGTCGACGTCGCGGAACGGCAGGTCGAGCTTGCGCACGACGTAGGCGTCCAGGCCCTCGGTGTGCAGCACCTTCGGGATGTCGTAGATCGACTTGGCGTCCACGCAGGCCACCACGGCGGCCTCGTCGACGTCGCACATCAGCGAGATCTTGCGCTTGATGGCGGTCGGTACGTCACGGTCGGCGCGCAGCACGATGGCGTCGGGCTGGATGCCGATGTTGCGCAGCGCGGCGACGGAGTGCTGAGTCGGCTTGGTCTTGAGCTCGCCGGACGGGCCGATGTAGGGCAGCAGCGAGATGTGCACGACGAAGACGTTGTCCCGGCCGACCTCGTGGCGGACCTGGCGGACGGTCTCCAGGAACGGCAGCGACTCGATGTCACCGACCGTGCCGCCGACCTCGGTGATGACGACGTCGACGTCGTCGGTTGCCATGCGGCGGATGCGGTGCTTGATCTCGTTGGTGATGTGCGGGATGACCTGCACGGTGTCACCGAGGTACTCGCCGCGCCGCTCCTTGGCGATCACCTGCGAGTAGACCTGGCCGGTGGTGACGTTGGCGGACCCGTCGAGGTCGACGTCGAGGAAGCGCTCGTAGTGGCCGATGTCCAGGTCGGTCTCGGCGCCGTCGTTGGTGACGAACACCTCACCGTGCTGGAAGGGGTTCATCGTGCCCGGGTCGACGTTCAGATACGGGTCGAGCTTCTGCATGGTGACCCGAAGGCCGCGCGCCTTGAGCAGGGCACCGAGGCTGGAGGCAGTCAGACCCTTGCCGAGGGAAGAGGCGACACCCCCGGTGACGAAGATGTGCTTGGTCGTCGTGGATGTGGGCTGCATAGCCAAAGGGGGCTCCCGTGGTCGCGATCGTGAGGTGCGTACCGGCGTTGCCGTCCGGAGATTCCGGAGGTGCCGTCGCTGCGGTTCGGGGGCCTCGTCTGCTGTTGCTGACGACCACCGGTCCACGGGCTACCAGGGTATCAGCGACAAAGGGAGCCTGCTTCCGGCCACACCCCGCACGCCTACCGCACAAGATCAACGTCGGCCCCTCCCGCCCCACCCGTTCGGCTCAGACGCTTTGCCGAGACCGTCGCGCAGATCATCCGGGTGCGTCGTATCCTGCTCGGACACTCGCTCCGGGCGAGGTACCGAGTTCGCAGGTTCCCCCACAACGACCCCTTGCGACAACCTCATTACCCGCAGTAATGCCCCACGGGGCGACATGGCCGTTCGACTGGAGATGCACGTGGCCGGGCGCATCGAGGATTACGCACTCATCGGAGACATGCAGACCGCCGCCCTGGTCTGCCGGGACGGCACAGTGGACTGGCTGTGCCTTCCCCGCTTCGATTCGCACGCTATTTTCGCGGGACTGCTGGGTACCGAGGAGCACGGCTTCTGGCGCCTGGGACCGGCGCGGGAGGACGGGGCAAAGCCGCCGTCCGCGGACCGCCGCCGTTACCGCGGGGACTCCCTCATCCTGGAATCGGAATGGGACACACCGCGCGGAACGGTCAGAGTGACCGATTTCATGCCGCCTCGTGACGGTGCACCGCAGGTGATCCGGATCGTGGAGGGGATCAGCGGCCGGGTGCCGATGCGCTCCGAGCTGCGGATGCGGTTCAGCTACGGGCGGGTCACACCGTGGGTGCACAAGGTCGACGGCCGTACGGTCGCCGTCGCCGGCCCGGACTCCGTCTGGCTGGACACCCCCGCCGACACCTTCGGCGAGAACCTGACGACGTACTCCGATTTCACGGTCGCGCCCGGGGACCGGATCGCGTTCACGATCAGCTGGCAGCCTTCGCACCACGAGCCGCCCGGTCTTCCGGACCCGGAGAGTTCGCTGGACGCGACCGCGGACTTCTGGCGTGAATGGATCGAGCAGTGCACGTACCACGGGCCCTACCGCGAGGCCGTGGTCCGCTCCCTGATCACCCTCAAGGCCCTGACGTACGCGCCGACCGGCGGCATCGTCGCCGCGCCGACCACGTCGCTGCCCGAGGACATCGGCGGCTCCCGGAACTGGGACTATCGCTACACCTGGCTGCGTGACGCCGCGATCACCCTCTCGTCCCTGCTGCGCACCGGCTACCGCGAGGAGGCCCGCGCCTGGCGCGAGTGGCTGCTGAGGGCGGTCGCCGGTGACCCGGAGAACCTGCAGATCATGTACGGCATCGCGGGCGAGCGCGAGCTGGGCGAGGCCGAGCTGGACTGGCTGCCCGGTTACGAGAACTCCGGCCCGGTCCGGGTCGGCAACGGCGCCGCGGGCCAGCTCCAGCTGGACGTGTACGGCGAGGTCATCGAGGCACTGCACCTCGCCCATATGACGGGCCTGACCCGCAACGACTACGCGATGGGCCTCCAGCTCAAGCTGATCGAGTACCTGGAGAAGCACTGGGGCGAGCCGGACGAGGGCATCTGGGAGGTGCGCGGCCCGCGCCGCCACTTCGTCCACTCGAAGGTGATGGCCTGGGTCGCCGTCGACCGCACCATCAAGCTGATCGAGTCCGGGGACGCGGAAGGGCCGCTGGAGCGGCTGCGGGAACTGCGCGACGAAATCCACCGCGATGTCTGCGACCGGGGCTACGACAAGGAGCGCAATACCTTCACCCAGTCCTACGGGTCGAAGGAGCTGGACGCCTCCCTCCTCCTGATCCCCCAGATGGGCTTCCTGCCGCCGGACGACAAGCGCGTGATCGGCACGATCGAGGCGATCCAGCGCGAGCTGTCCACGGAGGACGGCTTCGTGCTGCGCTACCCCACCAAGGGCGAGGACGCGGGCGTCGACGGCCTGGAGGGCGACGAGGGCGCGTTCCTGGCCTGCTCGTTCTGGCTGGCGGACGACCTGGCGATGATCGGCCGGGTCGACGAGGCACGCCAGCTCTTCGAGCGGCTGCTGTCCCTGCGCAACGATCTGGGCCTGCTGGCGGAGGAGTGGGACCCCCGGCTGCAGCGCCAGGTGGGGAACTTCCCCCAGGCGTTCAGCCATGTGCCGCTGATCGACACGGCACTGCGCCTGACGGCGAGCGGGGCGTACGTCGGCTGACCTCAGGGAGGGGGCGGGCGGCGTATGCCGGACCCGCCCCCTGCGGCGAGCGGCATCATCGCAGCTGCCCCCCGCTCTCCGCTCCGGTCACGACGGGCAGCCCCGAAGGCAGCCCCCACTCGCTCCAGGACCCGTCGTACACGGCCAGCTCGCGGTACCCCGCCAGCTCGGCCCCCAGCGTCAGCACGCAGGCGGTGACGCCCGATCCGCAGCTGAAGAACAGCCGCTCCCGCTCCCCGGCGAGGGCGGCGAACGCGGCGCGCAGCTCCTTCGCCGGGCGCATCCGGCCGTCGCGCTGGATCTCGCCGAAGGGCAGATTGACCGCCCCCGGCATATGGCCGGCGCGCAGCCCCGGTCGTGGCTCGGTGACCGCGCCGGAGAACCGCTCCCTGGAGCGGGCGTCGAAGACCGCCGCTCCAGGATCGGCCAGGGCCGCCACCACCTCGTCGCTGCCGACGACCAGCCCCGCGCGCGGCCGGGCTGTGAAGCCGCCGCGCGCCACGGCAGGCGCGGGCCCGGCGTTCTCCAACGGCAGTCCGGCGTCGGTCCAGGCGGGCAGGCCACCGTCGAGCACCGCGGCCCGGTCGAAGCCCATCGCTCGCAGCATCCACCAGGCACGTGCGCTGGAGTAGATGCCCGCAGCGTCGTAGACGACGACGGTGTCGGTGTCGTCGACACCGAGGGCGCGCAGCTCCTCGGTGAATCTGTCGGCGTCGGGCAGCGTGTGGGGCAGTGGTCCGGAGTGGTCGGACAGTGCCCCGTCGATGTCGAAGGGGCGCGCTCCCGGAATCCGCTGCTCGGAGCCCCGGTACGCGCCCACCGAGGCATCGAGGACCACCGGCCCGCGCTCGCCCAGCCGCGCCGCGAGCCAGTCGGCCCCGACCAGCGGGCCGGGAAAGGGGCCCGCAAGGCCTTCCCGGCCCGAGCACGCCGATATGTCGTCGCCCACGTCTGCTCCAGGTCCAGGTCCAGGTCCGGGTATGAGGGCCACTCGGCCCGAACCGCGCGGCGGTCACAAGATCGCAGCGGCCCTCGGCCCGTGTCAACAGCGGTTCCATGCCCTCAGGCATGCCGAAAGTGGCTGATCGATGCCGCTGCCCCCGGTCGGCGGACTCCCCCGACAGCTCCCCGACGACGCCTCCGGCGCCCGGGGCCGGTACCTTCCTGAATCAGGGCGACTGCCCACCCGACCCGAGTGGAAACGCGAGGCCAGAGCAAGTGGAGACCCAAGGCGGAATCACCGTGCAGCGAGCCCTTGAGCTGCCGGGGCTGCGCAGCGGGCTCCCGGAGGTGGTGGCCGGCGCGGACCGGCTGAACCGTACGGTGCGCTGGGTGCACGCGGGCGAGGTCCCGAACATCGCTTCGCTGCTCAAGGGCGGTGAGCTGCTGCTCACCACCGGTCTGGGGCTCGGCACCCGCCCCGCCGAGCAGCGCGCCTTCGTCCGCAGGCTCGCCGACCGCCAGATCGCCGCCCTGGTGGTGGAGCTCGGACCGCGCTTCAGCAGGCTGCCCGCATCGATCGTGGACGCCGCCCGCGCGGCCGGTCTGCCGCTGGTGCAGCTGCACCGCGAGGTGCCGTTCGTGACGGTGACCGAGGAGATCCACACCGAGATCGTCAACGGTCACTACGCGCTGCTGCGGCAGGCCGAGGACGTGCACCGACGATGTACGGAGGCGCTGCTCGGCGGCGGCGGGGTGCCCCAGGTGCTCGGCATCCTGGCGGACTTCACGGCCAACCCGGTCTTCCTGGAGACGGCGGACGGCCAGCTGCTGTACGCGGCGGGGCCCGGGTCCGGCCCGGTGTCCGCCGATCCGCTCCAGGTGTGGGACGGGATGCGCGGCGACCGGGCGGCCCGTGAGACGCCGCCCACCGGTTCGGTGCTGGTGGATGTGCCGGGCGGCGGCCCTGGAACCGGTTCGGTACGGGCCAGGCTGGTGCTGCTGGCTGTGGCCGGCCCGCTGGTGACGGTGCACCGGATGGCGGCGGAGCGAGCGGCCGGCATCCTCGCCGTCGTGCTGATGCAGGCCCGCCAGGAGGAGGAGCTCGCCGCGCGCGGCCGGGGCGACTTCCTGACGGATCTCGCCGAGGGCCGGATCACTCCGGAGGACGCGCCGGCGCAAGCCCGCGTACTGGGCTTCAGACCGGGTGAGATGCCGCTGCTGCCGGTGGTCATGCGGCTGGCCCCCGAGCTGTCCGTGTCGGGGAACTGGGCGCTGCTGGCGCGGGCGGTGCTGGAGGAGCTCTCGTCGGTGGGCGTGCCGGTGCTGCTGGGTGTGCGGCCCGTGGAGGGCCGGGTTCCGCTGCTGCTGGGGCTGCGGTCCGAGACGGAGCGCACGGCGGTCGCGGACCGGGTCGCGGCGGCGCTGCGGGCGGGTGTGGAGCGGGCCGGTCTGGAGCGTGCAGGATCGTATCCGCCGGTCGTGGTGGTGGGCGTGGCGGGCGGCTGGGCGGCGGTCGGTGCGGGGCTGCGGCACGCCGCGGAAACGGCGACGGCCGCGCACGGTCTCAGCGACCGGCCCTGGTACGACGCCCGGCGTCTGGACATCGATCTGCTGCTGTGGCGGCTGCGGGACCATCCGGATCTGGCGGCGTTCGTGGACCGGGCGATCGGCCCGCTGCGCGATCACGACCGCACCTCTCGCCCGCCGCTGCTGCCGACGCTGGAGACGTATCTGGCCCACGCGGGCCGCAAGGCGGAGACGGCACGCGAACTGCATCTGAACCGTCAGACGCTGTACAACCGGCTGGCCCGCATCGGCGAGCTGCTCGGCACCGACCTGGACGACCCCCAGGCGGTCCTGGCGCTGAGCCTGGCCCTTCGGGCCCGCCGCCACACTTCGTAGCTCCGGACTCGTCCGACGAGCAGCCGCTCACCGTGTCCGCGCCACCGCCAACGGTTTCGTCAACTCGTCGTAGATGCTGAGGACGTGAGCGATCGTGTCGTCCTCCGTCGGCCAACTCGCGGCCTGTGCACGCCCCGCCGCCACCAGCTCCGCGCGCCGCCCCGGATCACCGAGCAGTCTGACCACCGCCCGCGCGAGCGCCTCCGCATTCCCGTACGGTACGAGCTCCGCCCCGTCCCCAACGAGTTCGGGCACCCCTCCGACCGCGGTGGCGACCAGCGGAACGCCGAGCCGCAGCGCCTCCTGGGCGAGTACCGAGCGCGCCTCCCACCGGCTGGACAGCACGGCCAGATCGGCGGCGGCGAAAAGTTCCGCGATGTCGTCACGGCTGCCGATGAGCCGGACGGGCAGCTCCTCGTTCCTGATCCGGCGCTGCAGAGCGGCCCGCTCCCGCCCCTCCCCCACGATGATCAGCAGCGGTACGGGGTCGAGTTCGCGCCATACTCGTGCGGCATCGAGCAGCATGTCGTGCCCGTGATGCGGTACGAGACTCCCGTACGACAAGATCAACGGCCGCTCCACCACACCGAGTTCGGCCCGCGCCTTGCCTTCGTGGACACCGACGGGAACGCGCGGTACGGGGGCGGAGACCGGCGAGAGCCGGGCATCGCGCGCTCCTCGGTGCCGCGCGCGGTCGACCAGGTCCGATGTCGTACCGAGCACAACTGCCGCCGCACGGGCGGCTCTTCGCTCCATCAGACGAAGCAGCCGGCTGCTGGCTCCCTCGGCGTGGGCGCGAGCGTGCCAGGTGACGACCAGCGGAATACGGCGGCCGCCGAGCGCAAGAGCGGCGCGTACGGCGGCGTGCAGACCGTGCGCGTGGACCACGTCCGCCGTCAGGCAGGCGGTACGCAGCGCGACGACGGCGGCGGGATCACTGCGCCGCGGTACGGGGGCGAACCGGGCACCCGTACCGGAGAAGTCGTAGGCGTGGTCCAGTTCGGCCGGGGCACAGACGGTGACGTGCACGCCTCTCGCCACCAGCCCTGCGGCCAGCGAGCTGACGTGGGCGCTGCTGCCCGCGCTGCCGCCGCCCAGGACTTGGACCGTACGCAGCTGTGACACGTTGAATGGCTCCTGGGGCTCCCGAGTGGGCGGTGATGGCACCGCCAAGGATGCCAGTCCGTACGCACGTTCCGGCACAGTCGAGCCGCTGTCCCGCTGCATACAACAGCAACCGGCCGTGACGCACCACTCGCACGGGTGAGAAGGTGGCGCGATGTCGCCGCCTCCATGAACCCTGTCAGCGGTCCGACAGCATGTGGGCGAGTCGGCTGATCCGGTCCCCGTACACCGTCGCCGCGACAAGCCCCGCCGCATGGGCGACGAGCCCGGCCCGGCCGCGGTCCGCGACGATGGCGACACCGAGTGCGGCGCCCAGGGCGTGGGCCCCGGTGTCCCCGATCATGGTGCGCTCACCCAGGTCGTCGGCGACGAGGGCTGCCGCGGCCCCCATGGGCGCGGCGGCGAGGGCGCCCGGCAGGCCCGGGGCCCCGAGGGCGAGCACGGTGGCGGCGGCCACGGCGGGCCGTACATCCGCCAGATTGACGAGGTGCGCGCTTCCGGCGATCACGACGCCGGCGAGGACCCGGTCGATGGGCCGCTCCTTGAGCATCGCACCGGCCGCGAGCCCGGCGGCCCCGATCCCGAAGAGCTTCACCGCGCCACTGGTCACCTTGCCGTCCCGCAGCGCACCCAAGTGGGCACGGAACCCGCGGCGTGGATCGTCCGCACCGACGAGGTCGTCGTAGGCACCGCAGCCGCCGGCCGCGAGAACCGCGAGCACGGCGGCGTACCGGGTACGCGCAGGCAGTGGGAGAACGGCGGTTCCGGCTGCGGCGCCGAGGGCGACGGCCGGGCCCGCGTACAGATCGACGGTACGGCCCGCGTAGTTGGTTCGCTGCCAGCGCCTGCGCGGCCGGGCCCGCAGCACCCGGTACGCACCCCCCGCGACGGCGGCTGCGACGGCACCGGACACTGCGGCTCTGCTGAACGTTGCTCCCATGCGGGCCAGGCTACGCAGCGGCCCGCCGGACCGGCCGGCGGGCCGCCGCGTCCGCACATCGCCGGGCGGACCCGAATGACAGGCCCGCCCGGAGACTGAGCACGAACACGCGCCCGGCGGCCGCGAAGCCCCCGCTACCCGCCCGCCCGCGCCGCAGCCAGCAGCTCCTCCGCATGGGCCCGGGCCGTCTGCGAGTCCTCCTGTCCCGCGAGCATCCGGGACAGCTCCCGTACCCGGTCCTCACCCTCCAGGACCGTGACCCCGCTGCTGGTCACCGACCCGTCCACCGTCTTCTCGACCAGCAACTGCCGGTCCGCGAAGGCCGCCACCTGCGGCAGGTGCGTGACGACGACGACCTGCGCGGACCTGGCGAGCTTCGCCAGCCGCCGCCCCACCTCGACGGCCGCCTTGCCACCGACGCCCGCGTCGACCTCGTCGAAGAGGTACGTGGGTACGGGATCCGAGCCGGCGAACACCACCTCGACGGCGAGCATCACCCGGGACAGCTCACCGCCCGACGCGCCCTTGGCGATCGGCCGTGGCTGGGCGCCGGGGTGCGGGGCCAGCAGAAGCTCGACCTCGTCGGCGCCGGACGGCCCGCAGGCCACACTCCGCCCGCCGATCTCGATGCCGGATGCCTCGTCCGCCGCCTCGGTCTGCCGGATGTCGAAGGAGACCCGGGCGTGCGGCATGGCGAGGGATGCCAGCTCCGCGGTCACCGCCTCGGCGAAGCGCTCCGCCGCCCCCGTACGCGCATCGGTCAACGCCTGCCCGAGGACGGAGAGTTCGGCGCGCAGCGCATCGCGCTCCGCCGTCAGCTCGCCGATGCGGTCGTCGTCGCCCTCCAGCTCGGTGAGCCGGGCGGCACCTTCCTCGGCCCAGGCGAGTACGGCGGTGATGTCCTCGCCGTACTTACGGGTGAGTCCGGTGAGCGCGGCTCGCCGCTCCTCCACCGCGGCGAGCCGCAGCGGATCGGCGTCCAGCTGGTCGGCGTACCCGGCCAGTTCGCCCGCCACATCGGCGAGCAGGATCGAGATCTCGCCGATCCGGTCGGCGAGCGCGGCCAGCGCCGGATCGTGGGCCCGTACGGCGTCCAGGGACCGTCCGGCTGCCGCGACCACAGTCGTCGCGTCGACGCCCTGCGGGTCCTCCGGGTTGCCCGCGAGCGCGGTGTGTGCGAGGGCCGCCGCGGAAGCGAGCGCTTCGGCATGGCCGAGCCGCTCGGCCTCGGCGGCCAGGTCGCCGTCCTCACCCGCGAGTGGTTCGACCGCAGCGATCTCGCCCAGCCCGAAGCGCAGCAGATCCGCTTCCTGGGCGCGTTCGCGGGCGCGCGTCGTCAGCTCGTCGAGCTCCGTGACGACGGCCCGCAGCCGCCGGTAGGCCGCCGCGTACTTGGCGTGCGGCACGGCGACACCGTCGCCCGCGTACCGGTCGAGGGCCTGCCGCTGCCGCGCGGGCTTGAGCAGCCCCTGCTGGTCGGTCTGGCCGTGCACGGCGACGAGTTCGTCGGCGAGTTCGGCGAGCACCCCCACCGGCACGGACCTGCCGCCGAGATGCGCCCGGGAGCGCCCCTCCGCGGAGACGGTACGGCTGATCAACAGCGCGCCGTCGTCGAATTCGGCCCCGGCCTCCTCGGCCCGCAGGGCCACGGCGTCGCCGTCGGACACCGTGATCCGCCCCTCGACGATCGCGGCCTTGGCCCCGATCCGCACCAGGGCAGGGTCGGCACGCCCGCCGAGCAACAGCCCGAGGCTGGTGACGACCATGGTCTTGCCCGCGCCGGTCTCACCCGTCACCGCGGTGAAACCGGGTGACAGCTCGACCACCGCGTCGTCGATGACTCCGAGCGACCGTATCCGCATCTCCTCCAACACGGACATGACCTTACGAGGTCCGGGCCCCGATGTGCGACGGGCCCCGCCCCCCGGGGGTCACTCTCCCGTGTGCTCCTGGAGCATCCACACCGCCTCCGGGGCAATGTACGCCGGTCAGTGCGGCGCGCCCCGCCACCCCGAGACGGGCAGTGCGAACTTCGCCACCAGCCGGTCCGTGAATGAGGCGTGGTGCAGCCGCGCGAGCCGTACGGGCACCGCACCGCGCCGCACCTCGACCCGCGCCCCCGCGGGCAGCTCCACGGTCCTGCGCCCGTCGCACCACAGCACTCCGTGCGGGGTGTGCTGCTGGACCTCGACGGCGAGCACCGAGGTCGGCGAGGTCACCAGTGGCTTGGCGAACAGTGCGTGGGCGCTGATCGGCACCATCAGCAGCGCCTCGACCTCGGGCCAGACGACGGGTCCGCCCGCCGAGAAGGCGTATGCGGTCGATCCGGTCGGGGTAGCGCAGACGATCCCGTCGCAGCCGAACCCGGTCACCGGCCGGCCGTCGATCTCCAGGACCACCTCCAGCATCCGCTCGGGCGACACCTTCTGCACCGCCGCTTCGTTGAGCGCCCAGTCGGTGTGGACGATGTCGCCGTTGCTGTGCACGACGACGTCGAGCGTCATCCGTTCCTCGACCTGGTACGCCCGGGTGACGACCCGGTCGACGACCTTGTCCAGGTCGTCCCGCTCGGCCTCGGCGAGGAAGCCGACCCGGCCGAGGTTGACGCCGAGCATCGGCACCCCGGAGGCGCGGGAGAGTTCGGCGCCGCGCAGCAGCGTCCCGTCCCCGCCGAGCACGATCAGCAGCTCACAGCCGTCCACGGCCTTGGGCGTGGTATCCGTGACCGTCTCGACGGACGGCGGCAGCGGGAGATCGGCCGCCTCGGTGGCCAGCACCCGTACGCCGAGGCCGCTGCGCAGCAGTCCCTGTACGACCAGCTCGGCGCTGCGGATCGCGGCCGGGCGGCCGGTGTGTGCCATAAGAAAGACAGTTCGTGCCGCATTCGTCGTCAACGAGGCCCCTCCGCCACTGCACGGTCGACATCTGCGGGATCCAGCTCAGGTGCTCCGGCCCGCAGCCACAGAAAGTACTCGACATTTCCCGAGGGCCCCGGCAGTGGACTCGCCGTCACCCCCTGCACTCCGAGACCCAGCGCCCAGGCCCGGCGCGCCACCTCCCGTACCGCTTCGGCCCGCAGCTCGGGGCTGCGCACCACGCCACCGCTGCCGAGCCGCTCCTTGCCGACCTCGAACTGCGGCTTGACCATGAGGACCAGGTCCGCGTCCGGGGCGGCGCAGCGCGCCAGAGCGGGCAGGACCAGCCCCAGCGGGATGAACGACAGATCGCCGACGACCAGGTCCACCGGCTTCCCGTCGATGGCTTCCAGCGTCAATTCCCGCACGTTGGTGCGGTCCTTGACGGTGACGCGCTCATCGGACTGGAGCGACCAGGCGAGCTGCCCGTAGCCGACGTCGACGGCGACGACATGACCGGCGCCGGCCCGCAGCAGTACGTCGGTGAAGCCACCGGTCGACGCCCCGGCGTCCAGCGCCCGCCGCCCCTCGACCTTCAGCCCGAGGGGTACGAAGGCGGCGAGGGCGCCGGCGAGCTTGTGCCCGCCGCGCGAGACGTACTCGGGGTCGCTGTCGTCCTTGATCACGACGACGGCGGCACTGGTCTCGACCTGGGTGGCGGGTTTGGTCGCGGTGTTTCCGCCGACGGTCACCCGCCCTGCGGCGATCAGCTGGCTCGCATGCTCGCGCGAGCGGGCGAGCTTACGGCGTACCAGCTCGGCGTCGAGACGGCGACGTGCCACTCCTGCCACGTTCGGTTCAGCTCCTGTTGTTGTACGAGGGCATCGGTGCGGGTACCGGTGCGGGTGCGGGCCTGGCGTCCAGCGCGGTCAGCGCGTCGCGCAGCCCACCGTGTACATCCTCGTACACCTCGATGTGTCCGTCCGCCGGGAGGTGGTCCGCATCGGCGAGACGCTCCAGCCGTGCGTCGACCTCGGCGTTGCCGGTAGGGGTGCGTACGACGCCGAGGGGCGCGGGTGCGGCGGGGTCGGCAGGGGCCGCGGCGGCAGGGGCCGCGCCCTCGTCGGACGGGCCCTCCGCCACGGCCGCGGGTGTCACCCCGGGCGCTGTTCCGGCTGTTGTCCCGGCCCCCGGCATCGAGTCGCTCATGCGGGAAACGCTACCGCGAAGGGCTGCGGTACCGTCGGTCACAATGACGACCATGGCGGAGTGCCGCAGCGCACTCGACAAACTTTCCGACAACCTCGCGGGGGCCGACGGCGACGTGCGCAGCGCGGCTGCCCTCGACCGCTCGCTGAGCTGTCACATCAAGGACCTCGACGTCACCTTCACCGGCCGGCTGACCAATGGCCGGATCCAGGTCCTGGACACGCTCGACGGCCCGCCCAGGGAGAAGGCCGAGATCCGGCTCGCGATGACCGGTGACGACCTGGTGGCCATGGTGAACGGCGAACTGAACTTCGCCAGGGCATGGGGCGGAGGCCGGGTCCGCCTGGAGGCCGGCCTCCGCGACCTGCTGAGACTCAGGTCGCTGCTGTAGCCGCGGGGCGGATCCGCTTTCCCGGCCCGTCCCGCCACTGAGGGCAGGCCCCGCTCGGTCAGCCCCCTGCCGACACCCCGGCGGACGCCTTGCCCTGCACGCCCACCGCGCCGCTCCGCGGCTTGCGCGCGGCCGGAACCACCAACGGCGTCCCGGTCTCCGGGTCGTCGATGACCTGGCAGCGCAGCCCGAAGACCCGTTCCACCAGCTCCGCGGTGACGACCTCGCCCGGCGTCCCTTCAGCGATGACCTCGCCCTCCCGCATCGCGATGAGGTGCGTGGCGTACCGCGCGGCATGATTCAGATCGTGCAGGACGGCCACCAGGGTGCGCCCCTGCGTCTCGTGCAGCTCCGCACAGAGATCGAGGACATCGATCTGGTGCTGGATGTCGAGGTACGTCGTCGGCTCGTCGAGCAGCAGCAGCGGCGTCTGCTGGGCGAGCGCCATGGCGATCCAGACACGCTGCCGCTGCCCGCCGGACAATTCATCGACATAGCGATCGGCAAGCGCGTCGACTCCGGTAGCCGCCATCGATTCCTCGACAATGCGTTCGTCGTCCGGCGACCACTGGCGCAGCAGACCCTGGTGCGGATACCGCCCGCGCCCGACGAGGTCGGCGACGGTGATGCCGTCCGGCGCGATGGAGGACTGCGGCAGCAGCCCCAATGTCCTGGCGACCTTCCTGGCCGGCATTCCGTGGATCGTCTGACCGTCCAGGAGCACCCGCCCGCTGTTCGGCTTCAGCATCCGCGAGAGCGCTCGCAACAGGGTCGACTTGCCACAGGCGTTGGGGCCGACGATCACCGTGAACGAGTTGTCGGGGATCTCGACCGAGAGATTCTCCGCGATGACCCGCTGCTCGTAGCCGAGGGTCACCGAGTCCGCGGTGAGGCGCTGCATGGTCGTACTCCCGTGGTCGGAGGTGAACGGGTGCGAGGAGTCGCCCCTCGCCACGAGCGGAGGCCGCGGCCGAGGCCCGGTCGCCCGGCGGGTCGGCCATCCGGACGGCGACACACCGAGCAGAACAAAGTTAGGTTAGCCTACCCTCCTTTTGGCGCGAATCGCCGGGGGGCTCCCTTCACAGCCCCAGCCTGGCGACCGCCTTCCCCGCGTCCAGCCCGCACGAGCCGTCTCCGGCGTACGACCACGCCGCCCCGCAGAGCGCCCGCAGCCCGTCGAGCACGTCCCCGTCCCCTTCGAGTACCAGGTCGCCACCGCGCACCGACGCCGTCCAGCCACCGCAGCCGAACCCGTCACCCGCCCGCACCACCTCGGGCTGCCCGGTCAGCAGCCCCCGCAGATCCGCGTCCACGTACGTCGGCCGGTGCTTCGGCTCGGCGGCCACCAACTGCGCCGCGTCCGTCACCCCGGTGAGCACCAGCAGCGAGTCCACACCGCCGTTGAACGCGCCCTCGATGTCCGTGTCCAGCCGGTCCCCGACCACCAGCGGGCGCTCGGCCCCGGTCCGCAGCACCGTCTCCCGGTGCATCGGAGGCAACGGCTTCCCGGCGACCTGCGGCTCGGCCCCGGTCGCGATCCGTACAACCTCCACCGCCGCACCGTTCCCCGGCGCGATCCCCCGGGCACTGGGAATCGTCAGATCCGTGTTGGACGCGAACCACGGCACCCCCCGCGCAATCGCGTACGCGGCCTCGGCGAACCGACCCCACGTCATGTCGGGACCGCCGTACCCCTGCGCCACCGCGACCGGCTCGTCGTCAGCCGATTCCACCGGCACCAGACCGCGCTCCCGCAGCGCGACGCGCAGCCCCTCGCCCCCCACCACCAGCACCCGCGCCCCGGTCGGCAGCTGATCGGCCATCAGCCTGGCCACCGCCTGCGCCGAGGTGATCACATCGGCGGGCTCGGCGGGAACCCCGAGTTCGGTCAGATGCTCGGCCACCGCGGCCGGGGGCCGCAGGGCATTGTTCGTCACATACGCCAGGTGCATCCCGCCGTCCCGTGCCGCTCCCAGCGACTCGACGGCGTGGACGATCGCATGACCGCCCGCGTACACCACGCCGTCGAGATCGAGCAGCGCCGTGTCGTACGCCTCGTTCAACGCGGTGCCGCTGCCGCTCGGCCTGGTCCTGCTCGCCTGACTCATTCTTTGCGCTCCTCATTCCATGCTTCTGTCCCGATCATCGCGCATCCCGGCCGCACACATACCATGCAGAAATGAACACATCAGGTCCGGCCGGGCAGGGACTGCGTCTGCTTCCGTTCCGTGGACTGCGATACGTCCCCGAGCGGGTCGGCAGTCTTGCCGCGGTGACCTCGCCGCCGTACGACGTCGTCGTGCGCCCCGACGGGTTGCACCACCTGGAGTCGGCGGATCCGCACAACATCGTCCGGCTGATCCTGCCGCAGGCCGACACGGCCGCTGCCCGCCACACGCAGGCCGCCGAGACCCTGAACCGCTGGCTGGCCGAGGGCATACTCGCTCCCGATCCCGAGCCCGCGCTGTACGTCTACGAACAGAGCAGCGCCGAAATCCTGCAACGCGGCATCGTCGGCGCGCTGGCGCTCTCCTCCCCCGCCGACGGCATCGTGCTGCCGCACGAGGACGTGATGGCCCATGTCGTCGAGGACCGGGCCAACCTGATGCGCACCACCGCGGCCCATCTCGAACCGCTGCTCCTCACCTACCGCAGCGAAGGCCACCCGACCGGCGCGTCCGCCGTCATCGAACAGACCATCCACCGACCGCCGCTCCTCTCCACCACCACCGAGGACGGCTACAGCCACCGGCTCTGGGCGGTCACCCACCCGGCCGACCGGGCCGAGATCGAGACCGATCTCGCCCAGCACCAGGCCCTGATCGCCGACGGCCACCACCGCTGGGCCACCTACCTCCGCCTCCAGCAGGAGCACACAGCTCCCGGCCCCTGGGACTTCGGTCTGGTCCTCCTCGTCGACACCGCCCGCTACCCGCTCCGGGTCCGCGCCATCCACCGGCTGCTGCACCGCTTCCCGGTCACCGACGCACTCGCCGCGCTGAACGGCCTCTTCCGCATCCGCGACATCGAGAGCCCGCTCCCTGAGGCCCTGGACGCACTCGCCGAGGCAGCCACCGAAGGCAACGCATTCCTGCTCGCGGGCAACGGCGGCTTCCACCTCATCGACCGTCCCGACGCCGGCCTGCTGTCCCGTACGATTCCGGCCGACCGTCCGACCGCCTGGCAGACCCTCGACGCGACGGTCCTGCACGCGGCTCTGCTCGACCACGTCTGGCAGATCCCCGACGCCCCGGAGCACATCGCGTACATACACGACACCGCGGCCGTCGTCGAACAGGCCGAACGTCACAATGCCACGGCGGTCCTGATGCACCCGGTACGTGAGGAAGTCGTCCGGGATCTCGCCCGACAGGGCGTCACCATGCCCCGCAAGTCGACTTCCTTCGGCCCCAAGCCGGCCACCGGCCTGGTCCTGCGAAGCCTCACCCTCGACTGACCCCCACAGCAACAAAAAAGGGCGGCACCCCTTACGGAGTGCCGCCCTTTCTCATGCCTTACGACTCGGACGTACCGTCCTCGTCCTTGTCCTTGCCGTCGCTCTTGTCGTCATCCGCAGCGTCGGCCGGCGTCTGAGCGGCGTCGTCCTCGTCCTCGTCCTCACCGAGGGCGTCGACGAACTCGACACCGTCCAGCTCGGCAAGCCGGTCCGAGGCATCGGTGGCGCCGTCCTTGTCGGCCTCCAGCGCCTTCCCGAACCACTCACGCGCCTCGTCCTCGCGCCCCGCCGCCAGTAGCGCGTCCGCGTACGCATAGCGCAGCCGCGGAGTCCACGGGTGCACGGCGTTCGAGGCGAGCTCGGAGCTCTGCAGCGTGACGATGGCGGCATCGATCTGCCCCATGTCCCTACGGGCCCCGGCAGCCACCAGACGCATCTCGACCTGACCGGCCTTGTCCAGCTTCTGCACCTCGGGTTCGCCGGCCATGGCCATCGCCCGCTCGGGCCGCCCGAGTCCGCGCTCGCAGTCGGCCATGACAGGCCACAGCTCCACGGAACCGGTCATCCGCTTGGCCGCCCGGAACTCCGCCAGCGCCTCCGAGTACTTCTGCGTCGCGTACGCGGCGAACCCGGCCGCCTCACGCACGGCAGCAACCCGCGAGGCCAGCCGCAGCGCGATCCGCGAGTACGCATACGCCTGCTCAGGGTCCTCGTCGATCAGCCGGGCCACCATCACGAGGTTCCTGGCTACATCCTCGGCCAGGGTCTTCGGCAGGCTCATCAGCTCCTGCCGCACATCCTTGTCGATCTCGTCACCGGTGACGTCGTCAGGAATCGGAAGCCGCTTGATGGGCTCACGGTCCCGGTCGTCACGCCGCTCGAACCCACCGCGGTCGTCGCGTCCGCGGTGACCACCCCGGCCACCGCGGTCGTCCCGCTGCCCGCGGTAACCCCCGCCTCGGCTGTCGTCCCGACGGAAACCGCCGCCTGAGCCACCACCGCGGCTGTCGTCGCGCCGGTAGCCGCCACCGCGGCTGTCGTCGTCACGGCGGGGACCACGCGGCCGGTCGTCACGCCGCTCGAACCCACCCGCAGGACGCCCACCACGGTCGTCA
Organism: Streptomyces sp. NPDC088246; assembly: GCF_044741025.1. Classification (NCBI taxonomy): domain Bacteria; kingdom Bacillati; phylum Actinomycetota; class Actinomycetes; order Kitasatosporales; family Streptomycetaceae; genus Streptomyces; species Streptomyces sp. NPDC088246. The sequence goes on from NZ_JBIURV010000006.1 coordinate 288,152, forward strand.
TCACGCCGCGGCGCACGATCCCGGTCGCGGTCGTCACGACGGAACCCACCACCGGAACCACCCCGGCTGTCATCACGACGGAACCCACCCGGACGGTCATCCCGCCGGTCGTCCCGACGGAAACCGCCGCCGGAACCACCACCGCGGCTGTCGTCGCGCCGGTAGCCGCCACCGCGGCTGTCGTCGTCACGGCGGGGACCACGCGGCCGGTCGTCACGCCGCTCGAACCCACCCGCAGGACGCCCACCACGGTCGTCATCACGCCGCGGACCACGGTAGCCACCGCGGTCATCGTCCCGACGCGGACCACGGTCACGATCCCGGTCACGGTCGCGGTCGTCACGACGGAACCCACCACCGGAACCACCCCGGCTGTCATCACGACGGAACCCACCCGGACGGTCATCCCGCCGGTCGTCCCGACGGAA
>NZ_JBIURV010000007.1:0-70178 GCF_044741025.1 Streptomyces sp. NPDC088246
ATATATAATATTTTGTTTTTTTTTTTTTTTTTTTTTTTTTTTTGGGGCCCCCGGGGGGGGGGGGGGGGGGGGGCGGGGGGGGGGGGGGGGGCGCCCGGGCCCCCCCCCCCCCCCCGGCCCCTCTCCCCCTCTCCCCTCCCCCGCGCCGCCTGACGGAAGGGCCTCATGGCTTCCCGAACAGTCGCCGGCTACCAGTGGCAGGGCGTGGCGATGCTGCGCGCCACCACCAGCCCCGGACCGGCAGACATCCCCCGCACCCTCAACCTGGACAACGTGGCCGTCACCCGCGGATGGCTGAACCGCATCTGGCAGCGCGAGGACTTCCGCAGCGCGCTGGAGCTGGCCACCCCCGCCCTGTCCGACGCCATCGAGGCCGTCGTACGGGGCCGGCAGGCCGAGCCCCGTCACGTCCGCCGCACCGCGCTGTCGACGGTCTCCTACCTCCTGCGGTGGCAGCACCGCCCGACCCCGCTCGGCCTGTTCGCCGGCACCGCCCCGGTGACTGTCGGGCCCCGGGCGAGCGCGCGGTGGCGCGACAAGCACCGCGCGGTGATCCGGCCGGACGCCGAATGGGTCACCGACATGGTCCTGCGGCTCCAGCGCACCCCCGCGTTGCTGAAGCGGTTACCGCTCGTCGCCAACAACGCCGCTCACACGCGCGGCGACCGGCTCGTGGCGCCCGGCCCGCCCTCCGACGGCCACGCCGTCCTCCTGGCCCCTGTCGAGATATCCGTCCGCAACGCCCGGCCTGTGGCCGCCGCCATGGACGCGGCCCGCACCCTCATCTCCTACGGCGACCTCCACGGCCACCTGCGCGACAGCTTCCCGCAGGCCACCCCGGAAAAGATCGACGCTCTCCTCCGGGGCCTGGTCGAGCAGCAGTTCCTCATCACCAGCCTGTGGGCGCCCATGACCACCGTGGACGCCTTCCAGCACCTGTGCCGCGAACTGGGCCGGCACCAGGCGGACAGCGTCCCCGAGGTACGGGACCTGGTCCACGCTCTGTACGCGCTGCGCGACGTCGTGTCCTCCCACCAGCCGACACTCTCCGACACCAGCGTGAGCACCCTCGCCGCGCGGATGCGCGCCCTCACCCCCGTCACCCCGACACCGCTGCTCATCGACACCGCCCTCGACTGCGAGACCCAGCTCCCGCAGGCCGTGATCGCGGAAGTGCAAGCAGCCGTGTCGGCCCTGTACCGGACCACCCCGCAGCCCTACGGCTACCAGCACTGGCGCGACTACCACCGCCGGTTCCGGGCCCGGTACGGCGTCGGCGCCCTGGTGCCGGTGATGGACCTGGTCTCCGACAGCGGCCTCGGCCTGCCCGCCGGATATATCGGCTCCGAACGCGGCGCCGCCCTGAAGCTGCGCACCGACCGCGACGAACTGCTGCTCGCCCTGCTGCAACAAGTCCTCCTGGACGGACGCGATGAACTCCGGCTGACGGACGACATGGTCGACGCCTTGGAGAAGGCCGCCGGAAGCGACGAGCGGCTGTTCGTGCCCCGTGTGGAGGCCGCCTTCGAAGTCCACTCCCCCAGCACCACGGCTCTGTCCCGCGGTTCCTTCAACGTCCTCCTCACCGCGGCACCTCGACCCGGCAGCAGCATGGCCGGCCGGTTCGCCCACATCCTGCCGCCCGAGCATCAGGACGCGCTCGCCGCCACGTACCACGGGGAGCCAGGCGTCCTTACAGCGCAGCTCGTGTTCCCGCCGCGCCGACACCGCAACGAGAACGTCACCCGTACATCGCGGCTGCTGCCGCACGTCATCGAGCTGTCCGGCCACCGGGACACGGACGAGACGACGATCCAGCTCGCCGACATCGCCGTCACCGCGGACCCGCGCAGCTTCCACCTCATGCAGCTCTCCACCGGTCGGCGCATCGACGTGCGGGTCCTGCATGCCCTGGAAGGCGGGACCCAGACCCCGCCGCTGGCCCGGTTCCTCTCCGAGGTGGCGAACGGGCGGTTCGCCGCCTACAAGCCGTTCGACTTCGGTGCAGGTTCCCGGCTCCCGTTCCTCCCGCGGGTGCGCTACCGCCGCACCATCCTTTCTCAGGCCCGATGGCTGCTGATGGCCGATGACCTGCCCGGCCGTAAAGCCCCGACCGCGGAGTGGGAGCACGCCTTTGACGCCTGGCGGGACCGGCTTCGGGCCCCGATGCAGGTCGCCGTGATCGAGTACGACCAACGTCTCCCCCTCGACCTGTCCCACCCGATCCACCGCCGGACCCTGCGCGCCCACCTCGACAACGCCCGGAGCCTGGAACTGCGCGAGGTCCCGGACGCAGACGCCCACGGCTGGATCGGACGGGCACACGAGATCTGGCTCTCCCTGGGCCGGTCGCAGCCGGACACCGCCGTAGTGCCCCGGCCGCGCCCCGTCAAGGTGACGGTCCCTGGGCGGCATCTTCCGGGCGCGGGCGACGTCCTGTTCGCGCAGCTCCACGCCCACCCGCGCCGCTACGACGAGATCCTGAGCCGCCATCTGCCCAGCCTTCTCGCCGCGTTCGGCGACACCCCGCCGGTCTGGTGGTTCACCCGGCACCGGGAGATGGCCCGCCCGGACGCCGACCAGCACCTCGACCTCACGCTGCACCTGCCGCCGGACGCATACGGAACTGCCGCCCAGCACGTTCGTAGGTGGGCGGACAGCCTGCACGGGATCGGCTTGGCGGCCGGGCTCGTCCTGGCTCCCTACCAGCCGCAGACCGGGCGCTTCGGCGGCGCGGCGGCCATGGACGCCGCGCACCAGGTGTTCGCAGCGGACTCCGCCGCCGCCCTCGCGCAGATCCACCTCACCGAGCGCACCGACGCCGTCGTCCCGCACGCCCTCGCCGCGGCCAGCGCCCTGCACATCGTCGCCCCCTTGGCACCGGACACAGCGGCGGCCGAAGAGTGGTTGGTGCGCAACCTCCCCCAGGGCACAGGGCGACTGGACCGGGCCCTGCGTACCCAGGTGCTCGAGCTCGCCGCGCCGACCGGCTCCTCCGCGCTCGCGGCCCTCCCCGGCGGTCCGGCGGTCGCCGAAGCATGGCGGGCCCGCGCCGCCGCCGTGGATGCCTACCGGAACACCTTGACCGGTCAGCGTGATCCGCTCGACGTCGCCCGGTCGCTCCTGCATCAGCACCACGTCCGGGCTCTGGGCGTAGACCCGCGCGCCGAGGAGACCACGATCCGGCTCGTACGAACCGCGGCCCTTCAGCACCGGATGGCGTCCCGATGACCGCGCCAGCCGTCACCACCGCGACGATCCTGGACCAGTACACCGCCCACCTCGCACAACCCGCTCCGCCGCCCCCGGACGAGCCGTGGGCGGTGCAGTCCCTCGCCGACGGCGCCGCCGGAATCAGCCTGCTGCACATCGAGATGGCCAGCCGTCACGGCGGCTCTTGGCGCCCCGCCCACCGGTGGATCACCGCCGCAGCCGCTGGGCGCATCAGCGCGGCCGACACCACAGGTCTGTTCCTCGGCGCCCCGGCACTCGGCTTCGTCCTCACCACCGTTCCGCCGTCCTTCCAGCACCTGTACAAACCAGCGCGCCGGACCCTGCACCAGCACATCATCGGCATGGCCCACCGCCGCGTGGACGCCGCGCTCACCCGCATCCGCAAGGGCGACCTGCCCACGTTCGCCGAGTACGACCTGTTCTACGGCCTCACCGGCATCGGGGCGTACCTCCTGCGGACGGACCCCGAAGGGCTCCCCCTGGAACGAGTCCTGCAGTACCTCGTTGCCCTGACCCGCCCCCTCGTCCCCGACGGCCGCGGTCTGCCGGGCTGGTGGGTCCGCCACGACCCGGTTCGCGGTGAATCCCCCCACTTGCCGGGCGGCCACGGCAACTTCGGTGCAGCCCACGGCATCACCGGCCCGCTCCTCCTGCTGGCCCAGGCCATGCGCCGCGGCATCACCGTCAGCGGCCACCGCGAAGCCATATGGAGCATCTGCGAACACCTTGACGCCTGGTGCCAGCTCAGTCCCTCCGGCCCCTGGTGGCCCGAGCACATCTCGCGCCGCGATCTCGACCTCGGGCGCCCGCACCACGACGCTCCCACCCGGCCGAGCTGGTGCTACGGAACCACGGGCATCGCACGAGCCGGGCAACTCGCCGGGCTCGCCCTGCGCGCCCCCGACGTCCAGGCGTTCTACGAGAACGCCCTGTACAGCGCCCTGACCGACCCCGAACAGCTTGCCCACGTCACCGACTCGGGTCTGTGCCACGGCTGGGCAGGCATCTACCAGACCGCCACCCGAGCAGCCGCCGACGCTCTCGACCCCCGCCTCCGTACCCTCCCAGCACGCCTCGGCGGCGCTCTCGCAGCGCACGCCCAGATGCCCGGCCTCCACGCGGCCGGGCTGATCAACGGCGACGCCGGCACCGCGCTCGCCCTCACCACCTACGCCTCACAGCAGGCTCCGATCACCGGATGGGACTCATGTCTCCTGATCAACTGACCCAGACGAAACCGAGCCGGGTCCAAGGCGCGGTCCTCGCTGTCCTCGCCGGACTACCGATCGCCGACGCCGCGCACCAGTACGGGATGGACATCGTGGCCCTGTCCGACGCTGTCAAGCTCTACGACCAGGCCGGCAGAGAAGCCCTCGCCCGCTGCTCCACCACCACCGACTGGTGGCACGCATACCTCCACTTCACCGACTGGGCGAACGCCGACAACACCTTCACCACACACGTCCTGCCTGCCCTGCGAGACGCTGAAGCCGCCGGCGCCATCGACGGCTGGTGGTACACACGCAAGCACCCCTGCTGGCGCCTTCGTCTGCGCGTACGACCCACGATCGGCGCCGAGTCGACTGTCGGTGACGAGTTGGACCGCCTCGTCGCCGACGGGCATCTCCAACGATGGTGGCCCGGCATCTACGAGCCGGAGACCGCGGCATTCGGAGGCGCGGCCGGCATGACAGCCGCGCACACCCTGTTCATCACTGACAGCCGGGAAGCACAGCAGTTACGGCAGCGCGGCGACCTGGCCGTGGGGCCTCGCGAGCTGTCCGTCCTTCTCTGCACGCTCATGATGCGCGCTGCCAAACTGGAGTGGTACGAGCAAGGGGACGTCTGGCACCGCGTCATCACGGACGAACACCGCTCGGCCATCAACGATGTCCCAACTGGCATCCTCCACGCCCGCGCCCGGGAGATCCGGCCCCTGCTCTTCGCCGACAGCAACGCCCTGCTGCGCCCCGGCGGATCGCTGGAGCCCGTCGCCGAGTGGGCTGCCGCCTTCCGCGAAGCGGGGCAGAAACTAGGCCACGCCGTCCAGGACGTAACGCTCGACCGCGGGTTGCGACAGGTGCTCAGCTACCACGTGATCTTCCACTGGAACCGGCTCGGACTGTCCATGCGCGGACAGAGCCTACTGGCCTGGGCAGCCAGGGCAGCGATCCTCCACACAGAGAACGGGGCGTGACCCGCTACGGACAGAGCCTTTTACCTCGCAAAGTCCCCGCGCTCCGACTAGCCTTCCGAAGGCGTAGGGGACGCGGATCAGGAAGCGACAGGAGGGGTTCATGGGGTTCTGGCACACCGGCTACATGGAGTTCCATGAGCCGATCGGATTTGAATCGGTCGGACTGCCAGCCCCGCCAAAGCCCCCTGAGTTTCCCTGCACTGAGTGTGGACTCGTCTTCTCGTCCAAGCGCGCCCGCCGAGCACACCGCTTCGACGGTCATGCGACCAAGCGGCCGGCCCTCCTCTTCAGGGGACGAGAGTGCGGGCGCACACGCTTGATGGTCACGAGCTCCAGTGGCTCCGCCGATTGGGTTACCTCGGATGTCGAATCCATCGCCGTCAACGGCCGCGAAACCTCAACGTCTGAGGCCGCCGGCTTCCTCGCGTCGGTGAAGGTTGGCGTCCAGACAGTGAGTGTTTCCAATGGCCCGCTGGAGCGGACGTTCGAGTTCGACTTCTGCCTTGCAGAAGAAGACGACCTCTGCCTCGTAGACCATGCCTTGGAAAAACTCATCTCCAGCCGTGAGTTGAGTCGCAACGCAATCGACACCTTCATCATGCGTGCCGGCCGCGGGGTGACGGCCCGCCGTTACCGCGAAGGTCTGGCGACATACCTGTACGGCGTGCTTGCACGTGAGGCGGTCGAGGACCCCGGCCGGGTGGACGGGTCGGGTGCGCCGCTCTACGAGCAGCGGTACAACAGCGCTGTCTCTCTACTGTCGACCTTCGACCGGCCTGCAGCGGAGGCGATCTGCGGTTTGGTCGCGTTGCACTACAATCAGTTCGAACTTGCGGTGCGCAAGACCAACAGCCACCGCGTCTCCGATGTCGCAGCGCGGTTCCGATCCCTCCTCACAGGCGGCGTATTCGCCACGACAAGCCTGGCCGACCGGTCGCACGGAAGCCTCGATCAGGCCTTGAGCGACTCCGTTACCGAGGACCTCCTGGACGTCGGTGCAACGGCTTTGGACGGGACACAGTCGTCCATGGTTGCCCATCTGCTGCCCTCACTGGGCGAGCTCCGGCCCCAGGACCAGTTCAAGGTCCGGCTCATCGCAGCTGAGGCGCTGCTCGCCGTGGGAGACATTGATGGTGCATCACGACACGGCGAGGCGCTCAGGCACTCTAAGGAGACCGGCGCCTGGTACGCAGGATTTCGGACCCGATTGCAAGAGGTAGGACGTTGAGCAACGAGACCATTCCAGAGCCCGGCGCGGAGTCGGGGCCGGGCGACCCCGTATCGGCTACCGCCACCGGCGATGGCATCGCCTCGGCCACGCCTACTGACAATGCGCCGGCGGCATCCGTTGCAGAGGAGGGGCCACATCAGGCCAAGTCCAAGGCGAAACCAAAGCCGATCATTACCTCGGTCGAGGACTTGCTGACGTTCGCCTACGAGTCGAACACTCGACTGCTTGAGTTCTCGAAGGAGGCCCTCAAGAAGCTGGCGATTACCGATGAGGGCATCGCGTCACAGAGCGCGCTGGTCCGGTCTCTCGCGCCGACAGACCCAACGTTGTCGACCCCGTTCAAGCTGCTTCAGTACGCGGCGCGTCAGGGGGTCCCGCTCAAGCGCGCCGAGAATGGTGACCTCGCACCGGCGTTGAACCGGCTCTTTGACCTCGCGGTAGTCGCACTGGGCCACAGCCCGGTGTTCCGGGTCTGGGTGAACCAGCTGGTCGATCCCCGCAAGGGTCCGCAGCTCTCGACCGAACACCTGCGCAACATGGCCCGGCAGGTCTGCGCCGACGATCTTGGACTGTCCCCGGAGCAGTTCAAGACCGCTGAGAGTGAGCGCCTCGTCAAGAATGCGATCGCGTGCTACGGCCTCCTCCGCGTGCTCCAGCGTGAGTGGACCCTGGATCAGTTCATCGATGCGTCGTACGGCTCTGTCTGGAGGTACGAGGCCCCGGAGGCAACAGGGCTAGAGCGAGCCGCCAGCGAGGTCGGGGCAAGCCGCGATCTCGACGTGCTCGGGATCGTGGGCGCGAACTACCTAACCCGGATCGCCCGCTTGGAACGGCAGGTCACACAACTCGAGCGTGAGGCTAGCGCTGCTCAGAATCGCGAGACTCGGCTCCGCGGTGAGCTTTCGACCGTCAAGGAGCGTGAGCAATCTGCGATGGCTCGCGCCGACGCGTTTTCGGCCGACGTGGTGCGGCTGCAGAAGGAGCTCGCGGCTGAGCGCGATAACAGAGTGGTCGACAAGAGCCATATGACGGACGACTACGAAACGCTGCGAACGCGCATCATCCGGCGTCTCGGGGGTGAGATCGATCTACTTACCGATGGTCTGCACGCACTCCGGAACGGTGCGCCCAACGTCGCGGAGGAGTTCCTCGACCGTTCCCTGCTTGCCCTCACCCGTGAGGTCGAGCAGCTGAAGGACGCGTCTGGAGGCTTCGCATGATCGTCGGGTTCGACTTCGGAACGACCAACAGCCTGGTTTCGGTGGTAGTTGGTGACCGCGTGATCGACGTGATGGACGTCGAGACTGGCCGGCCACATCCCTCGATCGTCCGGTACGAAGGCGAGCAGGTTGTCGTCGGCCGCGAGGCCAAGGACGCGTTGGGTGCCGCGGGCATCGGGGTGCACGGCAACACGGTGAAATCGCCGAAGTTCCTCCTCGGCGAGGAGGCAATCGCCGTCGGAGGCGTCGACCGGAGCCCGGTGGACATCGTTGCGGACGTCGTGCGCCACGTCCGATCGGAGTCCCTGCGCAGTCCGCAGCGGAACGTGCTCGGCGGCCTCGACAACGCTGTGGTCACGATCCCCGTGACCATGAACGGGCACCGACGCGCGGCGCTGCGAGAGGCGTTCGCGGGGGCCGGGATGGGTGTGGCCCAGTTCGTCCACGAGCCGCTCGCCGCCATGTACGGGTTCATCCGAGGAGCGAACGACCCAGAAGAGATGGCGCGGCGGCTTGCACGACGAAACGTCCTGGTTGTCGACTGGGGCGGCGGAACGCTGGACCTGACTCTCTGCCGGGTCGACGAAGAACAGGTGCGACAACTTCGCAACGGTGGCTCGGCCCAGGTCGGCGGCGACGAGTTCGACAAGGTGATTCGCGACGAGGTCGTGAAGCGCGTTCGGGCTCGCGGAAGTGCCACTGACGACGACCTTGCGATCCCTGAGGCTGAACTCCGGCTCCTCCAAGACGCGGAGCGCAACAAGATCGAGCTCTCGGCCGACCGCGTTGACGTGACGTTTTACCGGCCAAGTTACTTCCAATCAGGTGCGACCTTGCAGTACCAGCTCACGCGTCAAGAGCTGGAAGAGATCACACGGCCGCTCGTGACGGCAGGTATTGACGAGATCGAGTCGCTGCTCGGCAGCTTGTCGATGGCTCCCGGCCAGGTCTCGCTGGTCGTAGTGGTCGGTGGCATGGCGGCCATGCCCGCGATTCGGAGCCGACTGTACGAGATGTTCGGTCCGGACCGAGTCGAGGTGCCGACGAACAGTGCCACGTTGATCTCACAAGGAGCTGCGTGGATTGCACATGACAGGCAGAGGCTCCGGCTGGCAAAGCCCATCGAACTCGAGCTCGCCCGTGGGTCGTTGTTGCCGCTCCTCGCAGCGGGCACTGAAATGCCTCTCGGTGGAGAGGTCAAGCACGAAACGCTTCACCTATACTGCGCGGATCCCACGGACGGGAAGGCGAAATTTCCGATCGCTACTCCGACCGCGTTGTCATCACATCCGCAGGCGAGCGAGCGGCGAACGTCGCTGGGAATGATCACACTCGGCGTCGACGAGACCGCGCCGCCACTGCACGAGCGCCTCGAGCTGAAGGTCGCTCTCGACGACGACTTGGTGTTGTCGGTCGAGGCAACATCAAGCCAGAAGCACGATCGGGTCAAGGAGTCGTACTACGACCTGGAGTTCGGTCTTGGCCTCCCGGCTTTGGCTGTGCCCGCAGGCGCTGCCGCGAACCCAAAATCGCCTGAGGAGTCCATAGCCGTGCCACAGGCGGGACTGGTCGTCCGTGCGAATGTGGCCAGGGACAAGGACCAAGCGACCGTTCCCGGCGACGTGCTGTATCTGCGCAATTCAGGGGCCTTCGCCCGGCACGTGCGTGACGGAGCGACACAAGCCCAGGTACTGGAACACCTGTACTACCAGCCGTGCGCCGTCTGCAAGCGCCAGTGGGGGCACCCGGAGTGTCGATGCGGATCGGCGTGACATGGCGAGCGGCAAGGCACTCGTGCGAGTGCTTGACCACGGAACGGAAGTCGAGTCCGGAGTCCGACGTCCGATTCGTCTGACTCCCGATGGATATGCGGGCGTCGCGTATGCGGGCTCCGTCTACCCGCTCCGGCAGGGCAATCTCATCGACTTGGACGGATCGAGCTGGGAACTGGCGGACTGCGATCGTTTCCTGTTCACCGGAGCAGAGGTTCCGTACGCTCCCATTGTCGGCGAACCGCTGGAGACAGCCAGCGGTTTCGACGTCGAGTGGCACCTCGAAACCAACCAGTACGGGCATTACGTCGTCTTCAACGCGTCGGATCGCGTTGCCAGCAGCTTGGTGTCAGCGCTTGAGGACGCAGATGTCAGCGTCCAGCGCTGGGACGTCAGCCATCGTCCAGCAGATGACGGCAACTTCTACGACTGGTTCGCGCGCCTTCGGTTCAAGGGCAGCCAGGCCGAAGCACTTGCGCTCGTCGGCGCTGTCATCGCACCGCCGTCGTCTCTCGCGCCGGCGGTGCCAGTCACGGATCCGACGACCGCTCGACTCGCTGATGCCGAGGCTCGGATCGAAGAGCTGCTCAACCAGCTGTACGTCGCGACACGCAAGGGCGAGGCGGCTGAACGTGAGCTCGCGCAGCTCCGTCACGATCTTGCGAACGCCGAAGCGAGCGAGCATCGATACCGAGAATCCCTTGCCCTCGCAGAACGCCATCATGCAGATCTGCAAGAGCAACTCGCCGTGCTCCGACAAGGCCTAGGAGGCACGGCTAACACGGCGGAGCTGGTGAAGAGCCTCGCTGACGCCGAGGAACTTCGAGAACTCGCTCTTGCCGAAAACTCCTTGCTGCTGGAGCGTGTGCGAGCGGCCGACTCGGAGACCGCAGAAAGCGGAGCACGCGCAGACGACTTGGCGGCGCAGGTAGACGCACTCCTTGGGAGAGTGACGGAACTCGAGGCGCTGGAGACTGAGCGACTTCGCGTCGCGACCGCGCAACGGCCACGGCGCGGGGGTGTCATTGAGTTCCTGCCTCAGGCGTTCAGCCGCCTCGATTTTGTTCTCGATGCAGTCGATGTGATCGCCAACCTCGACTCGCCGGCATCCACGATGAGAGCACTTACTGAGATCGACTCTGGGCGCCTTGTCGGAAGGGACCTTGAGGGAATGCCTGGCTGGTATGAGGTGACGAAATTGGCGACGGGCATCGCGGGAAGCGAGCGGCTTGGCCGCATCTACTACAAGCCGGACGGCCGTAGAGTGCTTGTCAGTGTGCACATCAAACAGGACGACAAACAGCAGAGACGCCACATCGAGAGGCTGCGAGCCTTCTGACCCCGGTTACCGGCGCCTGAGGGCCCTCGAGGCGGGACAGGTACTCCACGACCGTGGCGCGGGACGTCGAGCGTAGCAACGTAGGTGACCAACGTGAAGCCTCTGGTGGTTACGGACATCCGTCCTACCAGGGGCTTTACGTCTGCCCAGAGCCGGGCCGCCCGGGCTGATCCATCCGGGCATGTCCCGATCAGCCCGCTTCACGGAGATCATTTCGCTGAGAAAACCTCTCTGCGTACGGCGGACGGAAACGAGTTGATCCGTGCCCTGGCCCAGAGGACCCCACGGGAACTCATCGAGGCCGAGGCCACCGCCCACATCGGTGCCGCACCGGGCGAGCACACCGATACCCGCACCACGATGCGCAACTGGCACCGCGAGAAGGCACTGACCACGCAGGCCGGGGACCTGGACCTGGCGATCCCCAAGCTCCGCACCGGATCCTTCTTCCCGTCACTGCTGGAACGCCGGCGTCGATCGACCAGGCCCTCTACACCGTGATCATGGGGAGACGTACGTCCACGGGGTATCCACTCGCAGCGTGGACGACCTGGTCAAGGCCCTGGGCGGGGACACCGGCATCTCCAAGAGCGAGGTCTCCCGCATCTGCGGCGCCCTGGACACGGAACTGAACGTGTTCCGCACCCGGCCCCTGAACCCATCCGCTTCCCCTACATCTACCTCGACGCCACCTACTGCAAGGCTCGGGTCTCCCATCAGATCGTCTCCCAAGCCGTGGTCATCGCCACCGGCATCACCGAGGATGGCGGACGCGAAGTCCTCGGACTCATGGTCGGCGACAGCGAGACCGATGTGTTCTGGACCGAGTTCCTGCGCTCCCTGCGTGAACGCGGCCTGACCGGGGTCCGCCTGGTCATCGCCGACCATCATTCCGGGCTGGTCAAGGTGGTCCGCAAGGTCATGCTCGGCGCCGCCTACCAGCGGTGTCGCATTCACTTCCTGCGCAACGTCATCTCTGTGCGATCAGCAAAGACTCCGGCGAGATGGTGGCCGCGACGATCCACACGATCTTCGCCCAGCCCACCGCCGAACTGGTCCGTTCCAGTTCGACACCGTCGCCGACATGCTCGGACGGCAGTTCCCCAAGGTCAAAGCCATGCTCCTGGAAGCCAAGACCGACCTGACCGCCTTCGCCGAGCGACATTGGAAGAAGACGGGAGATCAAGCGCAGCGTCGACGTCGTCCAGATCTTCCCCAACCCCGCCGCCCTCGAACGGCTCACCACCGCCGTCCTCATCGAGATGCACGACGAATGGATCGCCTTCGCCCGCAGCTACCTCCCCACGGGCGGCAGGGACTCGATCTACCCCACGACCGAAGATCCCCGACGCGGTTACACCACCGCAAGGGACCGGGCTCATGATGCACGACCTGGAAGGCTTCCTCCGCGAGCACTGCCCAATCCGCTCGACGCCGGGGCAGACAGCGGCTCAAGTTTGCGCCTAAGGCTCACCGTCCCGATCGTGAGCGACACGTTGGCGACTTCCTGAGGAGTGAGGAGGAGGGAGGAGGGAGGAGGTGGTGGTGGTGGGACGGGCGGAAAAGCGTCGGGCCCGGGTGGGCCGATTCTCCAGTTTACGGGCGGGGGCAACCGGGCAGCCACGGGTCCGGCCGGGCGTCGATTCGGTTCCCGTTCGGCCGTGTGGCATCGAACTCACCCCTAAGGTCGCCCAAAGCGCGTGTCCCGCACCCGTTTCCTCCCGCCCGGCGACCTACGTTGTCCCGGTGGAGCAGCACAGGACACGTCCCCCGCAGCGCAGGCAGTCTCGGCAGGCCCCGCTGTCCCCGCAGGGCACCATCGACGAAGCCGCCGCCGTCTATCGGGTGATGGACGCGAAGCCGGAGGGCCGGTCCCGGCCGGTACCGCCCGCCGTTCTCGCGCTGCGCAGGCTGCCGAATCCCCGGCTGACCGGCATCGGTGCGGGGCTCTTCGCCGCCGCTTCCATGTTCCTGCTGGCGTGCCTCGACTGGCTGCTCCTCGACGGTTCATCGACCGTGTTCGGGGTGCTGTTCCTGCCGGTCAGCGCGCTGACCGCGCTGTGGGTACGGCCTGCGGACCTGGTGACCGCGCCGATCATCGTGCCGATCGCATTCGCCGTCGGCGTGATCCCGATCTCCGGCGGCACGGGTGGCTTCGGCGGCCAGACCATGGCGCTCGTCACCGCGCTCGCCGTACATGCCGGGTGGCTGTACGGCGGGACACTCATCGCCGGGCTCATCGCGACCGTACGGAAGGTACGGCTGATGCGGCAGCGGCAACGTCAGCGTCGGATGCTGCTGGCCTCGCAGGCGGCGCGGCCCGCCCAGCCGCCCCGTCGCCCCCAGCGGTGACCCGGGACCGATAGAAGGGCGGCCGCGTCGCCCCAGGCGGTGGCCGGGGGCCGCAGGGCAGGGCGAGGCAGCAGGGTGAGCCCTACGCCGTGTTCGCCGCCGCCATCGCCGCTCCCACGATGCCCGCGTTGTTCTGCAGCTCCGCCGGCACCATCTCGGCCCGTACATGCTCGATCAGCGGCAGGAACTTGTCGGCCTTGCGGCTGACTCCGCCGCCGATGATGAAGAGCTCGGGCGAGAACAGCATCTCCACATGGGTCAGGTACTTCTGCACCCGGTGCGCCCAGTGGTGCCAGCTCAGCTGCTCGTCCTCCTTGACCTTGGTGGAGGCGTGCTTCTCCGCGTCGCGGCCGTTCAGCTCCAGGTGACCCAGCTCGGTGTTGGGGACGAGCTTGCCGTCGATGAAGAGGGCGCTGCCGATTCCCGTACCGAGCGTCAGCACGATCACCGTCCCCTTGCGGCCGCGCCCCGCGCCGAACGCCATCTCCGCGATGCCGGCCGCGTCGGCGTCGTTCAGGACGGTGACGGGAAGGCCGAGTCTGTCGCCGAGCAGTCCGCGGGCGTCCACGTCGATCCAGCCCTGGTCGACATTGGCCGCGGTGCGTGTGCAGCCGCTCGTGACGACGCCCGGGAAGGTGATGCCCACCGGGCCCGACCAGTCGAAATGACCGACCACATCCGCCACACAGTCGGCCACGTCCTTGGGCGTGGCCGGGTGCGGTGTCAGTACTTTGTGGCGCTCCTGTGCCAGGTCTCCGCGGTCCAGGTCCACGGGAGCGCCCTTGATCCCGGATCCGCCGATGTCCACGCCGAAGATCTGCATGCAATCCACGGTACGGGCAGGTGGCCCGGCTCACTTCCCGGAACGGGAAGCCGTCGACACGAAGCCGTCACTTCTCCATGAGCGCCGCGGCCTCGGCGCGCAGGTCGCGGCGCAGTTCCTTGGGCAGCGAGAACGTGATGGACTCCTCGGCCGCCTTCACGATCTCCACGTCCTCGAAACCGCGCTCCGAGAGCCACGCCAGGACGCCGTCGACCAGGACCTCGGGAACGGACGCGCCCGAGGTGACGCCGACCGTGGAGACACCCTCCAGCCAGGCCTCGTCGATTTCGTCGGCGAAGTCGACCAGATGGGCGTCGTTCGCACCGGCGCCGAGGGCGACCTCGACCAGGCGGACCGAGTTCGAGGAGTTCTTGGAGCCGACGACGATCACGAGGTCGGCGTCCGCGCCCATCTGCTTCACGGCGATCTGGCGGTTCTGCGTGGCGTAACAGATGTCGTCGCTGGGCGGCGAGATCAGGAGCGGGAACTTCTCCTTGAGCGCGCCGACCGTCTCCATCGTCTCGTCGACGGAGAGCGTGGTCTGGGAGAGCCAGACGACCTTCGACGGGTCGCGCACCTCGACACCCGCGACGTCCTCGGGGCCGTCGACCAGCGTGATGTGCTCGGGGGCCTCGCCGGAGGTGCCGATGACCTCCTCGTGGCCCTCGTGGCCGATCAGGAGGATGTCGAAGTCGTCCTGCGCGAAGCGGACGGCTTCCTTGTGGACCTTGGTGACCAGGGGGCAGGTCGCGTCGATCGTGGCGAGCTTCCGCTCGGCCGCCTCCTCGTGCACGGTCGGTGCGACGCCGTGCGCGGAGAACATCACGATCGAGCCCTCGGGGACCTCCGCCGTCTCCTCGACGAAGATCGCGCCCTTCTTCTCCAGGGTCTGTACGACGTACTTGTTGTGGACGATCTCGTGGCGCACGTACACCGGGGAGCCGTACTGCTCCAGGGCTTTCTCCACGGCGATCACGGCACGGTCCACGCCCGCGCAGTAGCCACGGGGAGCGGCGAGCAGGACGCGGCGGGGTGTCGTAGCAGTCATGCGTCCCATCGTAAGGCCGAGCCGAACGCGCGGAAGATCGGCGGGGTCGCAAGACTGATGCGTACGCGATCGACGGAGGGCTCATGTCGGGGACGGGCAGCGGCAGCGGCGGCGGCGGCGGGGTCACGGAGGCGGAGGGGGCGCACCAGGAGGAAGGCAGGCTGCGGCGGACGCTCGGCTTCCGGGATCTGGTGGTCTACGGGCTCCTCTTCATCGCTCCGATGGCGCCCGTCGGCGTATTCGGCACCCTTGATGCGAAATCCGACGGTGCGGTCGCGCTGGTCTATGTCGCGGCGACCGTCGTGATGGCGTTCACGGCCTTCAGCTACGCCCAGATGGTGCGGGTCGCCCCGCTGGCGGGCTCGGTCTTCGCGTACGCACGCAAGGGGCTCGGGGAAGGGCCGGGGTTCATCGCCGGGTGGATGGCGATGCTCGACTATCTACTGATCCCCGCGGTCGCCTATCTCTTCTCCGGGATCGCACTGAACTCGCTCGTGCCGTCGGTGTCACGGTGGGTGTGGACGGCGCTCGCGGTCGTCGTCACCACGCTGCTCAATCTCTGGGGTGTGCGGGCTGCCGCCCGGGTCGGCTTCGCGGTGCTCGCGATGGAGATCGCGGTGCTGCTGGTGTTCCTGGTCTCGGCGGTGGTGGTTCTTGTACGGGACGGGGCGCAGCGCGGCTGGCTGACCCCGCTCACCGGCGATTCCGGCTTCTCCGCTCCGGCGGTGCTGGGGGCGGTGTCGGTGGCCGTGCTGTCGTATCTGGGCTTCGACGCGATCGCCTCGTTCGCGGAGGAGGTGACGGGGGGCTCGTCGAAGGTGGCGCGGGCGGTGCTGTTCTGTCTGGTGCTCGCGGGTGTGCTGTTCGTGGCGCAGGGCTATCTGGCAGCGCTGCTGGAGCCGATGACGTCGGCGGAGCTGGCCGCCGATCCGGCCGCGCAGGGGGCGGCGTTCTACGACACGGTGGACTTTGCGGTCGGGACCTGGTTGCACGATCTGGTGGCGGTCAGCAAGGCGATCGGGGCGGCCTTCGCGGCACTGGCCGGGCAGGCGGCCGCGGGGCGGTTGCTGTTCGCGATGGCCAGGGAGCGGCGGCTGCCCTTGCTGCTGTCCAAGGTCGACCCGCGGTCCGGGGTGCCGCGGGTCGCGATCCTGCTGGCCGCGACGGTGACGCTGGTGGCGGCCGTGTGGGCGGCCCGGCGCGCCGACGGTCTCGACCGTCTGGTGTCGGTCGTCGACATCGGTGCGCTGACGGCGTTCGTGCTGCTGCACGCGTCGGTGGTCGGCTGGTTCGCCGTACGCCGGATGGAGGGGCCGCCCAGCTGGTGGCGGCATGTGCTGGTGCCGGTGGCGGGTGCGGGGGTGCTGATCGCGGTGATCGTGGAGGCGACCGCGAGCGCTCAGGTGGTGGGGGTGTGCTGGCTGGGGGCGGGGCTGGTGGTCCTGGCGCTGCAGTGGGGGCGGCGCACAGCCTGAGGCGGGGGCGAGTCGGAGTGGCTGTTGTCGTGGGCGGCTGATTGTCGGTGGGGGCGGATACGCTCGCTCGCATGGCTCTCCAAACGTCCGCGGAAGCTCCGCTGCCCGTCGGTGATGTGTCGCGGCTGATCGGGGGGTGGATCGACCGGCTCGGCGCCGTCTGGGTCGAGGGTCAGATCACCCAGTTGTCACGGCGGCCGGGCGCCGGCGTGGTGTTTCTGACGCTGCGCGACCCGTCGCAGGACATCTCGGTGAGCGTGACGTGCTTCCGTCAGGTCTTCGACCGGATCGCGGATGTCGTGACGGAGGGAGCGCGGGTCGTCGTGCTCGCCAAGCCCGAGTGGTACGCGCCGCGCGGCCAGCTGTCCCTGCGGGCCACGGAGATACGGCCGGTCGGCATCGGTGAGCTGCTGGTCCGTCTTGAGCAGCTCAAGAAGTCGCTGGCCTCGGAGGGGCTCTTCGCGCTCGACCGGAAGAAGCCGCTGCCGTTCCTGCCGCAGCTGATCGGGCTGGTCTGCGGCCGGGCCTCGGCGGCCGAGCGCGACGTTCTGGAGAACGCGCGGCGGCGGTGGCCCGCGGTGCGGTTCGAGGTGCGTAACACGGCGGTGCAGGGGGTGCACGCGGTGAATCAGGTCGTCCAGGCCGTGAAGGAGCTGGACGATCTCCCGGACGTCGACGTGATCGTGGTGGCGCGGGGTGGCGGCAGCGTGGAGGATCTGCTGCCGTTCTCGGACGAGCAGCTGATCCGTACGGTCGCCGCGTGCCGTACGCCGGTCGTGTCGGCGATCGGTCATGAGCCGGACTCCCCGCTGCTCGACCTGGTCGCGGACCTGCGCGCCTCCACTCCGACGGATGCGGCGAAGAAGGTCGTGCCCGATGTGGGCGAGGAGCTGGACCGGGTACAGCAGCTGCGGGACCGTGCGCTGCGGACGGTACGGGGGCTGCTGGACCGGGAGGAGCGGGGGCTGGCACATGCGCTGGGCCGGCCCGCGATGGAGCATCCCCAGCGGATGGTGGACGAGCGGGCGTCGGAGATCGATGCGCTGATCGGGCGGGGCCGACGGGTACTGGGGCACCTGCTGGACCGGGCGGACTCGGAGCTCGCCCACACCCGGGCACGGGTGGTCGCGTTGTCGCCCGCGGCGACGCTGGAGCGCGGGTATGCGGTGCTGCAGCGGGCGGACGGCCATGTGGTGCGGGCTCCCGCGGACGCGGGGGCGCCGGGCGATCTGCTTCGGGCGCGGGTTTCGGGGGGCGAGTTCGCGGTGCGGGTGAGTGAGTGAGCGAGCGGGGGTTCGGTGCGGGGGGGCGGACGAGGCGGACGGGCGCCGAGGCGGCTCGAAAGCGATGACGGACGAGGTAGGAGGCTCCTGATGAGCCGGAACGTAGGGTGGGGCACATGACGGACGACGGGACTACGACGGCTGGTGCCGCGGGCACGCTCGGATACGAGCAGGCCCGTGACGAGCTGATCGAGGTGGTGCGCCGCCTGGAGGCGGGCGGTACGACGCTGGAGGAGTCCCTCGCGCTGTGGGAGCGGGGCGAGGAGCTGGCGAAGGTGTGCCGGCACTGGCTGGAAGGCGCGCGCGCACGGCTGGACGCGGCCCTGGCGGGGCCGGCCGCCCCCCAGGAGAGCGACGGCGGCACGACAGCCGACAACGGCTGAGGCCTCCCCGACTTCCGACTTCCCCGGCCGGCCCGGCTTCCGGCTCCCTGGCCCGCCCGGCTGCCCGGCCCCTGCTTTTCGGACGAGGCCGACCACGGCAAGGCAGGCGGGCGCAAGGCAGGCGGGCGCCCGCGATCGGGAGATCCCCCCCTGCCGACGAATGGCACAAGAGGCCCGCGCTGTGGAACAGATCACTCCGTTCCGGTTTTAGTTGAAAGTTAACCTACCTCTCCCGTACCGTGGTCGGCGTTGCTTGATCCCCGTGTACGCCCGGAAGGTAATACGCAAGATGTCCCTCGTTCTTGACCCCGCCGCCCAGGACCTCCTCTTCCGTGAGGCCCGCACCGCCAACACCTTCACCGACGAGCCGGTGACCGAGGAGCAGGTCCAGGCGATCTACGACCTGGTCAAGTACGGCCCCACCGCGTTCAACCAGTCGCCGCTGCGCGTCGTCCTGGTCCGCTCCGACGACGCCCGTGCACGCCTCGTCAAGCACATGGCCGAGGGCAACCAGCCGAAGACCTCGACCGCCCCGCTGGTCGCCATCCTGGTCGCCGACAACGAGTTCCACGAGGAGCTCCCGGCCCTGATGCCGCACTTCCCGCAGGCCAAGGACGCGTTCTTCTCCGAGCGCCCGGTCCGCGAGTCGTCCGCCGCGCTCAATGGTGCGCTGCAGGCCGCGTACTTCATCATCGGCGTCCGCGCCGCCGGCCTCGCCGCGGGCCCGATGACCGGTTACGACGCCGCCGGCATCGAGAAGGAGTTCCTGGACGGCGACCACAAGGTGCTGATGGTCGTCAACATCGGCAAGCCGGGCGAGGACGCCTGGTTCCCGCGCCTGCCGCGCCTCGCCTACGACGAGGTCATCACGACCGTCTGACCGTCGCCGCGCGTACGCAGGAGGCCCTGGAGCATCACGTTGCTCCAGGGCCTCCTCCGTGCGCCTTGTACGAGGCAGATGCCCCGTACAGGACATCAGGACGACTTGAGTGCGGCGGCCATCTCCGCCAGCCGCTCCGTCGAGGCGGAACCCGTGACCACCGTGGTCGCACCCTTGCCCTGACGCACGAGGGCGTCGTACTTCTCGCCCTTCCAGTGCTGCCAGGTCTCGCCCGCGACCTGCTGCGTACGCCCGGTGTTCTTGGCGTCCTGACTGACCTCGGTCACATACTTCTGCGCCGGGGACGTGGACTGCTCCACCGCGACGTACTTGCCCTCCGGGTCCAGGAAGCCCAGGTGCCAGCTGTTGCCCGCCCGGCGGTCGTAACTGACCGAGGTCGGCTTCCACTCCTTGGCCAGTCCGTCCGGGGCGGCCACCGGGTACGGTGCCGCGCGCCGCGCCGTCAGGAGCTCCACCCGGTAGTCGACCGCCTTGACCGGGTTGGCGTTCTCGTCGTGCGGAATGAAGATGTAAACGAGCCCTGCCGCAGCGGAGATCACCGCCATCGACAGGAACATGTCCCGCACTGTCTGCTTGCCTCGCTTGCTAGCCACGGGTCCATGGTCGCATTAGGCCTGACGGGCCCGGCCCGGGGGCAGCCCGCTCATACGTGACCCGGCCTGCTCATTCTGTCGACCTGACGATAGAGTCAGAGCACCCTCTTCCGGTCGTCGTCGTACAGAAAGGTGCGCTCCGATGTCCGAGCATCATCTGCCGTCTCAGCTAGAGGTCTCTCCGGAGGCCCCCGACCGTAACCTCGCCCTGGAGTTGGTCCGGGTCACCGAGGCCGCCGCCATGGCAGCAGGGCGCTGGGTCGGCCGCGGCGACAAGATCGGCGCCGACGGCGCCGCCGTGAAGGCCATGCGGACCCTCGTCTCCACCGTCTCGATGAACGGCGTCGTCGTCATCGGCGAGGGCGAGAAGGACGAAGCCCCCATGCTGTTCAACGGCGAGCGCGTCGGTGACGGCACCGGTCCCGAGGTCGATATCGCCGTTGACCCGATCGACGGTACGACCCTGAACGCCAAGGGCATGCCGAACGCGATCGCCGTACTGGCCGCCGCCGACCGCGGCGCCATGTTCGACCCGTCCGCGGTCTTCTACATGGACAAGCTGGTCACCGGCCCCGAGGCCGCCGACTTCGTCGACATCAATGCACCCGTCGCGGTGAACATCCGCCGCGTCGCGAAGGCGAAGAACTCCGCCCCGGAGGACGTCACCGTCGTCATCCTCGACCGCCCCCGCCACGACGGCATCGTCAAGGAGATCCGGGAGACCGGCGCCCGGATCAAGTTCATCTCCGACGGCGATGTCGCGGGCTCGATCATGGCTGCCCGCGAGGGGACCGGCGTCGACCTGCTCATGGGCATCGGCGGCACCCCCGAGGGCATCATCTCGGCCTGCGCCATAAAGTGCCTCGGCGGCGTCATCCAGGGCAAGCTCTGGCCGAAGGACGAGGCCGAGCGGCAGCGCGCGCTGGACGCCGGGCACGACCTGGACCGGGTCCTGTCCACCGACGACCTGGTCAGCGGCGACAACGTGTTCTTCGTCGCGACCGGCATCACGGACGGTGAACTGATGCGCGGCGTGCGGTACCGCGCGGAGACGGCGACCACCGAGTCGATCGTCATGCGGTCCAAGTCCGGCACCATCCGGAAGATCGACTCGACCCACCGGCTGTCGAAGCTGCGCGCCTACAGCGCGATCGACTTCGACCGCGCGAAGTAGGTCCCGTCCCCGAGGTTCGGGGAGCAGAACGCGAAGAGGCGCCCCCGTGTGCGGTGGGGGCGCCTCTTCGCGGTACGGGCGCGAGGGGACCGTTTCAGGCAGGCCCCCGTCGGCCGGTCAGCCCGCCGCGGCTATCCGGCCCGTCGCGGCGGAGGACGCGGATGATGCCTTGAGTTCCATCTCGCGCCGTCTGCGACGGGCGAGCACCACACGGCGTTCGGCGGCGGTGAGGCCGCCCCACACCCCGTACGGCTCCGGCTGTATGAGGGCGTGTTCCTGGCATTCGACCATCACCGGGCAGCGCGCGCAGACCCGCTTCGCGGACTCCTCGCGCGCGAGTCTGGCAGCAGTCGGCTCCTTCGACGGGGCGAAGAACAGCCCGGCTTCGTCCCGGCGGCACACCGCCTCCGAGTGCCAGGGGCCGGCCTGGTCCTCCCGCGCGGGGGTGCGCTGGGGAGGGCCGGCGGCGACCTGCAGGGGCTGATGCGGCAGTTGCAGCACGGTCCACTCCTGACGACGGCTTCGCGAGCGAGAGACGATGCAGCACTCCCTACCCGCTGTGCGCGCGCCTATGCACTGAGTGGCACGTGGTTCCGGATGCGGAATAGCGACCGTCAGGAATATGGCTTGTTCTCGAAGGAGTTCAGAGCGGTTCGGAAGAGTTCGCACCAGGACGGACCGCGTCGTTCCCGGCCGGGCCCTAGCCGAGGTATTTGCGCAGCCGGTCCTGGAGATCCGCAATGAACTTCCCGCGCTTGGGCTTCGCCTCGACGCTGCCGAACACCGAATAGCCGTTGACGACCACCACTGGCGCTTCGGGGTCCGCGGATTCCAGTGTGGCGACTTCGAAATTACCGAAGACGCCCGTGCCGCTGCCGCGCAGCGAAATGTTCTCGGGGACCTTGATCTCGACACTTCCGAAGATGGCGGTCGCATTGATCACTGTGAGCCTTTGACCGAAAAGCGCCTCGGTCAGATCGATCTCCACGCTGCCGAAGAGCGCAAAGGCGTTCGTACGGCCGCCGACCCGCCAACGGCCCTTGCGGGTGGAGCTGCTGAAGATCGCCACCAGGTTCTCGGCCGGGCCCGTGGGGCTCTCGTGGCCGACGGCGCCGGGCTCGGCGGCCGACCGGGAGGCACCCCCCGGTGCAGGCAGATCCCGTACCAGCGGCTCCAGTTCGCCGATGGTCTTGGCGCGGTAGACCACATCGACCCGCTCCGCGTGTTCCTCGGCGGTGAGCCGGCCCTCGGCCATCGCCTCGCGCAGGATGTCCGCGATCCGGTCACGGTCCGCGTCGGAGGCGCGGATACCGGCCGGCTCCGCCGGGGCTACGGGCTGCTGGGGGTGCTTTTCGAGGTCCACCGGCCCAGCGTACCCAAACGCGATAGATCGCGACTAGCCCCCACCGCGCCTCCGCCGTGTCGCCCCCGCGTCGCTCCTGTGCGGATGCCGAACTGAGCCTTACCTCACAGCTTCGGCGTCCGCGCGGCGTTCTACCCTGGTGCGTGCGCTGCCCAAGGGAGGCCAGCCGCTGTCTGCCGAGTGAGGAATGGCCGTAATGCCAGAGTTTGCGTACTCCGATCTGCTCCCTCTGGGAGAGGACACCACGCCGTATCGTCTGGTGACCTCCGAGGGTGTATCCACCTTCGAGGCCGACGGCCGTACGTTCCTCAAGGTCGCCCCGGAGGCGCTGCGCACCCTGGCTGCCGAGGCCATGCACGACATCTCGCACTACCTGCGCCCCGCCCACCTGGCGCAGCTGCGGCGGATCGTGGACGACCCCGAGGCGTCGTCCAACGACAAGTTCGTCGCGCTCGACCTGCTGAAGAACGCGAACATCGCCGCCGCGGGTGTCCTGCCGATGTGCCAGGACACCGGCACCGCGATCGTCATGGGTAAGCGCGGGCAGAACGTACTCACCGAGGGCGGTGACGAAGAGGCCCTGTCGCACGGCATCTTCGACGCGTACACCAAGCTCAACCTCCGCTATTCGCAGATGGCTCCGCTCACCATGTGGGAGGAGAAGAACACCGGCTCGAATCTGCCCGCGCAGATCGAGCTGTACGCCACCGACGGTGGCGCCTACAAATTCCTCTTCATGGCAAAGGGCGGCGGCTCGGCCAACAAGTCGTTCCTCTTCCAGGAGACGAAGGCCGTGCTGAACGAGGCCTCCATGATGAAGTTCCTGGAGGAGAAGATCCGTTCGCTGGGTACGGCCGCCTGCCCGCCGTACCACCTGGCGATCGTCGTCGGCGGTACGTCGGCCGAGTTCGCGCTGAAGACCGCGAAGTACGCCTCCGCGCACTACCTGGACGAGCTGCCCGCGGAGGGCTCCTCCACCGGTCACGGCTTCCGGGACAAGGAGCTGGAGGAGAAGGTCTTCGAGCTGACGCAGAAGATCGGCATCGGCGCCCAGTTCGGCGGCAAGTACTTCTGCCACGACGTACGTGTCGTCCGCCTCCCCCGCCACGGCGCCTCGCTGCCCGTCGCGATCGCCGTGTCGTGCTCGGCGGACCGCCAGGCCACCGCGAAGATCACCGCCGAGGGTGTCTTCCTGGAGCAGCTGGAGAAGGACCCGGCCCGCTTCCTGCCCGAGACCACGGACGAGCACCTCGACGAGGGCGACGTCGTGCGGATCGACCTCAACCGGCCGATGGACGACATCCTCGCCGAGCTGACCAAGTACCCGGTCAAGACCCGGCTCTCACTGACCGGTCCGCTGGTCGTGGCCCGCGACATCGCGCACGCCAAGATCAAGGAGCGGCTGGACGCGGGCGAGGAGATGCCGCAGTACCTGAAGGACCACCCGGTCTACTACGCGGGCCCGGCCAAGACGCCCGAGGGGTATGCCTCCGGCTCCTTCGGCCCGACGACGGCCGGCCGGATGGACAGCTATGTCGCGCAGTTCCAGGCGGCGGGCGGCTCCAAGGTGATGCTGGCCAAGGGCAACCGGTCCAAGCAGGTCACGGACGCGTGCGACGCGCACGGCGGTTTCTACCTCGGCTCGATCGGCGGACCGGCGGCGCGCCTCGCTCAGGACTGCATCAAGAAGGTCGAGGTCGTCGAGTACGAGGAGCTCGGCATGGAGGCGGTCTGGAAGATCGAGGTCGAGGACTTCCCCGCGTTCGTCGTCGTCGACGACAAGGGCAACGACTTCTTCACCGCGCCCGCCCCGGCACCGACGTTCACCAGCATTCCGGTGCGGGGTCCGGGCCTCGCCTGATGAGCTGAGGCGTGCCGAGGCACGACAGGTACGGTCCCGCGGGGGCGTTCCGGCCGCATTCCATCGGCCGGGGCGCCCCCGCGGGCCGTTCCCACCCCAGCGGGCGTTGTCAGTGGGGGCGGCCAGGTTGGGGGTCATGACGACAGGAGCGCAGAGCGGGGAGAGTGCCGGGCACGCCCGGTACACCTACCGGCTTCGTGTGTCGTCCACCGCAGCCGCCGCGCTGGAAGCGGAGCGGGCGCGGTGCCGGTGGATCTGGAACGAGAGCTGCGCCCGGTCGAAGAAGGCCCATGCCGAGGATGAGAAGTGCGGCCCGGCCGGGCTGGACAAGATGCTGACCGAGGCCCGGACCGTGATGTCCTGGCTGCGTGAGGGCAGCAGCGTTCCGCAGCAGCAGTTGATCCGCGACTTCGGCAAGTCCCGGGCCAAGGCGCTCAACGACATCAAGGCCCGGTTGCCGATGCGACAGCGTGCCGGGATGCCGAAGTACAAGAAGAAGCACGAGACGGACCCCACGCTCAACTACACGCAGCGCGGCTTCCGGTTGAAGGACGGTCGCCTGCACCTGGCCGGGGGTATCAGCTTGACCGTGGTGTGGTCGCGCGATCTTCCCGAGCCGCCGTCGTCGGTGCGCGTGTACCGGGACAGCCTCGGGCATTGGTACGCCAGTTTCGGCGTCCCCACCGCCACCGAGACGCTGCCCTCCACAGGTGCGGTGATCGGGATCGACTGGGGCGTGAAGGAGACGGCCACCACCACGTCCGATGACCATGACCTGCCCCACGCCGAGTACGGCAAGAAAGCCGCCGGCGGCCTCGCGCGCTACCAGCGGATGATGGCCCGACGCCGCGCGCCCCGGGGCAAGGCCCGGTCGAAGGGCTACCGCAAGGCGCAGCGGCAGGCCGCCAAGCTGCACAAGAAGGTGGCCCGGCAGCGGCAGGACACTGCCCGCAAGTGGGCCAAGGCCGTGGTCCGCGACCACGACGCGCTGGCGGTCGAGGACTTCAAGCCGAAGTTCCTCGCCAAGTCCACCATGGCCCGAAAGGCCGCCGACGCCGCGATCGGCGCGACCAAGACGGCCCTGATCGAAATGGGCCGCAAACACGGTCGGCCCGTGCACCTTGTCCACCCCGCGCACACCACCACGGACTGCGCGCAGTGCGGAGCGAGAACCAAGCACGCACTACCTCTCTCGGAACGAACCTACTCGTGCACCACGTGCGGAGCCGTATCCCCCAGGGACAAGAACTCCGCCCGCGTGATGCTCGTCCGGGCTGGTCTCAACCCGGCTGGTGCTGATCGTGCAAGAGCTGACGGACCGCCGGTCCACAGCCAACGTGAGCCAGGAATCCCTCCTTCCAGGGAGGGGAGGATGTCAAAACCATGCAGATTACATTCGTGCAACCCGGAGGCCATGGGTGAGCACGACTGGTGACTATGGGCCGGTGACACAAGACATCGAACAGGCGGACGACTGGCCGGACCGCGCACCGGATATCGATCCGGCCGGCACGGCGCGCGGCGAGCGCCGTTATCGATTCCTGGTCGCCGGATACGCGTTCTCCTCGTACGGCACCTTCCTGAATATGGTGGCGCTCAATCTGTTCGTCTACGAGACGACGGGCAGGGCGCTCGCAATGGGCCTGTTCATGGCCGTGCGGCTCGGGTCCGGATTTCTCGCCGGACTCGCTGCCGGCGGTCTCCTCGCCCGATTCACGGCCAAGAGCCTCATGCTGTGGACGAATGTGGCGCAGGCGACGGTGATGCTGTTGCTGGTCTTCGCGCCGGAGGGGATGCGGACGGCCGCACTGATGGCCGTTTCCGTGGTGGTGGGTGCCTGCGGGACGCTTTTCATGGTGTCGCTGCGCAGCTCCATTCCCGAGATGGTGGGCGACGAGCGGCGGTCATGGGCCAACTCCCTTTCCATCACGGGGCGTTCACTGGCCATGGTGGCCGGTTTCGCTTCGGCAGGTGTGGTGGTCTCGCTGGTCGGCTACACCGCCGCGTTCGTGGTGGACATGGCCACCTTTGTGGTCTGCGCCGTGACGGTGGCCCTGCTGCCGATCGCGGGCGGGGGCGGAGGGAAGGGCGCCCGGCCGGAATCGGAGGGGGATTCCTGCGGCGGTACGCAGGAGGGTGAGCGGGGGACCGGGACGGGGCGGCGGCGGATGCCGGGGGCGTTCCTCAGGTCGGCCGCCGCGCCCGGTCTCGGTCTCATGGTGGTGCTGCGGGGTGCGGACGCCTTCGGTTCGTCCTCCCACAACGCCGCGCTGCCGGTCTACTCCGCCGGGCTCGACGCCTCGCACCCTGCCGTGTTCGTCAGCGCGTTCTGGTGTCTGTGGGCGCTGGGGAACGTCGTCGCGCAGCAGTTGATCCAGCGGTACATGAAGCGCACCGGGCGGGCGGTGGGTGCACCGGGGTTCGGGTACGGCACGTGTCTGATGTCCGGGGCGTTCATTCTGGCGTTCGCCGGGTTCCCGTCGGCGGCGACCGCCGTGATCGCACTTGTCGCGGGGGCGGCCGACGGGCTCACCGAGGTCTCGTACACCTCGCATCTGCAGACGCTCCCCGCCGATCTGCGCGGTCATGCGTTCGGGCTCTCCGCGACGGTGGAGAATCTCGGGTTCGGCGTCGGCATGATCCTGGTCGCGGCGGTACTCGACAGCCACAGTCCGCTGACCGTCGTCGCCTGGTCGCACGGGGTGGCCATCGTGATCGCCGTGATGTTCCTGATCAGGGTGGCGGGGTCACGGAGGTGAGATCGCGTCCCGCGCCCCGCTCCGGTGCCGATCGCGGTGGGCAGCTGCGGTGAGGGTTCGCGTACGACGGAATTCAGCCAATCTTGAGGCGCACTCGTGCGTGGCCGACGAACACGGGCGGTGCCGGAGAGCGGGGTGTCGCGTGCCCCGGCCCTCCGCAGCGTCTTCCCGGACGCCCCCGGTACGGGCCCCGTGCACCCCTGGTCATCTCGGACGCGCGCGCCGGGCGGCCGGTCCGGCAGCGCCGATTTCACGCAGCGGGCCGCGCCGCGGACTTGCGCCTTGCCGGGCCGCTGCGGTGAGTTGTCGGACGTTCCTGCAGCGCTCCGCCGACCCGGGGCATCAGGAAGCAGTCCTGGGGAACCAGGAACTGCCGCCACCCCCCGGACACCGCGCCGCGCCCAGCGGCCCGGCGCGGGTTCACCCACCCTCACCCTCACCGTCGAACACCGGAAAGGCGGACGCCGTATGACGCCGCTTCCCCACCGCAGCCACGCCGACGACCTGCTGTCCTTCATCAGGGCCAGCCCTTCCCCGTACCACGCGGTGGCGAGTGCCGCCCGGCGCCTGGAGAAGGCCGGCTTCCGTGAACTGCGCGGCACGGACGACTGGACGGGCACGACCGGCGGCGGCTTCGTCTCTCGCGGCGGAGCCCTGATCGCCTGGTACGTCCCCGAGGGCGCCCCCGCGCACACCCCCTTCCGGATCGTCGGCACACACACGGACTCCCCGAATCTGCGGGTCAAACCCACCCCCGACACCGGGTCCGCGGGCTGGCGGCAGATCGCCGTGGAGATCTACGGCGGCGTTCCGCTGAACACCTGGCTCGACCGCGATCTGGGCATCTCGGGGCGGCTCGCGCTGCGCGGCCCCGGCGGCGGGGTCGAGTCCCGGCTCGTCCAGATCGACGAACCGCTGTTGCGGGTGCCCCAGTTGGCCATCCATCTGGACCGTACGGTCAATGAGGGGCTCACCCTCGACCGGCAGCGCCATCTCGCCCCGCTGTGGGCGCTCGGGGCGCCCGAGGAGGGCTCGCTGCTGCGCCGGGTCGCGGCGGCCGCGGAGGTGGACCGGGACGACGTCCTCGGCTGGGATCTGATGCTCCATGACATCCAGCAGCCCGGATATCTCGGCGCGGACCGGGAGTTCGTGGTGTCCGCGCGGCTGGACAACCTGGTGTCGGTGCATGCGGGCGTCACGGCCCTGTCGGGTGCGGCGACCGCGGACGACGGTCCCTCGTGCATCCCCGTCCTGGCGGCCTTCGACCACGAGGAGGTCGGCAGCGGTTCGGAGACGGGCGCGCAGAGCCCCCTGCTGGAACGGGTCCTGGGCCGTTCGGTCACCGCGCGCGGCGGCAGCTCCGAGGACTTCTCCCGCGCCCTGTCCGGCGCCTTCTGCGTCTCCGCCGACATGGCGCACGCGGTGCACCCCAACTACGCGGAGCGGCACGATCCGGGCCATCATCCGCTGCCCAACGGCGGCCCCGCGATCAAGGTCAACGTCAATCAGCGGTACGCCACCGACAGCACCGGCATGGCGGTGTTCGCGGCGGCGTGCGAGCGGGCGGGTGCGCCGTGGCAGCCGTTCGTCTCCAACAACGCGATGCCGTGCGGCACGTCGATCGGCCCGCTCACCGCGGCCCGGCTGGGTGTCCCGACGGTCGACGTGGGGGTGCCGGGGCTGTCCATGCACTCGGCGCGCGAGCTGTGCGGGGCCGACGACCCCGGTCATCTGGCGGCCGTCCTGGGCGCGTTCGTGACGTCCGGCTGACACACCGGCCGGGGCGGGGCGGCCGAGGCCGCCCCGCCCCCTCCCTGCACCGCGGGAACGAGTTACGCGAACCGCTGCTTCGCACTGCCGTCGCAGCTCTGCAGCTTCAGCGGGTCCTTGGCTGCCGCGAGCGTCAGGCACAGCCCGGTCGAGGCCGCCGGGCGCAAGGTGCCCGACTGCTTGACGAACTGCTGGTTGGCCGCGCCCGAGCAGTTCCACACGATGAGCGTGGCGCCCGCCTTGTAGTCGGCGCCCGGCACATCGAGGCACCGGTCGTGGCTCAGCTCCGTCACGATGCTCTTCGTGCCGGAGTCGTACCACCAGCCCTGGTTGCGGCCGCCGTGACAGTCCCAGCCGCCGATCTCGGTGTCGTTGCGGGTCACCGAGGCGGGGACGTCCACGCAGGTGCCCGTGGCCTCGTTCCTCAGGGGCTTGAAGGCGTCGTCCCACGCCGCGGCCTGCAGGACGGGCGATCCGGTGCTCGCCGGGTCTGCGCAGCCCGCCTCGCGCAGGGACGCGTTGTAGATCTGGGTCAGGCAGGAGGCGAAGGCGGCGTGGCCGCGCGCGTTCGGGTGGAAGGACTGCCGTACGGAGTTGGAGTCCGGCGGGAAGTGCGACAGGTCGATGTAGAGGCCGCGGGCCCAGGTGTTGTCGCTGCAGACCTCGTGGCCGTGGAAGAGCCGGGAGTTGTCGAGGTAGACGGCTCCGGTGTCGGCGGCGGCCTTGCGCATGCCGCGCTCGAAGGCGGGGACCGCGACATTACGGCCCCAGGCGGCGTCGGAGTCGTATCCGGCGCAGCCACCGGGAAGCTTGCCGGGGAAGTTCGGGTTGTCGTAGAAGTCCGGGCCGATCGGGCTCGGGTAGCCCATGACCACGAGCTTGTAGTCGCTGTCGGCGTATCCGGCGCCCGACATGACGGTCTTCAGATCACGCACCGTCTTCTCGACCTTGGGGACGAGTCCGTCGACGCGCGCCTGCCAGCCGCCCTCGTACTTCGACTGGCACGCGCCCTGGAGGAGGACCCAGCGCTCGACGCAGTCCGTCATGACCGGGCCGAACTGGAGGTCGTCATTGGCGCCGGCGACCAGCACGATCATCTTGATGCGGGTGTTGCGGGCCTTGATGGCGAGGTTGTCGCTCTGCACGAGTTCGTCGGCGTACTGCTTCGATCCGCCGATCACGATGTTGCCGGTGTACGCGCCGGAGCAGGAGACGTTGTACGTGACGTCGGCCGGGATCCCGGTGCGGTGGATGGCCGAGTCGGGCGAGCGGTGGCACCAGTTGTCGGGGCCGTTCGTGCCCGCCTCGTACGTGCCGACGCCCTCGCCGGAGATCTCGCTGTCGCCGAGCGAGATCAGCCCGGTCTTGCGGTCGGCGAGCGGGCGCTCGGCCGGGTCGCCGTACAGCCGGGTGGCTTCGGCGGCGCGGATGGCCTCCAGTTCGGGCGACAGGGGGGTGGATGCGGTAGTGGTGATACCGGACCGGTCTGCCGCGCCCGCCGGTCCTGCGGCGGCGGCCATGCCGCCCAATGCCGCCGCCATGGCCGCGGCGGCCGCGACCGTACAGCGAAGTCTGTGCCTGGTGCGCCTCATTGCGCCTCCCCGGGTTGTGGTTACCCCCGGTATTTACTGGCCGGTAGGCGACTTGGGAATACACAGAACAAGACAAGTGCTCAACTTTTTCAGGAGGTTGAACCCCATGGACGACGCACAGGCCACCGCACAGACCCCCGCGGACGGCACGGATTTCCGCATCGAGCACGATTCGATGGGCGAGGTGAGGGTGCCGAAGGACGCCAGGTGGCGGGCCCAGACACAGCGCGCGGTGGAGAACTTCCCGATCTCCGGCCAGCGCCTGGAGCGGGCCCACATCGAGGCCCTGGCCCGGATCAAGGCGGCCGCGGCCAAGGTGAACGCCGGGCTGAAGGTGCTCGACCCGGACATCGCCCTGGCCATCCAGGAGGCCGCCGAGGAGGTCGCCGAGGGGCGCTGGGACGCACACTTCCCGATCGATGTCTTCCAGACCGGGTCCGGCACCTCGTCCAACATGAACACCAATGAGGTCGTGGCCACCCTCGCCACCGAGCGCCTGGGCCGCGAGGTCCACCCCAACGACCACGTCAACGCCTCGCAGTCGTCCAACGACGTCTTCCCGTCCTCCATCCACATCGCCGCGACCGCGGCCGTCACCGGCGAACTGATCCCGGCGCTGGACCATCTGGCTGCCGCCCTGGAACGCAAGTCCGCCGAGTTCGCGACGGTCGTGAAGTCGGGACGTACGCATCTGATGGACGCCACGCCCGTCACTCTGGGCCAGGAGTTCGGCGGCTACGCGGCACAGGTCCGGTACGGCATCGAGCGGCTGCGCGCTTCCCTCCCCCGCCTCGCCGAGCTGCCGCTGGGCGGCACGGCCGTCGGCACCGGCATCAACACCCCGCCCGGCTTCTCCGCCGCCGTCATCGCCGAGGTCGCCCGCGCCACCGGGCTGCCGCTCACCGAGGCCAGGGACCACTTCGAGGCGCAGGGCGCGCGGGACGGGCTCGTGGAGACGTCCGGCCAGCTCCGTACCCTCGCCGTCTCGCTCACCAAGATCTCCAACGATCTGCGCTGGATGGCGTCCGGGCCGCGCACCGGTTTGGCCGAGATCAGCCTTCCCGACCTCCAGCCGGGCTCGTCGATCATGCCGGGGAAGGTGAATCCGGTCATTCCCGAGGCCGTTCTGATGGTCGCGGCCCAGGTGATGGGGAACGACCAGACGGTCGCCGTCGCGGGCGCGGCGGGCAATTTCGAACTGAATGTGATGCTTCCGGTCATCGCGAAGAATCTGCTGGAGTCGGTGCGGCTGCTGGCCAATGTCTCCCGGCTGCTCGCGGACCGGACGGTCGACGGGATCACCGCGAACGTGGAGCGGGCCAGGGAGTACGCGGAGTCCTCGCCGTCCGTCGTCACCCCGCTGAACAAGTACATCGGTTACGAGGAGGCGGCGAAGGTCGCCAAGAAGTCCCTGGCCGAGCGCAGGACGATCCGCGAGGTGGTGCTGGACTCGGGATATGTCGAGCGCGGCGATCTCACGGTGGAGCAGCTCGACGAGGCGCTGGACGTGTTGCGCATGACCCGCCCGTGACATGCGTCGCGGCAACCGGGCCGCGGCATCTCCGAGAGGGGCCGGTAATGGGGGGTGGGAGAAGGAGCGGGGCTGGGTGCGTGCAGCTGCAAGGCGGAGGAGGAAGGCAACGCGAAGGGGGTCCCCCCATGCCTTCAGGGCTATGGAGGAGTTGGTGACCGACCACAACGCCGGAGGGGGTCCCCCTGGCCCTCAAGGCGTCCCTTAAGGCCTCGGGGGAGTGCGTGCCCAGCCGCGTGACGCCGCCCCCCGATTACCGGCCCCTCTAAGATCTGCCCATGGCAGGTAGTGGATACAACGAGCACTGGGCGCCGGGCGATCAGATCCTGTGGCGCTACCGCGGCAACGGCCCGCTGCGGCGGGACGCCGCGCCGGATCACGCTCAGGGCCCGGTCCACATCTGCCGCCCCGTCACCGTCGTCCAGGACACCGACGAATTGCTCGCCGTGTGGGTGGCACCCGGCACCGAGTGTGTGAAGCCGGTGCTGGCGAACGGCACCGAGGTGCACGACGAGCCGCTCGCCACCCGCTACACCGCCCCGCGCACCACCGCCCGCTCGGCATGGCTCGGCAACGGCGTGCTGAAGCTCGCCCGTCCCGGTGAACCCTGGTCGGTCTGGCTGTTCTGGGAGCCCGGCTGGCAGTTCCGCAGCTGGTACGTGAACCTGGAGGAACCGCGCACCCGCTGGGCGGGCGGCATCGACTCCGAGGATCACTTTCTCGACATCTCCGTGTACCCGGACCGCAGCTGGGTCTGGCGCGACGAGGACGAGTTCGCCCAGGCGCAGCGGGTCGGTCTGATGGCCCCGCAGACCGCGCAGCGGGTACGGGAGGCGGGCCTCGCGGCCGTCGAGGTGATCCGGAACTGGGGCACGCCGTTCCGGGACGGCTGGGAGGACTGGCGGCCCGATCCGCACTGGCAGGTTCCCGCACTCCCGGATGACTGGGACCGTACCCCCTCGCATATGCCGTCGTGAGACCCTTGATGCACCCCAGGGGGGCAAACGTAGGATCGTCCTCCGGAGGGCCGCTCCGCTCCAACCGGCGCACGCGGCACCGGACCTGACCGCAAGTCATCGCACGAGCACAACGCACTGCATGAGCTGTATGAGCAGCATCAGTCGTATGAATCGCATGAGCCACTACGAGGGGGTGGAGACGTGCTCGCTTTCGCCCGCCCCGTCGCCGGAAACGTTGTCACCGAACTACGCGTCGGGCATCCGGTTTCGGCCCCTCGTTCGAGGGCATCCGGTGACAGCCGTTGTTATCGCCGCTCTTGCCGGGGCACAGTAGCGCCCCACGAGGTGATTGCCTCATACAACCGGCCCGGACGGACGGAACCCCACGCGTGACGGAGCATCCCACCTCCCACGAAGGCCGGCAGCCTCTTGCCGCCCGGTCGCAGGAACGCACCCGGCCACGGCAGCAGGATGCCGCGCCGGCCGCTTCCCCTGCCACCGCCGCGATCCCCGGCCCGGCCACGGCGCCGGGCGCGGGAGCGAATCCGGCGGCTTCCGCGGCGAACCCCGGCCCCGCAGGACTCGACCCACAGGCCGCGGCCCGTCGCGAGGGCGACCGGCTGCGCTTCGTGGGGGCCGCCACCCGGCGGATCGCCCGCGGCATAGACCTGGACGAGATCGTGCTGGGCCTGTGCCGGGCCAGCGTGCCGACGTTTTCCGACGCCATACTGGTCTACCTCCGCGACCCGCTCCCGGTCGGCGACGAGCGGCCGGTCTCCCCGTTCGTGCTGCGGCTGCGCCGGTCGGACCGGCTGCGTTTAAACGAGGCGGAGACCGAGACCTCGTCGGAGATCGAACGGCTGCGGCTGCCCGCCATCGATCCGCACGGCGATCTGACCCCGGCTGCCGAGCTGTGCGAGGTCCGCTCGGGCGGCGCGCTCGCCGAGGTGCTGCGCGGTGTACGGCCGGTCTTCGGGGACTCCGCAGCGGCCCGCGCCGCGCTGCCCGAACTGCTCGGTACCGGACGGGCCGTACCCACCGGGCACCGGGCGATCCTCGCCCCGCTGCGCGGACGGCGACGGGTGATCGGCGCCGCCGTCTTCCTGCGCGGGACCGAACGGCCGCCCTTCGAGGCCAATGACCTGCTGGTCGCCGCCCAGTTGGCGACGCACACCGCGCTCGGCATCGACAAGGCCGTGCTGTACGGACGCGAGGCGTACATCGCCGACGAGCTGCAGCGCACCATGCTGCCCGACTCGCTGCCGCAGCCGACCGGTGTCCGGCTCGCCTCCCGCTATCTCCCGGCCGCCGAGACGGCCCGGGTCGGCGGCGACTGGTACGACGCGATCCCACTGCCCGGGAGCAGGGTCGCCCTGGTCGTCGGCGACGTCATGGGCCACTCCATGACGTCCGCGGCGATCATGGGGCAACTGCGCACCACCGCGCAGACCCTCGCCGGGCTCGACCTGCCGCCGCAGGAGGTGCTGCACCACCTCGACGAGCAGGCGCAGCGGCTCGGCAGCGACCGCATGGCGACCTGCCTGTACGCGGTGTACGACCCCGTCGCGCACCGCATCACCATTGCCAACGCCGGACATCCGCCGCCCGTCCTGCTCCATCTGGGCGGCCGCGCGGAGGTGCTGCGGGTGCCGCCCGGCGCTCCGATCGGCGTCGGCGGTGTGGACTTCGAAGCCGTCGAGCTGGACGCTCCCGCGGGCGCCACGCTGCTCCTTTACACCGACGGTCTGGTGGAGTCCCGGCTGCGGGACGTCTGGACCGGGATCGAGCAGCTGCGCGAACGTCTCGCCGCCACCGCCCGGCTCACCGGCCCGGATCATTCGCCGCCGCTGGAGGCCCTCTGCGACGACGTGCTCGACATGCTCGGACCCGGCGACCGGGACGACGACATCGCGCTGCTGGC
Organism: Streptomyces sp. NPDC088246; assembly: GCF_044741025.1. NCBI lineage: Bacteria > Bacillati > Actinomycetota > Actinomycetes > Kitasatosporales > Streptomycetaceae > Streptomyces > Streptomyces sp. NPDC088246. The sequence goes on from NZ_JBIURV010000007.1 coordinate 34,782, forward strand.
CGCACGGTTCGACGGGATCGCGCCAAGTGATGTCGCGTACTGGCACCTGGAACCGGAGGAGACAGCTCCGGGACAGGCCCGCAGGCTGGCCCGCCGGGCGCTGAACCGTTGGGGGCTCGACGATCTCTCCGACTCGGTGGAGCTGCTGGTCAGCGAGGTGGTCACCAACGCGGTGCGCTACGCGGAGCGGCCGGTGACACTGCGGCTGCTGCGCACCGACATCCTGCGCTGCGAGGTCGGCGACGACGCACCACAGCTGCCCCGGCAGCGCCGGGCCCGGGACATGGACGAGGGCGGCCGCGGCCTGTTCCTCGTGAACCGGCTGGCCAGACGGTGGGGGGCGACGCGTCTTTCGACCGGCAAGGTGGTCTGGTTCGAGATGCCGACCCGGGGCCAGTAGGGGGCCGGGCAGGGGCGGAGAAGAGCCCTGCACGGACGGTAGCCAAATGTTGCCGACCTCCTGTCGGCGGAGTTGACTTCAGTCGTGAACGAGACGACCTGACCGAAACCCCCACCGACGGGAGGACGCTCGTGCCTGAGGAATCGAAGACCAGGAACACCCCCTACACCACGAACAACGCCGGAATCCCGGTGGAGAGCGATGAACACTCGCTCACTGTCGGATCCGACGGTCCGATCCTGCTCCAGGACCACTACCTCATCGAGAAAATGGCCCAGTTCAACCGGGAACGGGTCCCCGAGCGAGTGGTCCACGCCAAGGGCTCCGGTGCCTACGGCATTTTCAAGGTGACCAGCGACGTCAGCCAGTTCACCAAGGCCGACCTCTTCCAGCCGGGCAAGCAGACCGCCATGCTCGCCCGCTTCTCCACGGTCGCCGGTGAACAGGGCTCTCCCGACACCTGGCGCGACCCTCGTGGGTTCGCCCTGAAGTTCTACACGGAGCACGGCAACTACGACATGGTCGGCAACAACACGCCGATCTTCTTCGTGCGCGACCCGATGAAGTTCCAGGACTTCATCCGCTCGCAGAAGCGCCGCCCGGAGAGTGCCCTGCGTGACCACGACATGCAGTGGGACTTCTGGACCCTCTCCCCCGAGTCCGCGCACATGGTCACCTGGCTGATGGGCGACCGCGGCATCCCGAAGACGTACCGCAACATGAACGGCTACAGCTCGCACACCTATATGTGGGTGAACGCGGGCGGCGAGAGGTTCTGGGTCAAGTACCGCTTCAAGACCGACCAGGGCATCGACTTCTACCCCCAGGCCGAGGCCGACGAGATCGCGGGCAGCGACGGCGACATCCACCGCCGCGACCTGTTCGAGTCGATCAAGCGGGGTGATCACCCGAGCTGGACGCTGTACGTCCAGATCATGCCGTTCGACGATGCGCCGGACTACCGGTTCAACCCGTTCGACCTCACGAAGGTGTGGCCGCACGGCGACTACCCGGAGATCGAAGTCGGCCGGATGACGCTCAACGAGAACCCCGAGGACTTCTTCGTCCACATCGAGCAGGCGTCCTTCGAGCCGTCGAACCTGGTGCCCGGCATCGGTCCGTCGCCCGACAAGATGCTGCTCGGCCGGCTCTTCTCGTACCCGGACACCCACCGGTACCGGATCGGCCCGAACTACGCGCAGCTGCCGCCGAACCGTCCGCGGTTCGGCCGGAACTCGTACGCGAAGGACGGCCCGATGCGGTACGAGCCGGCTCGTACGGGAGCGGTCTACGCACCGAACTCGTACGGCGGTCCGGCCGCGGACACCGAACGCTACGGCGACCCGGCGGGCTGGGCCACGGCGGGCGAGATGGTGCACGAGGCGTACAAGCTGCACCGCGAGGACGACGACTGGGGCCAGGCGGGCACGATGGTGCGCAAGGTCCTGGACGACGCGGCGCGTGATCGGCTGGTGTCGAACATTTCCGGCCATCTGCTGGACGGGGTGAGCGCCCCGGTCCTGGAGCGGGCGCTGCAGTACTGGCGCAACGTGGACAAGGACCTCGGCGACCGGATCGCGAAGAAGGTCAACGGCGGCTGACACCGTCGTGCGCGGACGCATGAGTGAGGGGCGGTACCGGCCGGCACCGCCCCTCACTCATGTCCTCACGTCCTCACTGTCCGGGCGGGTTCTTCGCCACGTTGTTGCCGACGACGTTGTTGCCGTTGCCCGGCGGGCCGGGGTCCCCTCCCTCGCCCGGAAGACCCGGGGACTGGCTCGGCGGCGGCTCCGGGGACTGGCTCGGCGGCGGCTCCGGCGACTGGCTGGCCGGCTGGCTGGGCCCGTCGCTCGGGCTCTGCGCCGGCCGGCTCGGTTCCTTGGACGGGGGCTGCGTCGGGCTCTCCGGTGCCGAGGGGGTGTTCGACGGGGTCGTCGGTACGGTGGCCTCGCCGCGCTCGACGTCCTGCAGGTCGAACTGGGCACTGGAGCCGCCGCCCAGCGCGCCGAGGGTGTAGTCCGCCCAGATCTGCGCCGGGAAGCCGCCACCGTTGGCACGGCCTGAGTTGGCGGTACCGGTCAGACTGACCTGGCCGCCGCCGTCCTTGGGGGATTCGCCGAAGAGCGCCACGACCGTGGTGAGCTCCGGGGTGTAGCCCGCGAACAGAGCGGCCTTGTTGTTCTCCGAGGTGCCCGTCTTGCCCGCCGCCTCGTAGGCCGAGGTGTTGGCCGCCCGGCCGGAGCCACTGTCCACGACGCCCTTCAGGACGGAGGTCACGGTGTCGGCGGACTTACGGCTGATCACCTGGTCGCCGATTCCCTTGACCGGTTCGTATGTCCGGTCGCGGTTCTTGGCGGACTTCACGATGAACGGGGTGACCTTCTTGCCGTGGTTGTCGAGCGTGGCGTACGCGCCCGCCATGTCCCAGGTCGAGGCGTTCATCGTGCCCAGCGAGACGGCGGGACGCTCGGGGAAGTTCTGGTCCGGTACGCCGAGCGCCAGCGCGGTCTTCTTCACCTCGGGCGGGCCGACGTCGACCACCATCTGCGCGAAGACCGAGTTGATCGACTTGTTCATCGCGGTCTGCACGGTGACGTCGCCGTAGCTCTGGTTGTCCTCGTTCTCCGGGGCGAACGGGGTGTCGCTGCCCACCACCGGCCGCTTGCTGGTGCCGTCGTAGCGGGTGTTGACGCCGATCAGATCGCCGTCCTGGGTCTTCGACTCGTTCTCCAGCGCGGAGGCGAGCACCAGCGGCTTGAAGGTGGAGGCGGGCTGGTAGTCCCGACGTGTGGCGTTGGAGTAGTAGTGCTTGACGTAGTCCACGCCGCCGTAGAGCGCGACAACGGCTCCGGTCTTCGGATCGACGGAGGTGGCACCCGCCTGGACGGTCGCGTCGACCTTGTTGCCCTTGCGGTCCAGCTTGGACTCCAGCTGCCGGTCGACCGCCTTCTCCAGCTGCTTCTGCCGCTTCTTGTCGATGTTGAGGGTGAAGGTCCAGCCGCCGGCCCGCCGCACGTCCTCCGTGATGCCCTGCTTGTCCAGCTCCTTGTTGGCGGCCTCGACGAGGTAACCGGTCTGGCCCTCCATGCCCTTGGCGGGCTTGGGCTTGTCCGGGTACGGGAACGTGAGCTTGTCGCGCTCGGCCTTGTCGAGCCAGTGCATCTCGACCATGTTGTCGAGCGTGTAGCCCCAGCGCTCCTTGACGAGCTTCTTGCCGGTGTCCGTCGCGCTCGCCCAGTCGTACTGGCTGGGGGCCTGGAGCAGCGCGGCCAGATAGGCACCCTGGGAGACGTTGAGGTCCTTGGCGTCGACCCCGTAGTAGGCCTGCGCCGCGGCCTGGATCCCGCTCGCGCCGCGTCCGTAGTACGCGGTGTTGATGTACCCGGCGAGGATGAAGTTCTTGTCCTTCTTCTGGTCGACCTTGAGCGAGATCACCAGCTCTTTGAGCTTGCGGCTGACCGTCGGGTCCTGCGTCAGGTAGTAGTTCTTCACGTACTGCTGGGTGATGGTCGAGCCACCCTGCTTGCCCTTGCCGGAGAGCGTGTTGAGGAGGCCGCGAGCGGTGCCCTTCAGGTCGATGCCCTGGTCCTTGTAGAACGTCTTGTTCTCGGCGGCGACGAAGGTGTGCTGCACCTCCTTGGGAACCTCGGCGAGATCCACGATCTGGCGGTTGACCCCGTCACCGGTACGGGTCAGCACGGTGCCGTCGCTGTACTGGTAGACGTTGCTCTGCCGCTCGGCCAGGGCGTTGGCCTTCGGTATGTCCACATACATATAGAGCGCCACGAAGGCGCCCATGATCAGCAGGCAGAACCCGAAGAACGTGCCCAGCATCTTCCGCCAGGTGAAGAGTCTGCGTATGCCGCCGCTCTTCGCAGCCCGCCGCGCTCCGCGCCGCTGGGCTCGTCGCGCATCCGCTCGACCCATTGCTGTGTTGCTCCTGTTTCTCTGCTCGACCAGATCAGCTCAGCCCAGCCAGCTAACACTGTCGGCTGGGACAAAAAGCAAGCGATGCGGCCTTTTCCGGACGTGACAATCAGCACCCGCTCTCTAGGGAACCGACTCACGAGAGGTGCCCATGGTTGCGAATCCAGATAATGTGTAATCACATTGCTAGCACCACGCAGGTCTTTCGAAACGGGGGATCCCCATGTCCGACCAGCACGATCCGCACGCCGTGGCCACCCTGGCCGCCGATCTCACGCCCGACGCCCCTCAGATGCCCGAACCGCAGGTGAGGGAGGTGACGGCACACAGCATTCCCGGCGGCCTCGGCCTGCTGCTGACCGTGATCGGAGTGATCGCCGGAATCGGTCTCGCCATCGTCGGCGGCGTCGTCGGCTCGAACGGGAACAACGGCGTGGGCGTCCCGGTCCTGATCCTCGGGGTCCTGCTCGTCATCGCCTCGTTCTTCTGCATGACGGGTGTGAAGATGGTCGCACCGGGCGAGGCGCGGGTGATCCAGCTCTTCGGGCGGTACGTCGGCACGATCCGTACCGACGGGCTGCGCTGGATCAACCCGCTCACCAGCAGCCGGAAGATCTCCACCCGGGTCCGCAACCACGAGACCGCGGTCCTGAAGGTGAACGACGCCTACGGCAACCCGATCGAGCTCGCCGCGATCGTCGTCTGGAAGGTCGAAGACACCGCGCAGGCGCTCTTCGAGGTCGACGACTTCCTGGAATTCGTCGCCACCCAGACCGAGGCGGCCGTCCGCCACATCGCGATCGAGTACCCGTACGACGCCCACGAGGAGGGCGGCCTCTCCCTGCGCGGCAACGCGGAGGAGATCACCGAGAAGCTGGCCGTGGAGCTCACCGCCCGGGTGCAGGCCGCCGGCGTGCGGATCATCGAATCTCGCTTCAGCCACCTCGCGTACGCCCCCGAGATCGCCTCCGCGATGCTTCAGCGCCAGCAGGCCGGCGCGGTGGTCGCGGCCCGGCAGCAGATCGTCGAGGGTGCGGTCGGCATGGTCGAGATGGCGCTGACCCGGATCGCCGAGCAGGACATCGTCGAGCTGGACTCGGAGCGGAAGGCCGCCATGGTCAGCAATCTGATGGTGGTGCTGTGCGGTGACCGCGCCGCGCAGCCGGTCCTCAATACGGGCACTCTTTACCAGTGACGGAAGAGACCCCCGGGCGCAGGCAGCCGCAGCAGCGCAAGCAGATGCTGCTGCGGCTGGATCCCGCGGTGCACGATGCGCTGGCCCGCTGGGCCTCCGACGAGCTGCGCAGCGCGAACGCCCAGATCGAGTTCCTGCTGCGCAGGGCGCTGGCGGAGGCGGGCCGCCTGCCGGGCACGGCCCGCCCGATCCCCCGCCGGGGGCGTCCGCCGAAGGAGAGGCCGAGCCCGCCCGGCGACTGAGACCCGGGGGCGAAGGGGCGGACCGGGAAGGGCGCGCGAGCCCTCCCCGGTCCGGCACCCCGGGTATACACCCGAGGTATACACACCGTGTACAGTGCTCCGCATGTCTATCGGCCACACCCTGCTCGGGCTCCTGGAGTCCGGCCCCCGCCACGGCTACGACCTCAAGCGGACATTCGACGAGAAGTTCGGCCACGACCGCCCCCTGCACTACGGGCAGGTCTACTCGACCATGTCCCGGCTGCTCAAGAACGGCCTCGTCGAGGTCGACGGCGTCGAGAGCGGCGGCGGCCCCGAGCGCAAGCGGTACGCCATCACCGAGGCGGGCATCACCGATGTCGGCACCTGGCTCGCGCAGCCGGAGAAGCCCGAGCCGTACCTCCAGTCGACGCTGTACACCAAGGTCGTCCTGGCTCTGCTCACCGGCCGGAGCGCCGAGGCCCTGCTGGACACCCAGCGCGCCGAACACCTGCGCCTCATGCGCATCCTCACCGACCGCAAGCGCCAGGGCGACCTCGCCGATCAGCTGATCTGCGACCACGCGCTCTTCCACCTCGAAGCCGATCTGCGCTGGCTGGAACTGACCGCCGCTCGGCTGGACCGACTCGCCGCGGAGGTACGCGCGTGAACCCCGCCGGCTCCCTGCTCAGCGCCGACAACCTGTACAAGTCGTACGGATCGACCCCCGCGCTCGACGGCGCCTCGTTCTCCATCCACCCGGGCGAGGTCGTCGCCGTGCTGGGCCCGTCCGGCTCCGGCAAGTCGACCCTGCTGCACTGCCTCGCCGGAATCGTCACCCCCGACAAGGGCACGATCACCTACGCGGGCCGCGAGCTCTCCGCGATGTCCGACGCCGAACGCAGCGCCCTGCGCCGCACCGAGTTCGGCTTCGTCTTCCAGTTCGGCCAGCTCGTCCCCGAGCTGACCTGCGTGGAGAACGTCGCCCTGCCGCTCCGCCTGAGCGGCACGAAGCGCAAGGACGCCGAACGCACCGCCCGCCACTGGCTGGAGCGTCTGGAGGTCGACACCGTCGGCGCCAAGCGCCCCGGCGAGGTCTCCGGCGGCCAGGGCCAACGCGTCGCCGTGGCCCGTGCGCTGGCCGCGTCGCCGAAGGTGATCTTCGCCGACGAGCCGACCGGCGCCCTGGACTCCCTCAACGGCGAGCGGGTCATGGAGCTGCTCACCGAAGCGGCCCGGTCCACCAATGCCGCCGTGGTCCTGGTGACCCACGAGGCCCGCGTCGCCGCCTACTCCGACCGCGACGTCACCGTGCGCGACGGCCGGGCACGCGACCTGGAGCACGCGGTATGACTCTGCTCGACCACAAGAACGCCCCGGTCGACGCGCCGCCCCGGGCCACCGGACCCACCGGCCTCGCCGCCCTGCTGCGCGACCTCGGCCTCGGTGTCCGGTTCGCCGCGTCCGGCGGGCGCGAGGGCTGGATCCGCACCCTGCTGACCGCCGTCGGCGTCGGCCTCGGCGTGGCGCTGCTGCTGGTCGCCGCCTCCGTGCCGAATCTGCTCGACCACCGTTCCGCGCGCGACCAGGCCCGCTCCGAGACCAAGATCTCCGAATCGCCCGATGCCCCGGTCGAGAAGACCGACACCTCGGTGCTCCGGATCAACACGGAGACCGAATACCGCGGCCGGATCGTCGGGGGCTACCTGATGCGTGCGGACGGTACGCGTCCGGTCGTCCCACCGGGTGTCGCACGCTTCCCCGGCGCGAACGAGATGGTGGTCTCCCCCGCTCTGAAGAAGCTGCTCGATTCCTCGGAAGGCAGCCTCCTCAGGGAGCGGCTGCCGTACCGGATCACCGGCACGATCGCCGACTCCGGCCTGATCGCTCCGGGAGAGCTGTACTACTACGCGGGCAGCGACACACTGACTCCCGCCAACGGCGGCCACCGGATCGCCGGTTACGGCGACCCGGGCCCGTCCGATCCCATGTCGCCGATCCTCGTCGTGCTGACCATCATGATCTGCGTCGTCCTGCTGATGCCGGTCACGATCTTCATCGCGACGGCCGTGCGGTTCGGCGGCGAGCGGCGCGACCGCAGGCTCGCCGCGCTGCGTCTGGTCGGTGCGGACATCCGGATGACCCGTCGGATCGCGGCCGGCGAGGCGTTCTTCGGGGCGGTGCTCGGACTGCTGGCCGGCCTCGCCTTCTTCCTGGTGGGGCGTCGCTTCATGGGCTCCGTCGAGGTGTGGGACGTCAGCGCCTTCCCGGCGGACCTGGTCCCCGACACCTGGCTGGCGGCGCTGATCGTGGTCGCGGTTCCGGTGGCGGCGGTTCTGGTCACGCTGGTCGCCCTGCGTTCGGTGGTCATCGAACCGCTCGGAGTCGTGCGCAGCGGCCGCAACCGCAGGCGCCGGATCTGGTGGCGCCTGCTGGTTCCCGTCGCGGGCCTGGCGGTGCTCGTGCTGTCCGGCAAGGCGGACACCGAGGTGAACCCGTATCCGATCGCGGGCGGTGCCGTGCTCGTGCTCGTCGGGCTCGCCCTGCTGCTGCCGTGGCTGGTCCAGGCGTGCGTGAACCGGTTGCACGGCGGTCCGGTGCCCTGGCAGCTCGCCACCCGCAGGCTCCAGCTGAGCAGTGGCGCGGCCTCCCGCGCGGTCAGCGGCATCACGGTCGCGGTCGCGGGCGCCGTGGCGCTGCAGATGCTGTTCGCCGCGGTGGGCGACGAGTTCAGCCGGATGACGGGACAGGACCCGACGCGGGCCCACTTCTACACGTACTCCGAGACCGTCACCGGCGACGCGGCCACGCGGACCATCAAGAAGTTCCGGGCCACCGAGGGGGTGACCGGGGTCATCGGGATGGTCGAGACGTACGTCGTCAAACCCGGCAAGTACAAGGGCGACGACGTCCAGCCCACCACCTCGCTGACCGTCGGCGACTGCGCGACCGTGCGCGAGATCGCCCGGATCGGCTCCTGCAAGGAGGGCGATGTCTTTGTCGTCCACCCCCGGGACAAGGACACGGCCGACTGGACGGACCAGACGGCCCGCAAGGGCAAGCCGGTCGAGCTCAACTACATAGTGGGGGAACCCGGCGAGAAGTCGAAGCTGTGGACCCTGCCCGCCGACGCCCGGACCGTTCCGGCCCGCCTCGATCCGATGGGCCAGGAACACTTCGGCATCGTGGCCACGGTCGGCGCGATCGACCCGACCACCCTGCCGCACGCCCAGACCAACGCGCAGATCCGGGTGGACCGGAGCGTCGAGGACGTCTCCGAGTACGTACGGAACACGGCGGCCGAGCTCGACCCGGGGATGCGCATCGCCGCCGTGAACTCGGTGGTCCGCGACCGGCAGTACGCCAGTGTGCAGAGGGGTCTCCAGGTCGGCGGGACCGCGACGCTGCTGCTGATCGCCGCCGCGATGCTGGTCTCGCAGCTGGAGCAGTTGCGGGAGCGCAAGCGCCTGCTGTCCGTCCTGGTCGCCTTCGGCACCCGGCGGACCACGCTCGGCTGGTCGGTGCTCTGGCAGACCGCCGTTCCCGTCCTCATCGGACTGGCGGTCGCGATCGCCGGGGGGCTCGGCCTGGGGGCCGTGATGGTCCGCATGATCGGCAAGAAGGTGACCGACTGGTGGCTGTTCCTGCCGATGGCGGGGGCGGGCGCGGCGCTGATCGCGCTGGTCACCCTGGTGTCGCTGCCACCGCTGTGGCGCATGATGCGTCCGAACGGACTGCGCACGGAGTGACGTCGCCGTAGCCGCGAGGGGTGCGGTCCCCGCAACAGGGGACCGTACCCCTTTCCCGCGCCCTACCTGCCCGCCGTCACCCGTACCGGCAGCGCCTTCATCGCCTCCCGCAGCGCCGCCGCGAATTCCTCGAACTCCTCGCGCCGCGCCGCCCCCGTCCGCATCCCCAGCGCCACCCGCCGCGACGGCGCGGGTTCCGCGAAATACCCGGTGGCCAGCGCATCGTTGCGCCCCGTCTCGACCGTCACCGCGGTACGCGGCAGCAGCGTCACCCCGAGCCCGCCGGCGACCAGCTGCACCAGCGTGGAGAGCCCGGCCGCGGTCGTGGTGACCGGCGCACCCTCCGTACGCCCCGCCTCCCTGCATATGTCGAGCGCCTGGTCGCGCAGGCAGTGCCCCTCGTCGAGCAGCAGCAGCGGCAGCTCGCGCAGGGACTCGCGCGGAATGTCGGTGCGCCCGCCCAGCCAGTGGTCCCGCTCCATCACCAGCACGAAGTCCTCGTCGAAGAGCGGAAGTTCGGCCACTCCCGGCACCCCGAGCGGCACGGCGAGCAGCAGCAGATCCAGCCTTCCCGCGGCCAGCCCCTCCAGCAGCGAGGAGGTCTGCTCCTCGTGCACCTGGAGGTCCAGCTCCGGGTAGCGCTCGTGGACCAGCCGCAGCACGGTCGGCAGCAGATACGGCGCGACGGTCGGGATCACGCCGAGCCTGAGCACTCCGGTGAACGGCGCCCGGACCGCCTCGGCCTCCTCCATCAGCTCACCCACGGCTTCCAGCACCACCCGGGCCCGGACCGCGAGCCGCTCCCCGGCCGGCGAGAGCAGTACCTTGCGCGTCGTACGCTCGATGAGCTGGACACCCAGTGCCTCCTCCAGCGCCGACACGGCTCCGGACAGCGCCGGCTGACTCATCCCGATTGCTGCCGCGGCGTCCCTGAAGTGCAGATATTCGGCGACGGCCGCGAAGGCGCGCAGCTGCGACAGGCTGGGCTGTTTGGTCCGATTGCCCTGATTACTCTGCACCACTGATAGGCACCTCCGATCATCACGACCGAGTGTAGCTATTTCCGCTATCAATGCACTCTGTGCCAAGGTGGAGATCGTCCAACCCTCAGGAACTCCCGTAAAAGGGAATTCCTACGCTATAAGGAGAGCGCGTGCTCACTGTCGGTGACAAGTTCCCCGAGTTCGACCTGACTGCTTGTGTCTCGCTGGAGAGCGGCAAGGAGTTCGAGCAGATCAACCACAAGACCTACGAGGGCAAGTGGAAGATCGTCTTTGCGTGGCCGAAGGACTTCACCTTCGTGTGCCCCACCGAGATCGCCGCCTTCGGCAAGCTGAACGACGAGTTCGCCGACCGTGACGCCCAGATCCTCGGCTTCTCCGGTGACTCCGAGTTCGTGCACCACGCCTGGCGCAAGGACCACCCGGACCTGACCGACCTGCCCTTCCCGATGATGGCCGACTCGAAGCACGAGCTCATGCGTGACCTCGGCATCGAGGGTGAGGACGGCTTCGCCCAGCGCGCCGTCTTCATCGTCGACCAGAACAACGAGATCCAGTTCACGATGGTGACCGCCGGTTCCGTGGGCCGTAACCCCAAGGAGGTCCTGCGGGTCCTGGACGCCCTGCAGACCGACGAGCTGTGCCCCTGCAACTGGACCAAGGGCGAGAACACCCTCGACCCGGTCGCGCTCCTCTCGGGCGAGTGAGCTGACAGCGACATGGTACTCGACGAACTGAAGGCCGCCGTTCCGGACTTCGCCAAGGACCTGAAGCTGAACCTCGGTTCGGTCATCGGGAACAGCGAGCTTCCGCAGCAGCAGCTGTGGGGCACCGTCCTCGCCTGCGCGATCGCCTCGCGCTCGCCGAAGGTGCTGCGCGAGCTGGAGCCGGAGGCGAAGGCCAACCTCTCCGCGGAGGCGTACACCGCAGCGAAGTCGGCCGCCGCGATCATGGCGATGAACAACGTCTTCTACCGGACCCGGCACCTGCTGTCGGACCCCGAGTACGGGACGCTCCGTGCGGGCCTGCGGATGAACGTCATCGGCAAGCCCGGCGTGGAGAAGATCGACTTCGAACTGTGGTCGCTCGCCGTCTCCGCGATCAACGGCTGCGGCCAGTGCCTGGACTCCCACGAGCAGGTGCTGCGCAAGGCCGGCGTGGACCGTGAGACCATTCAGGAAGCCGTCAAGATTGCCTCGGTGATCCAGGCGGTCGGCGTGACCCTCGATGCCGAGGCCGTGCTCGCCGAGTAGGACCAGCAGTACCCCTTGTACGAGAAGGGCCCCGAGGACGACCGACCGTCCCCGGGGCCCTTCTTCTGTTCACTTGGTTTTCGTGCCGCCGCTGTCCTCGGGCGGCGATCCCGGCGCGGGCGTCGGGGCGACGTCGATCGCGGTCGCCCCGCGCGGGGACGGCGCGTGCCGCAGGGCTTCCTCCTGCCCGTACGACCGCAGATAGCCGACCACCGTATTGGTGACCGCGACCAGCGGCACCGCGACCACCGCTCCGCCGATGCCCGCGACCATGCCCCCCGTGGCGACCGAGAGGACGACGGCGAGGGGATGCACCCGCACCGCGCGTCCCAGGATGAACGGCTGCAGCACATGGCCCTCGATCTGCTGCACGGCGAGCACCACGAGCAGCACCATGAGCGCGGTGAACACGCCCTCGGTGACCAGCGCGACGACCACTGCGAGCGCTCCGGAGATCACCGCGCCGACCAGCGGGATGAAGGCGAAGAGAAAGATGAAGACGGCGAGCGGCACCGCCATCGGCACCTTGAGGAACCAGATCCCGAGCCCGATGAAGATCGCGTCGATCAGCGCCACCAGGACCGTGCCCCGCACGTAGGCGGTCAGGGTCCGCCAGGCGCGCGGCCCGGCGCCCGCGACACCCGGCCGGGCCTGTGCAGGCACCAGCTTCAGCGCCCAGTGCCAGATGCGCTTCCCGTCGTACAGGAGGAAGAGCGTCGAGAACATGGCCAGCAGCATCCCGGTGAGGACCTCCACCATCACGGTGACGCCCTGCAGCCCGGCGGAGGTGATCTGTTCGGTGTTGGTGCCGATGGTGTCGCTGAGGTTCTTCGCGACGTCGTTGATCTGCTGCTCGGTGACATGGAAGGGGCTGTCGAGCAGCCAGTTCTTCAGGTCGTCGATACCCGTCCGCACCTTGTCGGAGAGAGTGTCGATGTTGTCCATGACCTGCCAGACCACGAACCAGCCGACCAGCCCGATGATGACGAAGCCCAGGATCGCCGTGACCGCGGTGGCCAGTCCGCGCGGCAGACCGTACCGCCTCAGCCGGGCGACGGTCGGCTGCAGCATCGCGGTGACGAGCAGCGCGGCGACGAAGGCCAGAACCACCAGCTGCACGGCGCTGATGACCTTCATCAGCACATAGAGCGTGCCCGCCAGGACGAGCAGCCGCCAGGACGCCTCGGCCGCGACGCGCATTCCCCAGGGGATCGCCGCGACCGGATCGGGCCGGGCCGCCACGGAGGGGGCGTACGCGGGAGGCGGCGGTACACGGTCGGCCACGGCGCCACGCCGGCCCGCCTCGGCCGGTACGGCTCCGGCAGGCACGGCAGAGGGTACGGCAGCCGCGGGTACGGCGGCGGTCTCCGGCGGCTCGATCGGCGCGGCCTCGCCCCCCTCGCCCTCGGCCTCGGCCCTGCGCTGTTCCAGCCGCTCGCCCAGTTCGGTGAGTTCGGCGCCCAGACGGCCGAGCCACCCCGGAAGCTTCGACATGATCGTCCCTTTCCCCCGTTTTCTCTCCCCACCGCTCCCCCGCCGAACCGGCCGGAACGACCGTACACGCGCGAAGCCCCTCACCGTAGGACGGCGAGGGGCTTCGAGAGGTTGAGACCGGAACCTCGGAAGGTTCTAGTACCAGTGGTTGGCCTGCCAGAAGGCCCAGGCACCGCACGGGCTGCCGTACTTGGCGCCGTTCATGTAGCTGAGGCCCCACTTGATCTGCGTGGCCGGGTTGGTCTGCCAGTCGGCTCCGGCACTCGACATCTTCGAGCCTGGCAGCGCCTGGACGAGGCCGTAGGCACCGGAAGACGGGTTGCTCGCCCGGTAGTTCCAGCTCGACTCGACGTTCACGATGTTGCTGAAGCACTGGAACTGGTCGGCGGGAACGATCTGCCGCGCGATCGCCTGGATTTCGGCCACGGTGTACGAGCCCTGCTGCGCGAACGAGGAAGCGCTGCGGATCTCGGAACGGCTGGCGCGCTCGGCCGCGTCCTTCTTGTCCTGGCGCTCCTTCTCCAGCTTGTCCTCGGCCGCCTGCTTCTTCGACTTGGCGTCCTTGGCAGCCTGGATACGGGCCGCTTCCTCCACGGACTTCTTCGCCGACGCGTCGGCCGCGGATGCCTGGGCGTCGGCCTGCTGGGTCAGCGAGGCGGTCTGCACCTGGGCCTGCTGGCCCGCGGGGATGTCGGCGAGCAGCGTGGTGTCGGCTGCGGTCGCCTCGAAGTTGTTGTCGTCGACAGCGGGAGTGCTGCCCGAGGCAACGCCTACGACGGCGCCAACGGTGGTTACGGCAGTGGCTGACGCCACGGCGAACCCCCGGACCGAGATCCGGCTCACACGGTGTCCTTCCAGCATCGCCCGCTTAGGTGACCTCGCGGACGCAATCGTGCCCCTGGCACTGGCCTCCCTACTGCTTGGGTCACGGGAGGCACGGGCCCGGTGGGCAACTCCCCTGGGGGAGTGCCGCGTGATGCTCGCGGGCGGCATACGGACGGCGATTGTTGAGTTGTGTGGTGCGTGGCACCTCTGGAGGTGCGGGTGTGCCGTATGCGGGGCCTGACGGAAGCAAGACTCTGCCGGAACGGCACGCCGGTAGGCAATTCTCTGTTGCGTGTGAAAGCTCACACCTCGTTCGGAGCAAGTGTTTTACGCAAATGCCACCGCAGCACGGTGCCGCCCGGCTAAGCTGCTTCGCTCGCCGGGCGGCACCAACTGTCGCATCCCGTATCAGATCTGGCCTTCCTCCAGCATTTCGGTCACCAGCGCGGCGATCCGCGAACGCTCGGAGCGGCTGAGCGTGACATGCGCGAAGAGCGGATGGCCCTTCAGTTTCTCGACCACGGCGACGACTCCGTCGTACCGGCCGACCCTGAGGTTGTCCCGCTGGGCCACGTCATGTGTGAGCACCACCCGGGAATTCGCCCCGATCCGGGACAACACGGTCAGCAGTACGTTCCGTTCGAGGGACTGCGCCTCATCGACGATCACGAAGGCGTCGTGGAGCGAGCGGCCCCGGATGTGGGTGAGCGGCAGGATCTCCAGCATGCCGCGCCCCAGCACCTCCTCGATCACCTCGCGTCCGGCGACCGCCGAGAGCGTGTCGAAGACGGCCTGCGCCCAGGGACTCATCTTCTCGGCCTCGGTGCCGGGGAGATAGCCCAGTTCCTGCCCGCCGACCGCGTACAACGGGCGGAAGACCATCACCTTCTGGTGCTGCCTGCGCTCCAGGACGGCTTCGAGACCGGCACAGAGCGCCAGCGCCGACTTTCCGGTGCCGGCCCTGCCGCCCAGCGACACGATGCCGACGTCCTGGTCGAGGAGCAGATCGAGCGCGATGCGCTGCTCGGCACTGCGGCCGTGGATGCCGAAGACCTCCCGGTCGCCGCGCACCAGGCGCACATTTCCCTCGGCGGTGACCCGGCCGAGCGCCTTGCCGCGCTCGGACTGGAGGACCAGTCCGGTGTGCACGGGCAGTTCGGCGGCTTCGGGTACGTACAGCGTCTCCTCCCCGTAGAGCAGATCCACCTGCTCGGCGGCGAGGGACAGTTCCGACATTCCCGTCCAGCCGGAGTCGGTGATGGCGAGTTCGGCACGGTACTCCTCGGCGAGGAGGCCGACCGAGGATGCCTTGATACGCAGCGGCAGGTCCTTGGAGACGACCGTGACGTCGTACCCCTCGGCCTGGAGGTTGCGCGCGACCGCGAGGATCCGTGAGTCGTTGTCCCCCAACCGGTAGCCGGCGGGCAGTACGCCGGGGTCGGAATGGTTGAGTTCGACGCGCAGCGTCCCGCCCAGATCCCCGAGCGGGATCGGGGCGTCCAGCCGGCCGTACCGGGTCCGGAAGTCGTCCAGCAGGCGCAGGGCCTGCCGGGCGAAGTACCCCAGCTCCGGGTGGTGCCGTTTGGCCTCCAGTTCCGTGACCACGACGATCGGGAGCACGACTTCGTGCTCGTCGAACCGGGCCATGGCGTTCGGATCGGCCAGCAGGACGCTGGTGTCGAGAACATAGGTGCGCCTGTCGGACATGCGGCGCTTTGTGCTGGTCACCACGGAAGGACGTACCCCCTCGGACGAGGTTGGGGTGCGACGGCGTCGCGGAGCATCCCAATGGGAGAGGACGGACCGGGCTGCGGCCCCGATGCACGGGCCGAGCGCCGGCCCTCCGCGTCGGCCGCACTGTATGTACGGTCCTTCGTGTGCAAGAGGCCTCCCGGGCGAGCGGACTCCATGCCGCTCACTTGGACACGACGTCCGCCTGGTTGGTGACCGGACATCGACCTGTCAGGGGTATTCCCTCGAACACGCGAAGCCATGCCGCCCTGGGGCGGGCGGTGAGACGGGAGCAGTGGCCCGGGCCTGTGGGTTCGGGCACACCACCCGAATGGCTCCGTCCTCGAACGCCGGACGGGCTGGAAAGCGAAACGGTGCACGGCACCGCTCAAGCCCGTCCGGCGACCGCCGACGGGAACCCGGTGCCGCCGGGGACGTCGCCCTCTCCGGGGGACGGGAGCCCTGTAGGGCGGCGGTGTCAGCCGCCGTAGCGGCGGTGGCGGGCTGCGTAGTCGCGCAGGGCTCGCAGGAAGTCGACGCGGCGGAACGCCGGCCAGAAGACCTCGCAGAAGTAGTACTCGGAGTGCGCGCTCTGCCAGAGCATGAAACCGGACAGCCGCTGCTCGCCGCTGGTACGGATCACCAGGTCCGGGTCGGGCTGGCCCCGGGTGTAGAGGTGCTCGGAGATCAGGTCGGTGGAGACGATCTCCGCCAGGTCCTCGAAGGACGTCCCCTTGGCGGAGTGGTCCAGCAGCAGCGAGCGGACCGCGTCCGCGATCTCCTGGCGCCCGCCGTAGCCGACGGCGACATTGACCAGTATCCCGTCGATGCCGGCCGTGGCCTGCTCGGCCTCCTTGAGCACGGTCTGGGTGTGGGCGGGCAGCAGATCGAGCGTGCCGACGTGGTGGACCCGCCAGCGCCCGTCCGCCGCGAGGTCGCGCACGGTGTTCTCGATGATGCCGAGGAGCGGCGTCAGCTCGGATTCGGGCCGGTCGAAGTTGTCCGTGGAGAGCAGCCAGAGTGTGACGACTTCCACATCGGTCTCACTGCACCAGCCGAGCAGCTCCTGGATCTTGTCCGCGCCGGCCTGGTGCCCCTGCGCGGCCGTGCCGCCGGACGCCTTCGCCCAGCGCCGGTTGCCGTCGAGGATGACGCCGATGTGCTTGGGCACCTGGGTGTGGTCGAGGCGGGCCTCCACCCGGCGCGCGTAGAGCCCGTACACCAGGTCGCGCAAGTTCACTGAGTTCACCTCTCGGTTCTGTGCGGGCCCGCCCGCCCCATTGCCCGGGGTCCGGGGTCGTCCCCCTGGGGATCGCCGCACTAGTCCGCAGAGTCCGTCGCCCCGCCGTGCCGTGGCAGTCCCCGAAGCCGCCACATTACTGCGCAGGCGGCGCACCGGCCCAACCCGGCCTGTCACAAGTCCGTGATAAGGAGAGAAACGTGACTGATTCTCCTTTCTTCTACCGGGCCGCCGGTTCGCGCTACGACTCCATGGAATACCGCCGCACCGGCCGCAGCGGTCTCAAGCTCCCGGCCATCTCTCTCGGGCTCTGGCACAACTTCGGCGACGACCGCACGCTGGACTCCCAGCGGGCGATCCTGCGCCGCGCCTTCGATCTCGGGGTGACCCACTTCGATCTGGCCAACAACTACGGGCCGCCGCCCGGCTCCGCCGAGCTCAATTTCGGCAAGATGTTCCGGCAGGACTTCGCCCCGTACCGGGACGAGCTGATCATCTCCACCAAGGCCGGCTACGACATGCACCCCGGCCCGTACGGCGAGTGGGGCTCCCGCAAGTACCTGCTGTCGTCGCTCGACGCCTCGCTGAAGCGGATGGGGCTCGACTACGTCGACATCTTCTACTCCCACCGCTTCGACCCGGACACTCCGCTGGAGGAGACGATGGGGGCGCTGGCCTCCGCCGTACAGCAGGGCAAGGCGCTGTACGTGGGTGTGTCCTCGTACAACGCGGAGCAGACCGCCGAGGCGGCCCGGCTGCTCAGGGAGATGGGTGTACCGGCACTGATCCACCAGCCGTCCTACTCGATGATCAACCGCTGGATCGAGGACGACGGGCTGCTCGACACCCTGGAGACGGCCGGCATGGGCTGCATCTCCTTCGTGCCGCTCGCCCAGGGCCTGCTCACGAACAAGTACCTGACAGGCATCCCGGCGGGCTCGCGCGCCACCCAGGGCAAGTCCCTGGACCCGGGCCTGCTCTCCGACGAGGTGCTGCGCCGGCTGAACGGGCTGAACGACATCGCCCGGCGGCGCGGGCAGTCACTCGCCCAGCTGGCACTCGACTGGGTGCTGCGGGACAGCCGCATGACGTCGGCGCTGATCGGCGCTTCGAGCGTGAAGCAGCTGGAGGAGAACGTCGCGGCGCTTGCCGGGGCGCCGCTGTCCGCCGAGGAGTTGAAGGAGATCGACACCTTCGCCGTGGACACCGCGGGCACCAACATCTGGGCCGGACGGAGCTGACCGGGGGCGGCCTTCGCGGGGCCGGCACGCAGTCGGCACGCGGCCGCCACACGGTGCGCACAGCGGGCCCACAAAAAAACGGGCCGGTCCGTGGGGGGGGGATACGGACCGGCCCGAGGGGGGGTTTCCACCATAACCCTTCGTAAGTGATGCTGCGTGCCACGCCACTCCACAATTACTCTCCGGATTCGCCGGACTCCGGTGCGAGCACGGCATCCGGTGGGGCCTCGGTGGCCGCCGACCGGCTTTACGCAGCCGGTTCCTTCGAGGTAGCGGCCGTGGGCCTCGGCCTTGACGGGCCCGTTGACCATGCCGTCCGGGGCCCCCTCCACACAGATCGGGCCGAGGTCGACCACGAACGTGTTGCGGTGGGGACCGAAGGTGCCGGTGGAGATGGCCTCGGGGCCGTTTCCCAGACCGGCGAGTGCCTCATGGAGCTGGGACTCGGTGGTCCTGCGGCCCTCCGCGATGCCGGCCAGGCCCGCCTCGACCTTCTTCACTTCGGCAGCACCCTTGGCCCGGTCGTCCGGGGACAGCTCGGCGGTGGACCGGAAGGCGTGGTTCTCCCGATAGTGCGGCGCGCCGTCGCCGGCGTCCGGTTCGACGTAGGGGGAGGCGCCACGGCCGGAGGGCGGTATCCCGCACCGGGTCCGGCGGCCCCGGCCCGCTCCGTGCCGCAGCCGGCGAGGGCGGGCGCCAGGAGGAGCACCGACGCGGTGGCGAGAGTCCTGGCTGTACGTCTCGCAGAGGTCATGGGCCGAGTATGGGACAGGCCCTGACCTGATGGGCCGCTAGTTTCCGCATCATGACGACACGAACCGCGACCGTGACCTGGACCGGGGCGAACGCGCGCCGGATGGAACGCCAGGGGCTCGCCGCTCCGGTGCACCTCACCCCGGCCGATGCGGTCGGCGCACTGCCGGCCGCGCACGCCCAGGTGCTGTCGGCCGCCGAGCTCTCCGTCGGGCTGCGGACGGCAGGCGCGACCCGTACCGATGTGCGCGAGGCGCTGTGGACCGAGCGCACCCTGGTCAAGACGCACGGGCCGCGCGGCACCGTCCATCTGCTGCCGATGGCCGAACTTCCCATGTGGACCGGCGCGTTGTCCGCCGTACCGGCCGGACGCAATCCGTTCCCCGAGGATGTCCGGATGACGCCGGAGCAGACCGAGGCCGTGCTCGCCGCGATCGCGGACGCGCTGACCGGGGCCGAGCTGACCGTCGACGAGCTCTCGGATGCGGTGGTGGAACGTGCCGGGGCATGGGCCGGGGACCGGGTGATGCCCGCGTTCCAGGACATGTGGCCGCGCTGGCGGCAGGTAATGCATCTTGCGGGTCACCGCGGCGCGCTGTGCTTCGCGCCCGGTCGCGGCCGCAAGGTCACCTACACCCGCCCGGACGCCGTCCCGCTCGACGGTCCCGAGGCGCTCGCCCGTCTCGTACGCCGCTATCTGTACGCGTACGGTCCGGCCACGCCCCAGCACTTCGCGAAGTGGCTCGCGGCGCCGCAGCGTTGGGCGGCGGAGCTGTTCGCGGGGATGGCCGCGCGCGGGGAGATCGAGGAGGTGGCGTACGAGGGGGAGCCGGCCTGGCTGGTGGCGGGCGACACGGCGTTTTTGGTGGAGCCGGTGCGCGGGGTGCGGCTGCTCCCCTACTTCGACGCGTATCTCATCGCGTCCCAGCCGCGCGAGAAGCTCTTCCCCGGGGTGGCGTACACCCGTGCGCTGGCGGGTGGTCAGGCGGGGAACTTCCCGGTGCTGCTGATCGACGGGACCGTGGCCGGGGTGTGGCACCAGCGCCGGTCGGGCCGGCGGATCGCCGTGACGGTGGAGCCGCTGTCACCGCTCACGGCCGGGCAGCTGCGGGGGCTGGAGGAGCAAGTGGCGCGAGTCGGCGAAGTGCTTGAGGGCACGCCGGAACTGACGGTGGGGAAGGTGACGGTGGGCCCGCACGCGTAGCGCCTGCCGTCGCGGCCGGTGCGGTGACAGCGTTGGTTCACCGGGCCCGTCCGGTCGCCAGCCTGTCCTCAAACGCCGGACAGGCTGGAAAGCGGCGAATCAGCCCCTCGCCGGTGCGCCCCGGTGGCCGCGGGTGAAGCGGATCGACACGGTGTCGCCGCCGACGACCACGAAGCGTCCGCCCTCGCACCGGATGACGGCCTCGTGCACCTCGCCCTTCTCGTCCCTGCGCTCCTCGGTGCGGGTGACGGTCCAGCCGCCGTCGGGCGGCTGCGGCAGGTTCGACATTGCGGCGAACTCCCACTGTCCCGACGGTACGCACCAGTCGGGCAGCCTCGGCCAGGCACCGGGGCCGACATGCAATGTCCGGTCGGAGGCGCAGGTCAGAAGCACCGACTGGCCGTCGGCCAGCAGGAATTCGACGGCTTCCGGCTCCCCCATCCGCCCCTCCGGCCGGTAGAAGACTCCGAGCACTCCGACGATCCGTGCGCCTCTGAGCCAGTCGGCCTTCCCCTGCCGCGGGACACGCGGTGCTTCCCCTTCGTTCCCCACCCTCATGGCCGGTTCCCTCCCATGCGCTCACCGTCCAGGGTCGCACCCTCCGGGCGAAAGCAGGCGGCACGGCCTACTCCGGTTTGCCCTCCTCGGTCTTGCGGGCCTCGATCAGGAATCGGGTGGTGTGGGCCACGAACGGCCCCTCGGTCTCGATCCGGTGGTGCAGCGCGGCCAGTTTCGGCCGGTACTCCTCGACGGTGAAGCCCGGCACCATCCAGATCACTTTCCGCAGGAAGTAGACGACGGCCCCGATGTCGAAGAATTCGGTACGCAGCGTCTCCATCCGCAGATCGACGACGTCGAGCCCGGCCGCCTCGGCTTCGGCCCGTGCCTTCTCCGGGTCGCGGGCGCCGCGCACCTCGGGCGGCTGCGGGCCGAGGAAGTACTCGACGAGTTCGAAGACGCTCGCCGGGCCGACCTGTTGCGAGAAGTACGTGCCCCCGGGGGTGAGCACCCGCGCGATCTCCTCCCACCAGGTGGTCACCGGATGCCGGCTGACCACCAGGTCGAAGGCGTTGTCGCCGAACGGCAGCGGCGGCTCGTCCGCATCGGCGACCACGGCCGCACCGAGCGGGTGCAGGAGTGCGGTGGCGCGGGCGACGTTCGGCGGCCAGGACTCGGTGGCGACGGTGAGCGGCGGCAGCTTCGGCACGGAGGCGAGGACCTCGCCGCCGCCGGTCTGGATGTCGAGCGCGGCCCTGGCCCGTCCCATCCGGTCCGCCATGGCACGGGCGTAGCCCCAGGTGGGGCGCTGCTCGGTGGCCCGGCCGTCGAGCCAGGAGAAGTCCCAGCCGTCGACGGAGACGGCGGCGGCCTCCGCAGCGAGGACGTCGAACCGTGCGTGTTCCGCTGCTTCTGCGGGCGCTGTGGGCATACGGGAATGGTGTCAGCCGGGCGGTGGCCCGCGCGACCTCAATACGGCGGGGCGGGCGGCCGACAGCCCGAGCAGCGGTCAGGCGGCCAGTCCGCCGAGCAGTATGCCCAGCAGCGCACCCGTGATCATGAAAGGTCCGAACGGGATGCCGGTCTTGCGCCCGGCCCTCTTCAGGACCATCAGCCCGAACCCGTACACCGCACCGAGCAGGAACCCGGCGAAGCCCCCGGCGAACACCACGGCCCAGCCGTACCAGCCGAGGGCCACGCCCAGCGACAGGGCGAGCTTGACGTCTCCGAAGCCCATTCCGTTCGGGTTGATGAGGAAGAGCAGGAAGTAGAAGGCTCCGAGGGCCGCACCGCCGAGCAGGGCGGACAGCCAGGCTCCGCCGTGCTCCGGGAGCAGCGCCGCAACGCCCAGAAGTACGGTGACCGCCCCCGCGGCGGGCAGGGTCAGCCGGTCGGGCAGGCGGTGGACGCGGCGGTCGATGGTCGCGAGGAGTACGCCGACGGGGGCCAGCAGCAGCCAGACGGCGAGCTCGGGCCGGAGTCCGGTGGCCGCTGCGAGCGCGGCGCAGGCAAGCGCGGTGACGACGGGGACGAGGACGCCGGGGGCGTAGCGCGCCGTGGACTGTGCGGTGTCCTCCCGGTCACTCCGGTCTCCCGGCTCGGCGCCCGGAGCGGTGGGGACCGGCACCGCCGCCGCGCACATGGCGCACCGGGTGGAGCCGAGCCAGCCCCGGGCGGCACCGGTCAGGGCGTGGCCCGCGGGGCAGGTGTCCCGCCAGGTGTCCTCCGGTTCGACGGAGAACCGGTAGGCGGCGCGCGGGACCAGCAGTCCGGCCGCTGCGCCCCAGAGTGCGGCGAGCACTGTCAGCATGGCGTACACGGAGGAGACCCTAGGCGGGTGCCGGGCACGGGTCATGGGTCCTGGGGCCCACTGCGCACCGTTGTGGACCCAGCGGCCGTCACCGGACGCTACCGTCTTGGCCATGGCTCAATGGCGCAATGGGAATGGGACGTTGACGGTCACCGATCCACAGGGAGGGCAGGAGCCGGAGATACCGCTGCGGATCGCGGCCACCTACTGGACCAGGAGCCGCGGGCTGCTCGGGCAGGACGGGATCGACGGCGCCCTGCTGATCACCCCGTGCGGGAGTGTG
Source organism: Streptomyces sp. NPDC088246 (assembly GCF_044741025.1). Classification (NCBI taxonomy): domain Bacteria; kingdom Bacillati; phylum Actinomycetota; class Actinomycetes; order Kitasatosporales; family Streptomycetaceae; genus Streptomyces; species Streptomyces sp. NPDC088246. The sequence continues at coordinate 57,586 of NZ_JBIURV010000007.1, forward strand.
CACACCTTCCGGATGCGGTTCACCATCGATGTGGCGTACCTGGACCGGAAGTTCAACGTGGTCGCCGTCCACACGATGAAGCCGGGCCGGCTCGGGATGCCGCGGCTGCGGGCCCGTCATGTGATCGAGTCGGAGGCCGGGGCGATGGAGAAGTGGGGACTGCGGCCGGGGGCGCGGGTGCGGATCGTCCAGACCGAGGAGAGCCGGGGCTGAGGCGTGGGCTGCCCGGCTGCCCTCACGCACCGGGCAGATCGGTAACACCACCTCCTCGGTGGTACCGGGGTAGGTCGTGGACTCCAGGACCACGGTCGCACCGGGGCACAAGTGCTCGCCCAGCGTGTGGGCACACGACTCGACGTAGGTCAGGTGGGCACTCCGTCCCGCAGCGGGGTCGGCACGGTGATCACCGCGATGTCGAACCGGGGCAGCGCGGCGGCTTCGGCGGTCACGCGGTAGGCCCCGGAGTCCAGCACTGCGCGGAGCCGCGCGGACGCCACGTCCTCCACGTAGGACTCGCCAATGGCGAGCTGCTGGACGCGATGCGGGTCCACGTCGAAGCCGACGACACGGTGCCCCACCTCTGCGGCGCGGACGGCCGGCGGCAGCCCCACATAGCCCTGACCAGCGACAACAACATGCATGGCAGCTCCTACTCGATCGCAGTGCTTGAATGGACCGTCGTTCCTGGCTGAGCAAGGAGAAGCGCTGTGCCCCTGGTGTCCGTCGTGATGCCCGTGTACAACTCGGCAGCCACTCTCGGCCCAGCAATCCGGTCGGTGCTCACGCAGACCCACAGCGACCTGGAGCTGCTGATCACCGACGACAAGTCGTCCGATGGCTCCATGGACCTGCTCATGGAGTTCGCCCGGCAGGACAAGCGCGTCCTGCCGGAATCGGCACCCGAACGGGGCGGTGCCGGCCGGGCACGCAACCTCGCAATCGAGCGGGCCCGGGGGGACTACGTCGCCTTCCTCGACAGTGACGACATGTGGCTGCCGGAGAAGGCCGAGCGGCAGATCGAATTCGCGGCGGCGGGTAGTGCACCTCTCACGTTCACCTCGTACTTCAAGATGGACGCCGACTACGACGGCGAGAGCACCGACTTCATCCCGAACGGGCGCGTGGTCCGCGCGCGGGAACACGTGGACTACCGCGCGATGCTGGTCCAGGACCACATCGGTGCTCTGACCGCCATGTACGACCGCAACGTCCTGGGCACGAGGCTGATGCCGGAGATGCGGAAGCGACAGGACTACGCGCTGTGGCTGTCGATCATGCGCGACGGCGCTGACGCCCGGGGCCTTCCCGAGCCGCTTGCGGTGTACAGGGCCCACCAGGCGGGGTCACTGTCCTCCAACAAGCTGTCGCTCGTCCCATACAACTGGGAGCTGTACCGCGAGCACGAGGGACTGTCGGTCCCGCGGTCGACGCGGGCGCTGGCCGGCGCTGTGTGGCAGTCGCTGCGCAACTCGCGGATCTAGGACCTCCGCGAGACCCGGCCAGACACCCGCCGGCACGACCTACGAGGCGGCCTGACCCGTGGCGCCCGCACTGCGCAGAAACAGTTGGAGCAGCAGGCGGCGTTTCTCGGGCGTGACACCGTGCTGGCCGTCGCCGAGCAGCTCGCGGCCGTGGACCCAGCGGTGCTGGTTCACGATCAGGAAGTCGCCGCGCTGGAGCGTGCAGGAGACCTGGTCGGCGACCATCTGATCCGCGAGTTCCTTGGCCGCCTGGGCGTGCTCCTCGTCGAGGCCGGACTCGGCGAGCATCTTGGCGGTGAACCGCACGAACCCGCGGTCCTCGGGCTCCCCGTCCAGGACAGGGAACGGCGTGTACTCCTCGCCGACGTCGGACAGGTCGAAGAAGCCTCCGTAGCGGTACACCACGTCGGCCAGGAGAGCGCGACTCGATGGCGTCAGGCGCGATACGGCCTCGCGCGCGTTGGAGAGGATGCTCACGCCGGCCCCCAGCGGGTCGGGGCGGACGCACAGAAGCGTGGTGTGGTCCGGCGGCAGGGTCGCGTTGACCAGGTCCATGTGGAACGCGTTGCACCCCGTGCCGGTGGCGTGCTCGCGCTCACGGCGGGCCGGAGCCGAGCAGCGTCCACGCCCCGTAGGCCGCCGACGCCACCGCGAGCACGGCGACGACCGTCGCCGTACGGGCCGTGGTGCGCAGCCCCGACAGCGCGACGGCGGGCGGGAGGAGCAGCGGGAACGCGGGCATCATCAGCCGCGGCCTGGACCCGAAGTACCCGGAGCCGATCAGCGCGATGACGACGACGGCGATGCAGTAGGCGAGTACGGGGAGCGGCTGGCGCTGCCGTACGCACAGGAACACCACCCATCCCAGCCCCACCAGCGCCGCGCACAGCCCGAGCGCGCCGGGCAGCGGCAGCCCGAGGATGAACGAGGCGAGTGCCACGCCTCCGTCGATGCTGTTGCCCCACTGTGCCTGGACGTCGAAGTACGCGAACGGGCTGCCCTCCCGTACGGCGACGAACACCACGTACGCGAGCCAGCCCAGCGGCGCGAGTGCGGTACCGGTCAGCATCCGTGCGTTGCGGCGGACGATGCCGTCCGTCCGGCCGGCCCGGTACTCCCGTACGAGCGTGACCGCGGCGGTGATCGCGAGGGCGGCGATGAGCGCAGCCGCGGAGGGCCTGGTCAGCCCGGCGAGTACGCACAGGGCGCCCGCCACGATCCAGCGCCGGGTCAGTACGGCGTAGAGCGCCCAGGCGGCGAACGCGGTGAACAGTGTTTCGGTGTACGCCATCGACTGGACGAACGCCGTCGGGTACACACCCCACAGCGCGGCCAGCACCACCCCTGCCCGACGCCCGTACAGATGCGCCCCGACGGCGTAGATCCCCCAGGCGGCGAAGAGCGCGGCGACCCAGGCGACCAGCAGTCCGGCGCCCGCGAGGGAGAGCGGGGTCAGCTCGGCGATGCCGCGTTCCAGAGCGGGCAGCAGGGGGAAGAAGGCCAGGTCGGAGTGGATGTCGCCGTTCGGGAGGGTAACGGTGTAGCCGTAGCCGTTCTCGGCGATCCGCTGGTACCAGACAGAGTCCCAGCGCTCGGCGAGGAGGTGGAAGGCGCTCTTGTCGGCGCCTGCCGCGGCGGCGGCGAAGACGACGAGACCGATCAGACGCACGGCCGCGTACGCCCCGAGGGCCGGAGCCGCCGCCGCGAGGGCCGTGGCGAGGCGGCCTCGGACGGGGGGATGCTGCGGTCGCGGCTGCGGTCGGCGGCTGGGCTGCCGCACGAGCTGCTGTGCGGGGGCGGTGGCCTGGGCGGCCGGATCGTCGTCGGGCATGCTGCCGATTATCTCCGCAGCGGGTGGCCCCACCCGCCACGGGCCGGGCAGCGGCGCCCGGCTACGGGCGCCGGTGCCGCGCGGCTCCACGACGACGATGTCGAAGCGGTCACGCAGCGCCGGTGGGAAGTACTGCTCACGGGCCTGCTCGTAGCGGAGATAGCCGACCTCGCCATCTCCCGGGCCGCCGGGGTTGAAGAAGAGCGTCCCGATGCGGTGTCCGGGATCGGCCGCCGGCAGGCGCGCGACTTCGATGGTCGTGCGAGGAGAGGTCCCGGGCCGGGACCAGTCGATCGGCACGGAGATCTGCCCGCACCGCAGAGCCGCCGACTGGTCCGTCCCGCCACACCGCTGCCAGTCGATCCGTGGCGCCGCCGGTGACGCGGCCTGCGCCGCCGCCTGCGCGGGGGAAGTGAGCCCTATGGCGGCAAGAACGGACAACGCCACCGTTCCTAGCCAGTGTGCATGAGTGAGTCCTGGACCCACCGATGTGTACTGGGCGCATCCCGACCGGTTTTGGATGCGCTGCGTTCCCGCTTCGCAGGTGTTACGTCGTGCGGAGCGCGGCGATGACGGTCATCCGTCCGACCCGTCGGGCCGGCAGGATGGCGGCTGCGAGTCCGGTGAGCACGGTCAGCCCCAGCGCTGCCAGTACCAGAAGTACGGGTGGACCGCCGATCGTTCCCACTGTGGAGGTGACCGATCGGGCGGCCGCCCAGCCGTAGCCGAGGCCAAGGGCGGTGCCGATCACCGCGGCGGCCAGGGACAGCAGTAGTGCCTCCAGGGTGAGCATGCGGCGCAGCTGCCGGCGGGACATTCCGATGGCGCGCAACATGCCGATCTCGCGGGCGCGTTCGCTGACGCTGAGCATCAGGGTGGCCGCGACGCCGAGTCCGGCGATGGCGACCGAGAAGCCGAGCAGCGCCACGGTGATCAGCATCATCCGGTCCATCAGCGATCGCAGGCTCTGCGCCTGTGCCGCGGTGTCGGTGACGCGTACGTGGGGGTAGTCGGCCAGTGCCCGGTCCATGGCCCGACGGGCAGCGAGGTGGTCGGTGCCCTGGGCGGGGCTGATCCAGGCCGTGGTGACGGCCGCGCCGGGGGCGAGCCGGTCCAGGGTCGCCGGTGTCACCAGCAGGACGGCCCCGCTCTGGAGTGTGAAGGGCAGGCTGCTGCGCCCGGGTTCGATCCGCAGAGTGGTACCGGGCCGGCCCATCGCCCCCGCGACCTGGCGCACGCCGCCGTTGTCGAGGCCGCTGAGCGCGGCGCCGTCGGCGAGCGCGCTGGCCCGGTCGATGCCGTCGGTGTGGGCATTGAGCCGGGCCGGGTCGACGGCGGCCACCAGGGTGCCGTGGCCGTCGATCTCCACGGTTGCCGAACGGACCGGCGTGACGACGAGCTGGCGCTGCGCACCGAGCGTGCCGAGTGCCCCCGCGGGCAGCGGGCCGCTGGTGGTGGCTGCCGAGAAGGTTCCGGGCTGGCGCGCGGAGAGCATCGGCATCAGGGAGTTGGAGGTGATCGCCAGTGCGGTGACGGCGCTGACCAGCACAGTCACCCCGAGCAGCAGCGCCGAACCGGTGGCGCCGGTCCGCGCGGGGTTGAGCCGTAGCTGTTGGGTGGCGAGCCGCCCGGCTGTGCCGCCGAGCCGCCGTGCGGGGGCGCCCAGCGCCGCGACGACCGCCGGCAGCAGCCGGTGGCTGAGCCTCAGCACCCCGAAGAAGCTGCAGATCGCGCCGAGCGTGACTGCGAGCAGGGAGAGCGGCGGTCCGGCCACCACCCCGAGTGCCAGCAGCGCCACACCCGCGAGCAGCAGGGCCGCGGACCACGCCGCGGCGCGCAGCCGGGTCGGGCCGCCGCCCGCACTGTGCGTACCACCGAGCGCGGCCAACGGCGGCACCGCCGAGGCGGCCTTGGCAGGGCCGCGGACGGCCAGCAGGGTGAGCAGGACGCCGAACAGGCCGGCCGACACGACGGTCACCGGGGACGGCAGGAGCGAGAGGTGTACCGGCCCGAGGTCGGCGGTATGCGCCAACGCCGTACCGGCTGCACAGAGCCCGGTCCCGAGCAGCGCCCCGGCGGCCGAAGCGCCCACTCCGAGCAGCAGGCCCTGGCGGCGGATCAGTCGGTGGATCTGCGCTCGGTCGGCGCCCACGCAGCGCAGCAGGGCGAGCTGTTGGGTCCGCTGCCCCAGCACCACCGAGAAGGTGTTGCTGACCACCATCCGCGCTACCGCGAGGGCGATCAGGACGAAGGAGAGCGCGGCGATCAGCACCACTCCGTAGAGGGTCTTGCTCTGCCTGGTCGCCTCGGCGACGGACGCGTCTCGGGTGCGAATCTCGGCAGCGGGGCCGAGGGCGGCGCGCAGCGTCTGCGCACCGCGCGCCCGCGAGGCGCCCGGCAGAAGCCGGACGTCGAGCTGGGTGGCGGTGACGCCGGTGGCGTACCGCTGCACCGCGCCGTCCGGGACGCCGATGATCGGGTGTCCGGCGAAGCTGGGCGCGCCGCGGCCGTCCAGGGTGCCGACCAGGTGGGCGGTCGCGGTGCCGCCGTCGGCGCGGACCAGCCGGATGTCCGCGCCGGGCGCGGCGGCGATCCGCCGCGCGGTGTCGGCGTCGAGCAGTACCTCGCCCGGGGTGCTCGGCCACCGTCCGTCCTTCAGCAACTGCCAGCGCAGCGCCGGGTCGGCGGCGACCGAGCTCACCACCGCGGCGTCGCCCAGCGGCCGCCGGTCCGCGGTCAGCACCCCGCCCCGGCCGGTCAGCCGCAGCGACACCCCGGCCACTTCGGCCACCTGCCGCGCTCGGGCGGCCGTGTCGGTGTCCAGTGCTCCCTTCGCCGCGGGGGTCACCTGCACGTCGCCGGGCCCGACTTCGGCGGCCGCGGTCTGGCTGAAGGAGTCCACCAGTGCCCCGCTCCCACTGACGGAGGCGATCAGGAAGGCCACCCCCAGCGCGATCGCGGCCCCGGTCAGGACCAGCTGCCGCAGTTGCCCGCGCAGTTCGGCCACGGTGTATCGGTACGTCGTCATCTTCCCTCGGCTTTTCCGCCCTGAGCAGTCATGACGCGCTGTCAGGAGCACCACCGAGCCTATGGACCGCTGCCCCCGGCCCCGTCAGCATCAGGTACTCACTTTGATCAGCCCCAGGTGGCCCCCGCCCTTCACCGCCTCCACCCTCAGAGGTAGCCACCCCTGACCTCCACCCAGAACGGCAATGACAGGGTGAGCCGCTGCCGCACTGAGCCGCGAGGTGGCGGGCGGCCGGCGGGCCGCGACGCCTTGGCGGCCGCGGCGCGCGCCTTCCGCACCCTGGCCCGTCCCGGCCTGGCCGCTGAACGTGCTGCCGTACGTGTTCGTGGGCGCGCTGGTCGTCGGTGTCGTCGGCTTCGCCGTGCTGCGGGTCCGGAAGCCGGAAGTCGCCGAACGCGCGGGAACGTTCGCGGACGATCTGGACTGATCCGGACCACCTCTCCCCGATGCCCGGCCCCCCGCACCCCGCGGGGGCCGGGCATCGCTCGTTGGGCCCGACTTTGGGGCCAAGGGCCCAGGTCACCCGGCCCGTACACCCGTACGCTCACGCCCACACCCGAATGCAGAACTGCGGGCACAGGCATGGCAAGTGGGCGTCGGAGAGGAAAGAACCGTGACTGGTGGCGGGGGCTGGGGAAGCGGAGGCGCGGGCCACATACCACCGGGGAGCGGGGGTGGTGGTTCCGGCGCGAGCGGGGGTGTGTTCTTCGCACTGACCCGTAGTTGGGCCGCCGGTGCTCTCGTCTACATCGCCGCCGGATATCTGGTGACGCGCGGGCTCGTCGAGATGCTCGCCACCGACGAACGGCTCACGTCCTTCGGCTGGCGCCTCGCCCTGCTGCACGTGCCGAACGTCATCACGACCGTACTCACGGTCCTGGCGTCGGCCCGCGTCCTGCCCGACGAACAGCGCGAGTCCCGCCTTCTGACGCTGCTCACCTCCCTGGGTGTCCCGCTGGCCGCGCTCGCCTACGGATTCGCCGTGTCCTGGCATCTCGTGGGCTTCGAGGGCACGTTGATGCCGATCGTCTCGCTGGTGACCGGTTCGGCCGCGGGGCTGGCCGTCGACCGGCTGCTGGACGACCGCGAGGAACAGTCGCCCGCGCCGTACCACCCGTACTCCTGGCGGGACGGCGGAGCCACCGCCATGGAGTACCTCGGGGTGATCGTCCTCGTCGTCACGATGATCGGCGCGATGGCCATGGCGGGTGTCGGCGGGCAGATCGGGGAACGCATCCGCTGTGCGATCAATTCGATGGGCGGCGGCGGGGCCGGCTGCTCCACCGGCGGCGGGGACACCACCGCGAAGCCGAAGACGGACGCCGACTACGAGCCCAAGATGTGCCAGGTCTCCAGCATCTCCGACACCGTCGGCGACAAGGTCAAGATCGGCTGGTTCGAGTGGGGCAACGAGTACGGCTTCCAGCAGAAGGTCAGCCAGGCCAAGACCGATGTGAACGGCGACGGCAAGGTCGACGAGAACGACAAGCTGGTCTACATGACGTTCACGGACGCCGCCTCGGCCGGCGCGACCGCCAGCACCCCCGGCATCAAGCTCGGCAAACTGGGCAAGGCGGATGTGGACGTCGGCGGCGGCATCAAGATCACCAACGGTGACACCTGGGTCTTCAAGAGCGAGGAAGAGGCCAAGAAGATGCGGGACGACATCGAGGAAATGAAGATGTGGGAGACCTCCACCAAGTACAGCGGTGGTTACGGCGGCGGCTGGTACTCCGGCATGAAGTGGGCCGACAAGAAGAAGGACGTCGAGAAGAAGATCGGCGACAAGAAGATCTCCTACTCGACCGTCGGCCTCAACGCGTACGCGGACGGCGGCCTCTCCATCAGCGCGGGCGACGAGACCAAACTCGGTGCCAAGCTCGGCGGCAAGGCCAAGTTCTCCCCCGAGGTGACCATCACCAAGGACGACGTCAACGGCAACGAGTCGTACACGTACACCGCCAAGCTCGAACTGGAGGGCAAGGTCGGCGGTTCGGCCGGTCCGCTCGGCGGCACGGCCGCCGCGAAGGACAGCCGGACCGGGGCGATCACCGTCACCCGCGACCAGAAGACCGGCAAGATCGTCCGCATCGACATGACCCAGACCGTCGAGGGCGGCTCCACGTCCGACAAGGGCGACATCAGCGGCGACAACGGCAAGAAGGACGGAGACAAGCGCGGCGGCAAGGTCAGCGGCACCGACTCCTCCAGCGAGACCGGCATCGAGGTCCTGACCAACTCGATCGTCTTCGGCAAGGACACGGACCAGGCCACCGAGGGCAAGCGGGCCGTCGCCGAGCAGTGGCTCAACGGCTCCGGCAACAACACCGCCCCGTTCGAGTACATGTTCGGCGACCACTCCATGCAGCAGAAGCCCACCGGAACCGACCCGTTCGACCAGCTGATGTTCCAGGACGGCCTGTCGAGCACCATGAAGTACCACGGTGAGACGGACGCCCAGGAGTTCGGCTTCGAGGTATCGCTCGGTATGAGTCTCGGATTCTCCATCTCGGACGAGCACAAGAAGGAGACACTGACCAACGCGCAGTTCCTCGGGGCTCCGCAGGGCGACAAGCGCTCGTACCTTCCGTACAGCTACTGCGCGAAGTAGTTCGTACACCGGGTACGGCTACGGTGCGCAGCAACCACGCACGACGACGAGGCGATAGGCGATGACGACGACGATGAAGATGTCCCGGGCAATCGGCGCAGCTGCTGCCGCCGCCATCGGCCTCGCCCTGCTCACCGGCTGCGGCGACGACGCCGCCGCGGTTCCGGAGGGCTGGGGCAAGCTCGACACCAAGAGCCTCTCCGTCGGCTACCCCGAGAAGAAGGGCTACAAGGAGCAGCCCGCCTCCGACCGCGCGAAGGCCAACGCCGCCGTCGCGCTGAAGGAGGAGGGCGGGCTGCGCACCGGCATGGTCTCCGTGCAGCTCGACTTCGCCACGGGCGTGGACGACGCGGGTGAGGCGGCAGCTGCGGCAGGCGCCGGTATCGGTCTCGGGGCGACCCGCAAGGAGACCTCGGACGTGCGGCTGGCGGGTGCGGAGAGCGCCCGTGAGGCGCGCAGGATCGATTACGAGTTCACGTCGAGCGGCAAGGAGCAGACCCCGGCGCCGGGCACCGAGATGACGGGTGTCGTGGTGGCGGGCGTCGATTCGAAGGACGTGCCGTTCGCGGTCCGGATCAATGCGGTGAAGGGCTCGCTGAGCCGGCAGGACCTCGACGCGTTCGTCGATTCGATCACCGTCAAGTAGCGGATCGGGGGCGCTCGTTCATGCAGATCCTGCCCGGCGGCACGGCCACGTTCCTGCTGCTGTTCGGCCTGTTCCTCGGCGCGTTCGCCGTCCGCTCGGCGCTGCGCCTGCATCGGGTGCTGCGGCTGGTCCGGCACGGCGAACACGCCGAGGGCCGGTGCGCGGACCGCCGGACGGTCGACCGGGGGCCGGGCACGGACCGGAGTTACGTCACCGAGTACGTCTTCGCCTTCCGTACCCGTGACGGCCGCGACATCGAATTCACCGACCATGCCCCGGGGCCGTTCGGCTTCGAGGTCGGGGCGCCGGTCCGGGTCAGCTACGACCCCGCGGCCCCGTCGAAGCACGCCACGGTGGCGGGCCCGGGGGCGTGGGGGCCGGTGGTGATGCCCGCGGTGTTCGCGGTCGTGCCGGGGGTGTTCGCGGTGGGGCTGCTGGTCGGGTTCGCGGCGATGCGGGGGTTGCTCTGACGGGCGTGCAGGCGGGCCGGAGTGCAGGCGGGCCGGCGCGCAGGCGCGCAGGCGAGCAGGCGAGCAGGCGTGCAGGCGTGCAGGCGTGCAGGCGTGCAGGCGTGCAGGCGTGCAGGCGTGCAGGCGGGCAGGCGTGCAGGCGTGCAGGCGTCAGAACTTGTCCCGGTCGTACGGCTCCGGGATCGGCTCCAGCGCCCCGGCCGCCCGCAGTTCCCTGTTGGCCTCGACGATCGCCTCGACGCTCGGCACGGTCGTACCGCCCCGGGTGAGGTCGATGACCAGGCCGCCGGCCGCGGTACGGGTGTACGTGCCGTCGAGCCCTTCGGGTGCCGACGCCGCCCGCCCGGCGCAGAGGTAGACCGCCCGGCCGCAGCGGGGATGGGAATTCTCGAGGCCGAACTCATCGGACACGGCCCGGTACTCGGACTTGTTGTACACCTGGCCGGCGTCGATGTCCCAGGCCTCGGCAATGACGCGAAGCATCTCGGGGGTGCGCCGGATCACCTCTGCCGATTCCTCCACCTCGCGGGAGCGGAAGGTGACCGCGAGGGAGTTCGTGACCCACTGGGACGTGCCACCCGCGTGAACGGCCACGGTCACACGCGGCATCCCCGGGTTCTGTGCCCAGAGTGAGGACGTCATTCCGATCACGCCGATGTCCGGCGCTACGTTCTTCCGCTCGATGTAGGCGGTCAGTGTGTCGACCGAAGGTTCCAGAACGGGGTCCGAAGCAACCCCGTCCTCCGCCTCGTGCCACCCGTCGAACGTCGGACCGTCAATGCCCTTGAGCCCGTTCAGGGTAGTGAGCCAGCGTTCGGCAATCGCTGATGTGCTCTCTTCGCGGACACCCCACAGGCCGTTGGCCACGACGTACAACACGGCTTTCCCTTCAGCCTTGCTTCCCGTTCCGCTTGCCCGGTCCTCGGCCGCCCGTACTCAGCCCGTCACATCACCAGGCGTGTGAATCACCTTAACCTTGATGCCCCGGGCCTCGAACATTTCCCTGGCCGCCTCCGCGACGTCCGGATCGGACAGGTGCCATTCGACCGGCTTCCCACGCGCCGCGTCCACTTGCCGGGTGGCTTGATCCGCCCACCGGTCCGCGACCTTCGGGGTGAGTTCCCCCGTCTCTGCGTTGTAGAAGTCCTTGCCCTTGTACCCGTACTTCGCCTCCAGGTAGGTGCCGCGCGAGGCGTCCCAGCCGTCGAAGTCGACCGGCTTCCCCGTGAGCTTGTCCAGCGGAACCCGGTACTCCTTTCCGCGGCCCACCTTGGAGATCTGCTCCTGATAACGGGCGCCCATTTCGGTCGGGTAGTTCCAGACGCCCGGCTTGATTTCCTGCCAGTTCCCTACCCCGCCGTCCTTGGCCCCGGCCGGCGGGTCCTTCAGGTCCTTGTACCAGGCCGGCTTCGGTTCGTTCTGCGCACGCTCCAGGTTCTGCCGCCGCTTGGCCGCGTCAGCCGCCTTCTTCGCCTCGTCGGCCAGCCTCTGGGCCTCGTCGGCGGCCGCCTTCTTCTCCGGGTCGGCCTCGTCGCACTTTCCGGTGAGGAACCCGACGGGCACGGACGTGCGGGCCGCGGCCAGGACGCCGGTGCCGGAGCCCGGGAGGCCCGTGCCCGGCAGGCCCGGGCCCGCGTCGTCACCGGCGTACGGAACTCGTACGCGGCCGCCCATGCCGACCGTGCAGCCCTTGAGGCCGGCCTGCTCGGCCGCATCATCGGCGTGCTGCTGCGCTTCCTTCGCGGCTTTCTCGGCGCCCGCGACATCGCCCGCCTTGGCGGCCTTCTTCGCCTTGGACGCGGCCTCCGAGGCCTTCTCGGCCACTTCGCCGAGCTTGCCGAGTTTCCCGAGCTTGCCCAGCTTTCCGAACTTGCCGACGAGCTTGGCCTCGCCGTAGCCGGGGATGAACAGCGAGCCGATGTTCCACAGGCCGGTGCCGATCGCCTGACCCTCGTCGCCCCTCTTCCACATGTCGCGGACGTCGTCGCCGATGAACATGTCGTCCAGGACCTTCACCCCGGTGCCACCGGACGCCTTGGTCCAGTCCCAGACCGCACCGAGGTAGTCGCCCTTGGACCACTTGTCCCCAGCGTCCTTGGAGTCCTGGCTCCACTTGTCGCCAAGGCTCTTTCCGTAGTCCATCAGGCCGTTCCACGCCTTGACGGGGTGGATGACCGTGTCGAAGGTGCCGGTGATGTCGCCCCACAGCCCGTCGCCGACCAGGCCTTCGAAGAAGCCACCGGTCTGGTGTGCGGCACAGGAGAAGAACGCCCCGACGCCGGAGGTGCAGCTCTCGCCGGGCTTCTCGTCGCCGCCGTTGCCGCCGGCGTCCACGTCGTCGCCACCGTCCGGTTCCCCGGAGGTGTCCACGTCGTCGCCGCCGTCGTCGACCTGGGTGGCGGTGTCGCCTCCGCCGGAGCTGCCGGAACCGGAACCGCCGGTGGCGTCGGAACCACCGGCCGCATTGGAACCACCGGCCGCGCCCGCCCCTCCGGAGTCCGTACCACCGGACGCGGCCGCCCCAAC